>NZ_JBEZFZ010000020.1:0-162536 GCF_040649735.1 Nonomuraea sp. NPDC048892 | reverse complement strand
AAGGAGCTGACCGACGAGCAGGAGATCGAGCTCAACTGGGGCCACCCCGACAGCGGCGTCCACCGGGGAGCCGCCATCGGCCCGGCCCGGCACCGAATGCACGAGCTGACCGGACTGGACCTCTCAGCCATCACCATCGACGAACTCATCGCCGACGGCCCTGCCCGCGTCGTCGTAGTCGCCACCAACAGCGGCACCGACCTGCACGGCAACCCGTGGCGGATGACCGTGCTCGAACTGGTCGACGTGGTGCACGGCAAAATCACCAAGAAGCGCTCGTTCTACCAGGACACCGCACTCCTTCGCGACATCTCACTCGAACGCGAGGCGGCACTGACGCGGAAGGCCGCGGAAGCCTGATGGAAGCGCGTACGGCGTGATGATCGGCCGCGGCGTTCAGACGGCGTCCCGTTGGATGGGGCAGGTCATGCAGTGGGTGCCGCCGCGGCCCTTGCCGAGTTCGAAGCCCTCGATCTCGATGACCTCCACACCGTGCTCGCGCAGCTTGCGGTTGGTGAACTGGTTCTTGTGGTAGCCGACCACCACGCCCGGGGCCAGGGCGAAGAAGTTGTTGCCCGAGTCCCATTGCTCGCGGGCCTGCTGGTAGTCGTCGCCGCCCGTGGGCACGATGTCCAGGCGTGAGATGCGCAGCGCGTCCTGAAGGGCCTGGCGCAGGCCCGGCTCCCGGTGGACGTCCAGGGTGCCGCTCTTGTCGCCCGGCCGCAGGCTGAAGGCGACCGCGGCCTCCAGGAACGGCGGGTACGCGCTGGCCTTGTCGGCGTCCAGGAAGGTGAAGACGGTGTCCAGGTGCATGTACGAGCGGGCCTTGGGCACCTCGATGGCGATCACCCGCTCGGCGGCCCCCGCGGCGAAGAGCGACAGGGCCAGGTGCTCGATGGTGCGCGGGTTGGTGCGCTCGCTGATCCCGATCGCCACCGTGGCGTTGCCGATGGGCATCATGTCGCCGCCCTCCATGGCGGCGTTGCCGTAGGACTCCTCGTCGAAGCGGTCGTCCTCGCCCGCGTACGGGTACCAGTAGGCGAAGTCCTCGCCGGCGAACATGGGATGGTGGTGGTAGATGGTGGACTGGTTCATCGTCTCCAGCAGCCGGACGTGGAAGTACATCGGGTTGAGCGACACGCCGCCGTACAGCCAGGCCGCGGGGTCGCGCTGGTAGAGCGAGTTGGGCAGCGCGGGCAGGATGAACTCGCGCGGGTGGCAGGAGGCGGCCACCAACGAGTGGCCGTCCAGCTCCGCCACCCCGAACTCCTCCTTGGTCAGGCCCCCGATGAGGTGCCTGGCCAGCTTGTCCCCCCGCCACCCGGCCAGGGTCTCGCGCACGCTGTCCACGAGGGCCGGGCCGACGGTGAGATGGGTGACGGCGTGCTCGACGGCGTGCTGCTTGGCCTCGAAACCGGCGTCCAGGGCCTGGGCGAGCAGCTCGTGGTGGTAGTAGACCTCGATCCCGCGCTCGCGCATCACCTGCACGAAGGCGTCGTGCTCGGCCTGCGCCTGCTCCACCCACAGGATGTCGTCGAAGAGCAGCTCGTCGTTGTTGGACGGGGTGAGCCGGCGCAGGCTCAGGTCCGGCCGGTGGACGATGACCTTGCGCAGGGTGCCCACCTCGGAGTGCACCCCGTAGGGCTGATCGGTCACGGTCGCTCATCCTTCCTTGCTGTGCTGCGGGCGGGTCTAGATCGTGATGCGGCCGGTGACCAGGCCGGCGATGCCGAGGAGGGCTCCGGCGGTGACGACGGCGAACAGGAGCAGTTCGGGACCGGAGAAGGGACGCAGGCCGCGTTCCCTGCGGGTGAGGACGAACAGGATGGTGCCGGGGGCGTAGACGATGCACGACAGCAGCAGGAACTTCAGCCCGGCCGCGACGATGAGGAAGGCGGTGTAGAAGGTGGCCAGCGCCGCGACCGCCAGATCCTTGCCCCGTCCGCCCGGCTCGGCGTCGTACGTCTCGCCGCTCAGCGTCAGGCGCAGCGCGTACCCGGCCGCCAGCAGATAAGGGATCAGCGACAACGCGCTGGTCAGCTCCAGGGTGAAGGTGAAGGCGTCGTCGGAGAACAGGGTGATGAACAGCACGGCGGTGATCAGGGCGCTGGTCATCACCAGGGCCGCGACCGGGGTGTTCCGGTCGTTCTCGCGGGTGAGGAAGGCCGGCATGTCGTCGTCCTTGGCGGCCACGAACAGCACCTCGGCCGCCATCAGCGTCCAGGCCAGGTACGCGCCCAGCACCGACACGATCAGCCCGACCCCGATGAGCCCCGCGCCCCAGGCGCCGACGACGGACTCCAGCACACCGCCCATGGAGGGCTGGCGCAGCCCGGCCAGGTCGTCCTTGGGCAGCACGCCGTAGGACAGGATGCTCACCGAGGCGAACAGCGCCAGCACGGCCAGGAAGCCCAGCACGGTGGCCCGGCCGACGTCGGCGCGGCGGCGGGCGTAGCGCGAGTAGACGCTGGCCCCTTCCACGCCCAGGAACACGAAGACGGTCACCAGCATCGTCGCCCGGATCTGGTCGAACAAGGTCCCGGCGGAGTCCCCCGTGCCGCCCCACAGGTTCGCGCCGAAGACGTCCGCGCGCAGCGCGACGGCCACGATCACGACGAACAGCAGGATCGGTATGAGCTTGGCGACCGTGACGATCTGGTTGATCTTGGCCGCCTCCCGTACGCCGCGCAGGATGACGAAGTGGAAGGCCCACACTCCGGCCGTGGAGATCACCACCGCCGCGATCGTCGCGCCTTCGCCGAAGGCCGGCACCACCAGGCCGAGGGTGGACTTGATCAGCACCCAGTAGGTGACGTTGCCGACGCAGGCACTGGCCCAGTAGCCGAAGGCGGAGAAGAACCCGGGGTACTGGCCGAAGCCCTCCTTGGCGTAGGCGTACACGCCGGCGTTGAGGTCGGGCTTGCGCACCGCCAGGCTCTGGAACACGAAGGCCAGCATCAGCATGCCCACCCCGGCGATCACCCAGGCGATGACCGCGCCCAGCACACCGGTCGCCTGGGCGAAGTTGCGCGGCAAAGAGAACACCCCGGCGCCGACCATGGATCCGACCACCATCGCGGTCAGGACGGGCAGCGACACCGCGCGCGTGGCTCCGGTCTTCGTCGCGGTCTCATCCATCGTGCGGCCTCCCGTCCTCGCGCCGGCCTTCCGGAGGTACGTGTTCGATCCTGAAGCCGGTGAACCCGTACACGACGCTGAGCAGTGGACTGGCGATGTTGAAGAAGCAGAACGGCAGGTAGGCCAGCGTCGGCACGCCCAGCACCGCGCCCATGAACGCGCCGCAGGAGTTCCACGGCACCAGCGGTGAGGTGACCGTGCCGCTGTCGGCGGTCAGCCGCGACAGGTTCGTCGGCGCCAGGCCGCGCTTGGCGAACTCGGCCCGGTACACCCGCGCAGGCAGCACCAGCGCGATGTACTGGTCACCGGCGATGATGTTGAGCCCGAACGCGCTGGCGAACACCGCCACGAACAGCCGGCCGGTGCCCTTGGCCGCCCGCACCATCGGGTCGATCAGCCGGTTGAGCAGCCCGAACTCCTCCAGCAGAGTGCCGAACGTGACCGCGCCGATGATCAGCCACAGCGTCGGCAGCATGCTGTCCATCCCACCGCGTGACAGCAGCCGGTCCACGTCCGCCAGGCCGGAGCTCTTCACGTACCCGTTGGCCATCGCCCGCCAGATCGCCTTGATCCCGGCCACGACCGGATTCAGCCCGGGCTCGCCGACGAACGCGCGGATCACCGCGGGCTGGGTGAGGATCCCCATGATCCCGGCGAAGACCGCCGCCGCCATCAGCGCCAGCGCCGGCGGCACCTTGCGCGCCGACAGCACGACCAGCAACACCAGCGGCAGCAGGTTCAGCGGCGTGATCCAGTAGATGTCGCCCAGAGCGTTCAGCTCGCTGCCGGTGTCGCCCAGGTCGGTCGCGGCCGGCCCCCACACCCAGCCGATCAGCAGGAACAGCACGAAGCCGATCAGGAACGCCGGGATCGAGGTCCAGGCCTGCCGCTTGATGTGCTCATAGACGTCGACCCGGACCATCTGCGCGGTCAGCACCGTGGTCTCCGACAACGGGGACAGTTTGTCCCCCAGGTACGCGCCCGAGATCACCGCGCCGGCGGTGATCGGCGCCGACACCCCCAGCATGGTCGCGATGCCCACCAGCCCGACGCCGATCGTCGCGGCCGTGGTCCACGAGCTGCCGATCGACATCGCCACGATGCCGCAGAGCAGCGCGGCGGCGGCGTAGTACCAGCCCGGCGACAGCACCTGGATCCCGTAGTACACCAGGGTCGGGATCGTCCCTGACATGTTCCACGTGCCGATCAGGGCGCCCACCGCCAGCAGGATGAAAACCGCGCTGGTGATCGACGACAGCGCGCGCTGCCCGCTGGCCTCGACCTCCTCCCAGCGGTTGCCGTTCTTCAGCACCACCAGCATCGCGACCATCGCGCACAGCACCAGCGCCACCTGGATCGGCCCGTCGAGCGCGTCCAGACCGAACAGCGCCAGCGACCCGCCGATCAGCACCACCAGCGTGCCCAGAACAATCACCAGATCGGCCGCCGACGGCGGGCGCACCGACCTGCCCGTGTCCTGCCGCGTATCGCCTTCTGTGCTGTCGCTCATCGCCTTGTCGCCGGCGTGCCCGCCGTCCTCGCCTCTCGCCGTCCGCCGGTCTCACCCGGGTGGTGCGTTCACCGATCGTGTCCACGGGGACACCGTGGGACATGCTGGGCGATCTACCCCAACGGCCGTGGCGGCAAGGTTCGCGGCAGGTCAAGTTCGTTCTATGTCGGCCGTCAGGTCCTCGACGATGCCGTAGCGGGCATAGCGGGCCTGCGTGATGAACGCCCAGTAGCGCTCGCCGAAGGACCAGTGCCACCACTCCGTGGGGTAGTTGACGAAGCCGGCGGAAATCAGGGCGTCGCCCATGATGCGGCGGTTACTCCTGGCCTCGGGTGAAATGTCGGGCGCGTCGGTGTAGCAGTTCTCGTCGCTCTCCGGAGGTGTGGCGTTGACCGCCGTGCCCATGTCCAGCTCGACGCCGCCGGAAGTGCGCAGGGTCAGATCGACCGCGCCGCCGGTGGAGTGGGGGGCGACTTCGGGCGGAGAGACGTACCTGCTCGCCTCGATCCGGGCGCGGGCGTCGTCCCAGTCCGGATGCGCGGCCCGCTGGCGGGTGACGGCCGAGGCGAAGTAGCGCCGCTGCAGGGCGGCGGGGCGGAAGCCCTCGATGATCAGGAAGCGCAGCTCGCGCGGCAGTCGCGTCTGCGCGACGACCAGGCGGTCGGCCACGCTCTGCCGGACGTGCGCGTACGCACTCGCCTCGTCGGCGAGGCGCGGATCCACCCGGACGGCCTCCAAGGTACGCAGATCCACCAGTGGTTCCGCACATTCCTTGACGGGGACCTCGGCGATCCGCGAATCGGACAGGAACACGATCTCCCGCATGGAGCCCTCCGTTGCCGGCCATGGACGCTCTGACCTGAGACGTCAACGCCATGGTGCGGCGGTCTGCTCCAAAAACGCTGCAAACGATCAGTAGGGCTTGTCCTTCAGCAGCTCGTCGTACTCACGGCAGCCGTGTAATCGGAACGTCTCCAGCGCCTGCGACCAGATGGCCTCGGCGGTGACGTCGTCGCCGAACGCCCGGTGCACCAGCGCCAGGTCACGCTGGGTACGGGCCTGGAAGGGGCGGATCCGCAGCGTCTCCCACAGCCCCAGTGATTCCTCCAGCCGGCTCTTGGCCTCGTACAGCCGCCCCTCGGCCAGGTCGAGCTCACCGAGCGTGCGCAGGGTGCAGGCCTCGCCCCAGCGATCCTGCAGGGCGCGCATGGTGGCGAGCACGTCTTCCAGCGGTTGCCGCGCTTGGTCGTGCTTGCCGAGCCGGAGCCACGCCTTGGCCAGCGAACGGGTGCAGTAGGCCACCATCAGCCGGTCGCCGAGCGGACGGAAGATCTCCAGCGCCTGCTCGCACAGCTCCGCGGCCTTGTCGTGCTCGCCCCTGGCCCGGTGGTACAGGGAGATGCTGCGCAGGGTCAGCCCGGCGCCGCGGCGGTTGCCCACCTGCTGGTAGAGCTCCAGCGAAGCGGTCAGATCCGCCCAGGCCGCCGGATAGTCCCCGCGTTCCAGGCGTACCGTGCCCGACAGCCGTTTGACGTGCGCCAGGGCCGCCGTGTCGGCGAGGTCGTGCAGGAGCGTCCCTGCCTGAGCGAGGAAGTGCAGGGACTCGGCGAGATATCCCTGCTCGCGGCAGGCCTCGCCGAGCCCGGCGAGGGTGGTCGCCTCCCCCCGGACGTCCTTGGCGGTACGGAACAGCGACAGTGCCTGGCCGAGATACTGGCGGGATTCGGCGAAGGAGTCCCGCGCATAGTAGAGGTGGCCCAAGCCGGCCAGCAGGGCCGCCTCGCCCGGGACGTTGTCCATCCGCCTGGCGACCGAGAGCGCCGCGTCGTTCATCCGGCGCCAGGCCGCGAACGGGTCGTCGAAGATGTACTGGCTGCCTTCGAACGCCGCCGCCGAGACGGCGCAGGCGAGCTGGATGGCCAGTTCGTCCAGTTCCATGGCCGCCGCCAGCTCCACGCTGGCGATCAGGGCCTCTTCCTCGCTGCGGAACCAGGCGTGCGGATCGGCCAGCGCCGGCCTGGTGGCCTCGTCGTCCACCGGACGGGCCAGGCCGGGCGCGGCGCGCATGGGGATCGCCCCGGTGGGGGCGGCCTGGCTCAGCCGCTCGATCAGCCACAACCAGCCGCCCAGGACCCTGCCGACCGTGGCCGTCAGCTCCTCCGCCGGCTCCTCCGCGTGCGCGCGTTCGGTGGCGAACAGCCGGATCAGGTCGTGCAGCCGGTAACGGGCCTGGCCAGCCGCGTCCACGTCCGCCTCCTCCAGCAGCGAGGCGTCCACGAGATGCTCCAGCAGCTGCTCGGCCTGGCGCGGGCCGGTCTCCAGCGCCGTCGCGGCGACCCAGAGAGGGAAGCCGGGCAGGCCGAGCAGCCCGAGCCGGCGCAGCGCCGTCTTCTCCGCGTCGGGCAGCATGGCGTAGCTGAGCGCGATGCTGGCCCGCACTTCCTGGTCTCCTGCGGCCAGTTCGTCGAGCCGGTGCTGTTCGTCTTCCAGCCGGTCGGCCAGGCGCCGGGCCGACCATTGACGTCGTGAGGCCAGCCGGGCGCCGGCGATGCGCAGAGCGAGGGGCAGGCCACCGCAGCGCACGACGATGTGCCGGGCCGCGTCGAGGTCGACGGTGATCCGCTCCTGTCCGGCGATCTGGGCCAGCAGCTCGACGCTGGCCTCGGGAGGCAGGACGCCCAGGTCGATGAGGGTGGCGCCGTCCAGTCCCGCCAGGCGGTTGCGGGAGGTGATGATCACGCCGCAGCCGGGACCACTGGGCAGCAGGGGTCGTACCTGCGCCTCGGAGCCGGCGTCGTCCAGCACGATCAGCTTGCGCCGGCCGGCCAGCAGGGTCCGGTAGTGGTTGACGCGTTCTTCCAGGGTGGAGGGGAGCTGCGTGCCGGGTGGCTGGAGTTCGCGCAGGAGGCGGCCCAGGATCTCCGCCGGGTTGGCCGGGGTGTGCGTCGTACCGCGTAGTTGCACGTGGAGCTGGCCGTCGGGGTAGAAGCGCGCCAGCTCGTGTCCGGCATGCAGCGCCAGGGCGGACTTGCCGATGCCGCCCTGCCCGCAGATCACGCAGACCGGCGTGGTGTTCGGCCTGGTGAGCCGGTCGCGTAAGGCGGCCAGCTCCTCCTCGCGCGCGGTGAAGTCGGGGGGCGCGGAGGGCAGTTGCCGGGGCGCGACGGTTCTGGCCGCGCCCAGCAGCGCGGGGTCGGAGTGCAGGATCGCCTCGTACGTACGCCGCAGGTCCGGCCCCGGCTCGATGCCCAGCTCCTCGATCAGCGCCCGCCGGCCCTGCTGGTAGATCGTGAGCGCGTCCGCCTGCCGGCCGGCCCGATAGAGCGCCACCATGAGGTCCCGGCGCAGCCGCTCCCTGATGGGATGGACCGCGACCAGCCGGGTGAGCTCGTCGATCAGCCCCTCGACCCCGCCGGCCGCCAGGTCGGCCGCGATCCGCTCTTCGAGCACCGCGAGCCGCAACTCCTCCAGCCTGATGGCGTCCGGGCGCAGGCCGGTGTCACCGGTCCCGCCCAGGGCCGGGCCCCGCCACAGGGCCAGCGCCGTACGGAAGAGGCCGGCCGCCTCCTGGTGGCCTCCCGTGCGCGCCGCCTGCCGTCCCTGCTCCACGAGCCGCTCGAAGACGTCCTTGTCCAGGGCGTCGGGTGGGATCTGGGCCAGGTAGCCGACGCGGTGCGAGGCGATGATCTCCGGCAGGCCCGCGCCGTCGAAGGCCCGGCGCAGCGAGGCGACATAGGTCTGCAGCACGCCACGCGCAGTGGGCGGCGGGTTCTCCTGCCAGATCGCCTCCATCAGCCGCTCGACGCCGACCGCGCGGCCGGCGTCGAGGAGCAGGGTGGCGAGCAGAGCGCGCGGCTTGGGGCCCCCGAGAGCGACCTGCCGCCCGTCGTGCCACACCTCGACCGGACCCAGGAGCCGGAACTCCATCGGTTTCCCCCCACAGGGTTCGGCGGACCTTGAACCAAACCCTATGGGCAGGGCGGTGAGGCTTTCCAGAGGCGGCGCCGGACAGCGCGAAGGACCCGGCCTGTGCCGGGTCCTCGCGCCTTTCTTTACGGTCAGGCCATGATCTGCGCGAAGCCGCCCCAGCCGTGGCCGACTTCCCGAGGCTCGCTACCCGTGTACGGCTGGCCGTTGTCCCGGACGAAGTTGTTGCTGTAGAGCATCAACTTGCCGGCCGAATTCAGCGCCAGCAGATCCGTGAACCCGTCGCCGGTGACATCGGCGGGAACGACCTTCGAGAAACCGCCCCAGCCGTGACCGACCTCACGAGGCTCGCTGCCCGTATACGGCTGACCGTTATCCCGGACGAAGTTGTTGCTGTAGAGCATCAGCTTCCCGGCGGAATCCAGCGCCAGCAGGTCCGTGAATCCGTCCCCGGTCACATCCGCAGGAATGATCCTGGCGAAACCACCCCAGCCGTGGCCGACCTCGCGAGGCTCGCTGCCGGTGAACGGCTGGCCGTTGTCGCGGACGAAGTTGTTGCTGTAGAGCATCAGCTTCCCGGCGGAATCCAGCGCCAGCAGGTCCGTGAATCCGTCGCCGGTGACGTCAGCGGGAATGACCTTCGAGAAACCGCCCCAGCCATGGCCCACTTCCCGAGGCTCGCTCCCCGTGTACGGCTGGCCGTTGTCGCGAACGATGTTGTTGCTGTACAGCATCAGCTTCCCGGCCGAATTCACCACGAGCACATCCGTGAACCCGTCCCCAGTGACATCCGCAGGAATGGTCCGCGCGAAACCACCCCACCCGTGGCCCACTTCCCGAGGCTCACTCCCCGTGTACGGCTGACCGTTGTCGCGAACGAAGTTGTTACTGTAGAGCATCAGTTTCCCGGCCGGGTCCACGGTGAGCAGGTCGGCGTACGGGTCACCCGTCACACTGTTGCCGGGCAACTCCGCGGGCTCCGACATCGACCACACCGCGTTCGCGATGGCCACACCGTCCGGCGTCTCTTCCGTGTACCTGTTGGGATAGGCGGAGACCTGCACCTGCTGGCAGACCTTGCCGATGGGATCGTTGCGCCAGTCGAACCGGAGCATCTTGCTGAGGAACTTGTTCGTCGCGTAGACCGGGTTCAGGATCTGGTCGACCGTTCCCCAGCCCTGCGAAGGACGCTGCTGGAAAAGCCCGACACTGTCGTCGGCGCCGTAGGTCAGGTTGCGGATGGTGGATTCGACGATGGTGGTGGTGATGGCGATCTGCGCGGCCCGGACCGGCAGGCCCCGGCTTTTCACGGTGGCGATGATGACGCGGGCGCAGGACACCCGGTAAGCCGTCATCGAGCCGCGCAGGTCACCGGGTAATTCTCTGTTCAACCGCGTCGCCATGCTGGCGTCGGCCGAAGTGGTTCCGTTCCTGTCGCAGGGCACGGTGTCCGCGGCGTGCGCGGGAGCCGAAGCCATCAAGGTGACGGGCACCGAGAGGCACAGGGAGACAAGCAGGCCGGTCAGGGATCGGATGAGGGCAGGTCGCATGGGTTGCTCCACGAGTGATGAGGAGGGCCCCGTGCCGGCCGCCTGGGCCGGCACGGGCGGGGAAGCGGTCAGGCCAGGATCTGGGCGAAGCCGCCCCAGCCGTGGCCGACCTCGCGAGGCTCGCTGCCGGTGAACGGCTGACCGTTGTCGCGGACGAAGTTGTTGCTGTAGAGCATCAGCTTCCCGGCGGAATTCACCGCGAGCAGGTCCGTGAAACCGTCCCCGGTGACGTCAGCGGGAATGACCTTCGAGAAACCGCCCCATCCGTGGCCGACCTCGCGAGGCTCGCTGCCGGTGAACGGCTGGCCGTCGTCGCGGACGAAGTTGTTGCTGTACAGCATCAGCTTCCCGGCCGAATCCAGCGCCAGCAGATCCGTGAAACCGTCCCCGGTCACATCGGCGGGCATGATCTTCGAGAAACCACCCCAACCGTGGCCGACCTCGCGAGGCTCGCTGCCGGTGAACGGCTGGCCGTCGTCGCGGACGAAGTTGTTGCTGTAGAGCATCAACTTGCCGGCAGTGTCCACGGTGAGCAGATCCGTAAATCCGTCGCCGGTGACGTCAGCGGGAATGACGTTCGAGAAACCGCCCCATCCGTGGCCCACTTCGCGAGGCTCGCTGCCCGTGTACGGCTGGCCGTTGTCGCGAACGATGTTGTTGCTGTACAGCATCAGCTTCCCGGCCGAATTCACCGCCAGCAGATCCGTGTACCCGTCGCCGGTGATGTCGGCGGGAATGGTCCTGGCGAAACCGCCCCACCCGTGACCGACCTCGCGTGGCTCACTACCGGTATACGGCTGACCGTTGTCGCGGACGAAGTTGTTGCTGTAGAGCATCAACTTGCCGGCGGCGTCCACGGTGAGCAGGTCGGCGTACGGGTCGCCCGTCACGCTGTTGCCGTCCCTCGGCTCCTCGGAGGTCCCTCCGACGGGAGCGCTGTAGCCCACGATGTCGATGTTGGAGCGGCTGTAGGAGTTGGCCTTGATCCGGTCGCCGCTGTTGCCCTCGATCGTGTAGACGGTGCTCCCGTTCGCCGAGCTCACGATGCCGACGTGGTCGATGTCGCCGCTCTGGTCCCAGTCGAAGACGATGGAGTCACCGGGCTGGGGCGTGTAGCCGCTGCCGCGGGTGTGCCACGTTCCGTACTTGACGCCGTAGTCCTTGAACGACGACGCCCATCCCGTGAGTATGCCGCCGCCGGTCTCGGGCACGTTGGCGTGCGGAACGCGGGCCCGCTGCCAGACGTATTTGACGAAGTCGGCGCACCAGTCGCTGTCGCGCCACTGGACGCCGTCACTCGACGGGCAGCCGCCGGCGGGCTTCCACGTACGGAAATAGCCGGTGTAGTAGTTGCAGCCGCTGCCCATCGGCGATTCGTGATTACGCGACGAGTTGCCGAGCTGGTCCTGGGCCGCGGCGACGATGGCCGGGCGGGAGACCGCCGACGCCTGCGTCGCGGAGAGCGCGACCACGCCCAGGGCGACGACGGGAACCGCCAGCATCGAACGGAGGGTGCGGGATAAGAACGCGGTGTGCTGTTTCATGCTGCGAAGCCTGCGCCGGGCTTCTGCAAACCCGGTTCAAACGCGCTTGAACGTCTTTTCCCGCACCCGGCCCGTGGAGACCGCCGCCCTGTCACGCACCGTTTCCACCGGCCATTCGCCCGTGGCAGCACCGGCGCCACTTGCGTCGCCGGCGCTGCCACGGAGGGCGCCTCAATGCTTCATTGGACGCCGGTTACAGCGATTTTCCAGCGGCGTGGGCGACCTTCTCCCATCCGCCGGTTCACAGGGAAAGCGCCTCCGGCCCGAGCAGCGCCTTGATGTCGGCGGCGAAACTCGGCTCGGCGTTGACCGGCCACTCCGGCAGCGCCATCACCATGACCTTGCCCGCCGGCCGGCGCAGGTTGACCTGCAGCGGCACCTGGCCCTGGTGCATCTTCAAGACCTGCCGCAGCTCGTCCAGCAGGGTCGGTGTGATGCGTTCCTCGCGCAGCAGCAGGGTGATCGGAGCGCCGGACTCACTGACGCCGGACACGTCGATGATGGTCATCTCGTTCGCGAAGATGCTGATGGCGCCGTCGCGGTTGTTGATCTGGCCGCCGACCGACACCACGATGTCCGGCCGCAGCTCAGGCCCGTACAGCTCGTAGGCGCGGGGGAAGAACAGGCATTCCACGGCGGCGTCCATGTCCTCCACCGTGAGGATGGCCCATGTGTTGCCCGCCTTGTTCACCCGCCGGTCCACCTTCGTGACCAGTCCGGCCACGCGGACGTCGCCGCGGTCGTCGCGCCCGGAGTCGAGCAGGTCGACGATCGTGGTGTCCCGGTTGCGGGCGAGCAGCCGTTCGGTGCCGGCCAGCGGGTGGTCCGACACGTACAGGCCGAGCATCTCCCGCTCGAAGTCGAGCTTGGTCTTCTTGTCCCACTCCATGTCGGGGATGGCGATCGTGAACGCCGCGTCGTCGCCGGCGTCGTCCATCCCGCCGAACAGCGAGTCCTGGCCGTGGGCCTCGTTCTTCTTGATGTCGATGACGGACTCGACGGCCTGCTCGTGGATCATGAGCACGCCCTTGCGCGGGTGGGACATGGAGTCGTACGCGCCCGCCTTGATCAGCGACTCGATGACGCGCTTGTTGCAGGCGGTGAGCGGCACCTTGGCGAGGAAGTCGTTGAAGTCGGTGAAGCGGCCCTTCTCCGTGCGGGCCTTCACGATGCCGTCCACGACGTTCTCACCGACGTTGCGGACCGCGCCCATCCCGAACCGCACCTGCGTGTCGCCGACCGCGACGAAGTCGAGCTGGGAGTCGTTGACGTCCGGCGGGAGCACCTGGATGCCCATCTTGCGGCATTCGGCCAGGTAGACGGCCGCCTTGTCCTTGTCGTCACCCACGGAGGTGAGCAGGGCGGCCATGTACTCGGCCGGGTAGTTGGCCTTCAGGTAGGCGGTCCAGTAGGCGACGAGTCCGTAGCCGGCGGTGTGGGACTTGTTGAACGCGTACCCGGAGAAGGGCAGCATGACGTCCCACAGCGCCTGGATGGCCTCGTCGCTGTAGCCGTTGCCGCGCATGCCGGCCTGGAAGTTCGCGAACTCCTTGGCCAGGATCTCGGGCTTCTTCTTGCCCATGGCGCGGCGCAGCAGGTCGGCGCCGCCGAGCGAGTAGCCGGCCAGCTCACGGGCGACCGCCATGATCTGCTCCTGGTAGACGAGCAGGTGGAAGGTCGGCCCGAGGATCGGCTCCAGCGCCTCCTTCAGCTCCGGATGGATCGGCTCGATGTCCTGGCGGCCGTTCTTGCGGTGGGCGTAGTTGGTGTGCGCGTTGGCCGCCATCGGGCCGGGCCGGTAGAGGGCGAGCACGGCGGCGATGTCCTCGAACCGGGTCGGCTCCATCAGCTTCAGGAGCGAGCGCATGGGGCCGCCGTCGAGCTGGAACACGCCGAGCGTGTCGCCGCGGGCCAGCAGCTGGTACGTCTTGGCGTCGTCGAGCTCCATCGTCAGGGTGTCGAGCTCGACGCCCCGGTTCTGCTTGATGATCTTGATGGCGTGGTCGATGATGCCCAGGTTGCGCAGGCCCAGGAAGTCCATCTTGACCAGGCCCATGTCCTCACACGACGGGTAGTCGAACCCGGTGATGACGACGCCGTCCTTGTCCCGTTTATGCATGGGGATCAGGTCGAGCAGCGGGGTGGAGGACAGGATGACGGCGGCGGCGTGCACGCCGGTGCCGCGGATCAGCCCCTCGATGCCGCGGCCGGTGTCGATGACCTTGCGCACGTCGGGGTCGTTCTCGTACAGGGCGCGCAGTTCGGTGCCCTCGTTGTAGCGCGGGTGGTCCTCGTTGAACATGTCGGCGAGCGGGACGCCCTTGCCCATGACGTCCGGCGGCATCGCCTTGGTGATCTTGTCGCCCATCGCGAACGGGTAGCCGAGGATCCGGCTGGCGTCCTTGACGGCGGCCTTGGCCTTGATGGTGCCGAACGTGTTCACCTGCGCGGTGAACGCGCTGCCGTACTTCTCGGTGACGTAGGCCACCATGCGGTCGCGCTGGCGGTCGTCGAAGTCGAGGTCGACGTCGGGCGGGTTGATCCGCTCGGGGTTGAGGAAGCGCTCGAACAGCAGGCCGTGCTCCAGCGGGTCCAGCTCGGTGATGCGGGTGGCGTACGCCACGATGCTGCCGGTCGCCGACCCTCGTCCAGGGCCGACCGGGATGCCGTTGTCGCGGGCGTACTTGCAGATGTCGGCGACCACGAGGAAGTAGGAGGAGAACCCCATCGGGCCGATGACCTTCATCTCGGTCTCGTAGCGCTCCATCACCTCGGCGGGCACCGGCTCGCCGTACCGCATGACGAGGCCCTGCTCGCACTCCTTGCGCAGCCAGGACTCCTGTGTCTCCCCCTCGGGCACGTCCGGGTAGTCCGGCATCCGGTCCACCTGCTTGAACACGTCGCCGTAGTCGCCGATCATCTCGGCCACGAGCAGCGTGTTGTCGCACGCCTGCGGCAGCTCGGGAAACAGGCGGTACATGTCGTCGGCGGACTTGAGGTAGTAGCCGGACCCGTTGAACCGGAACCGGTTGGGGTCGTCCTTGTTCTTACCCACGCCGACGCACAGGAGGCTGTCGTGCGCGTCGGCCTGGTCCTCGGTCACGTAGTGGGAGTCGTTGGTGGCGAGCAGCGGGATGTTGAGCTGCTTGGCCAGCCGGAGCAGATCCTCGCGTACGTCACGCTCGATGTCGATGCCGTGGTCCATCAGCTCCAGGAAGTAGTTCTCCTTGCCGAAGATCTCCTGGTATTCGCCGGCCACCTTGACGGCCTCGTCGTACTGGCCGAGCCGGATCCTGGTCTGCACCGCGCCGGACGGGCAACCGGTCGTGGCGATGATCCCGGACGCGTGCTGCGAGACCAGGTCCTGGTCCATGCGGGGCTTGGAGTAGTAGCCCTCGAACGAGGCCAGCGACGACAGCCGGAACAGGTTGCGCAGCCCGTCGGCGTCCTTGGCCCACATCGTCATATGGGTGAACCGGCCGCCACCGGAGACGTCCTTACCACCCTCGCCGTCCGCCACGCCGGTCTCCGCGCGCTGCCCCCAGAACACCGGCTTCTTCACGAACCGGCTGTGCGGCGCCACGTACGCCTCGATCCCGATGATCGGCTTGACCGGGGAACCCGCCGCGACCTTCTGGAACTCGTACGCACCGAACATGTTGCCGTGGTCGCTCATCGCGATCGCCGGCATCTCCAGCCGCTCGGCCTCCTTGAACAGCGGCTTCAGCTTGGCCGCACCGTCCAGCATGCTGTACTCGGTGTGCACGTGCAGATGCACGAACGACTTGCTCACCCGGTCCCCTTAACGCTCGCCCCGGCAGACTTACCGCACGAGCCTATTCCGTCTTGTGGGGCTGATGGGGCATCGCGGGCCCAGTCGGTCGAGAGGGACGCGGGCCCGCGTCATCGTGTCCGCGTTGTGTCCTGCGGGGGGTCCTCGTGTTTCTGCCACGCGCGGAGTTTTTCGGGATTCATCACGATCCACACGTCCTGGATGCTGTCGTCGCAGGTGTGCAGCATGACGACCGCGGCCGTGGTGCCGGCCACGCGGACGACGAGCCCCGCCCCGCCGTTGATCGACGCCTCCACCAAGGTCACGTCGTCCTGCCCGCCGAACAGGCAGACGACGAAACGCGCGACCTGCTCGGCTCCGGTGACCGGCCGGACAGGTGCGCGTACCCGGCCGCCGCCGTCCGTGATCAGGGTGACGTCGGGAGCGAGCAGTACGGTCAACTCGCCGACGCCGTCCGTTCCCTCGCAAGCCCTCTTGAACGCCTGGACGATGCGGTCATACCGGTAGACGGGCACCCAGGGCGTCATCGGCCCGCCACGGGGCGCGCGTTCGCCAGGGTGACGGGATTCGGCCAGGAGGGGCGGACTCACCCTCGCCCCGTTCAGTCGTTCGAAGCACAGGCGGCTCGCGACGCTGGTGAGCCATGCGGTGGGCCAGCCGGCCTCGTCCTGCAGGTCCTCTGGCATCGCGTACCAGCGGGCATAAGTCTCCTGTACCACGTCCTCGGCTTCCCGCGCCGAGCCGAGCAACCGCTCAGCGACCGCGGTCAGCAGCCGCCGCTCGCTCACGATCGTGCTGATGCCCACGCAGAGCCGGCGCCAGGGCCGTCCGGGCTCAGACATGACGGACGGAACGACGGCGGACAGCCCAGGGGTGCGTGACGTTCATACCTCTACGACGACGTAGGGGCGTTCCTGTGTGAGGCGGACACCGCGGGAATCAGCCGGTGCGGTGGCCACAGGAGAAGGGCGGACCGTCCGCTCGGCTGAGGCAAGTGGTACAGCCAGGAAGCCGACAAGTGGACTAGTTCACTGGTCCGTTCTCCGCCTAGCGTCGATGGCATGGATCTGAAAAGCAATTCCGAACTCACTCTGCTTCTTGACGGGACGCCGCTCCAGCTTCCCGATCCTGCCCATGCGATGACTGTGCTCATCGAGCTGCCGCCCGGCGACTCCGGTTCCCCGCCACACCGGCACTCGGGCCCGGTTTACGGGTACATGATCGAAGGGGAGGTGATTTTCGAGCTTGAGGGTGAGCCGGAACGGGTGATCCGCACGGGCGAGGCGTTCTGGGAGCCCGGCGGCGACGTCATCCACTACCAGGCGGCCAACAACCTGTCCGACCGGTGGAGCCGGTTCGTCGTGGTCATGTTCTGCGTGCCCGGTGAGCCGATGCTCAGCTACGTCGGCGACGAGGAGCTCGCGGCCCGCCGTGACCGCCGCGTCCCCCGTCCGTCCTGAGGCCGGCCGGCGGCCGTCCCGGGAGTGGGTGCCCGCTCGCGGCGTTCGCCGGTGGCACCCCTACCCGCTTGTTCCTGACAGGCCGCTGACCAGCGAGACCAGCAGGTCGAGTGTCTGACGCCAAGCGTGCTGCGGCGGTGTGGCGTAGCCGATGAGCAGGGCGGCGGGCCGCTCCTGGTCTGTCGGATACCAGTAGTCCGCCGTGTGCAAGCCCTGCAGGAGCAGGCCCGAGCGCTCCGCCGTGGCGACCAGTTCACGTTCGGCGGCTTCCGAGGCGAGCGGCAGTAGCGTGTGCAACCCGGCGGCGACGCCTGTGAGCGGTGCGTCGGTGACCACCGCAAGCCGTTCGGCCAGCTCCTGGCGGCGCCGCCGGTAAGCCAGCCGGGCCCGCCGTACGTGCCGGTCGTAGCTCCCGCGGGAGAGCAGGTCAGCGAGCACGAGCTGATCGATCACCGGTGGCGCCGAGCCGGTCTCTCGCACGGTCCGTAGCAGCGGGCCGCGCAGGGAGGCGGGCACCACCAGCCAGCCGAGCCGCACCCCCGGGGCCAGGGTCTTGCTGGTGCTGCCCGCGTAGATCACCCGGTCGGGTGCCAGCGGCTGCATCGCGCCAACCGGTTGCCGGCCGTAGCGGAACTCGCCGTCGTAGTCGTCCTCGATCACGTAGGCGTCGTTCCGCCGGGCCCAGTCGATGAACGCCGAGCGCCTCCCGGGCGCCAGCACGACGCCCCACGGGTGCTGGTGCGCGGGAGTGAGCAGCGCGAACCCCGTGTCATCCGGCAAGTGCGCCGGATCGGACCCACCAGCGTCCACCGCCAGCGGCACCGGATCGATCCCCGCCGCGGCCAGCAGTTCGCGGTGCACCGCGAATCCCGGGTCCTCGGTGGCCGCGCTCCGGGCGCCGAGAGCACGGAAGGTGCGCGCGAGCAGCGCGAGCGCTTGGGTGAACCCGGCGGTGATCACCGTCGATCCGGCGCTCGCAGACACTCCACGGGTCCGCGAGACGTACTCGGCGACTGCCGAGCGCAGCACGGGCATGCCTGCCGGATCGGGGTAACCCAGCTGCTCGGACTCCATCGCCGACATCACCCGGCGGACGCCGGCGACCCAGTCCGCGCGCGGAAAGGCGCTGACGTCGGGCCGGCCGGGACGCAGGTCGCCGAGGGCCGTGACGCCCGGCTCCGGAGGAGCGTGGTCGGCGGCCTGGCTGGTACCGGACTCCGGCAGCACGTCGGCCACCCGGGTGCCGGATCCGCGCACGCCTGTCAGCCACCCTCCAGCGATGAGCTGCGTGTATGCCTGGACGACCGTGCCTCTGGACAAGCCGAGGTCGGCGGCGAGGGTACGGGTGCCGGGCAGCCGGGTGCCCGCGGTCAGCCGCCCCCGTCGCACGGCCTCGCGCAGGGCGCTCTCCAGCGACCGTCCGGCCCCGCGGTCGCGGGTCAGGTCGAGATGCAGGTCGAGACCTGACCCGCAGTCAGCCTCATCGTCCGGCGAGTTTCGCACCTGCCGACCCCCTCTGGTCTCGCGTCGCATGCCCCCATCCGCGAGCGCCGGCGAGAACACCCAGCTTCCCACCACGGGGACGGACTGCCGCTACAGGCCTCTTCGCGTGTGGCCTCGCTCACAGTTCGAGGTGAATCATCACACCGGTCCCGTCCCTGTCGTCGAGACAGTCGTAGCCATCAGTACTCCTGGCCTGCCGCAACGGCCGGGAGCGATCGGGGAGTGTCATCGATGCAAGCAACGAAGTTTCGCAGTCTCGCCTTCGGGGCGGCCGTGACCGCGGCACTTGCCGCGGGAACGCCGCTCGCCGCCCAGAGCAGCGGCGAACAGACCGTGACCGCGCAGCGGCCTGCGGCGCAGGCACACGCGGCAACCGGACCCCAGGGCGCAGGGGAGCTGATCTCGGCCAAGGCCCTCGCCGCCTTGGACCCGGCGCTGGCGTCGGTGGCCGGACGGGCGGATCGGCTCACCTATCGCTCCCGGTCGCTGAACGGTGATGACATCGTGGTCAGTGGGGTGCTCCTCAAGCCGAAAGGCAAGGTGCCCAAGGGAGGCTGGCCCGTGGTGTCGTGGGGGCACGGGTCCTCCGGCACCAGCGACCAGTGCGCTCCGTCCACCACGGCGAACAAGGACGGCAAGGTCGACCTGTACGGCTACAGCGGTTTCATCGTCGAACTGCTCAAGGCCGGCTATGCGGTGGCCGCGACCGACTACGAGGGCCTGGGCACCCCTGGTGAGCATCCCTACATCGTGGCTGACAGCGAAGGCCGTGGCATGATCGATGCCGTTCGCGCCGCGATCCAGGCCGAGCCCTCGCTGTCGAAGTCGTGGTTCGCCGTCGGGCATTCCCAGGGCGGGCAGGCCGCCATCGCCGCCGGGGAACTCTCCAAGACCTGGGGCCGGGGCCTCGATTTCCGGGGCACGGTCGGGATGGCACCGGTGACCGACGTCGGTCAGGCCTACAACTACGGTTCGCCCGGCCCGGTGGACCGCGGCTTCTATCTGCTGGCGCTGCAGGGTTTGAAAACGCTGCACCCCGGCTTGCGGTACGACGACTACCTCGGCGACCAGGCCATGCGCATGCTGCCTGTAGCCGAGAAGGAGTGCACCGCGAAAATCTGGGAGTACTTCTCCACCGACCTCGGCGACAAGCTGAACGACTTCCAGTTCACGCCTCAGACCCCGCAGGCCGCGCTGAAGCTGCAGCCCTTGCTGGACGCGCAGAGCGTGCCTCGCGGAAAGACCCCCGGCCCGATGCTGCTGCTCCAAGGTGATCAGGACCCGTCCATCAAGATCGCCGTGACCAAGCAGGCGGCTCACGACGCCCGCGCGGCCGGCACCGCGGTCAAGCTCCGCGTCTACCCGGGCAAGGACCACTACTCCGTGCTGACCCCGCACGACGAAGGCGGCGCGGCCACTGACGTCATCAACTGGCTCAACAGCCACAAGAGCCGATGACGGCCAGACAGGACAGACGGATCGGGAAGATCCATCTTTGCCGCGGTCCTGGATGAATGCGGTGTACAGCGGCATAGCCTCGGTACACGGGGAGAAACAGTGATCTCGGGTGGTTCGCCACGTGAACCGCGGAAGGAGAGCCGTCATGCCACGCTACCGGGGGCAGGCCGCACTCCCCCTGACTTCGATCCTCGACGAACGCGCCACCGTGACGCCGGACGATCGCGTCACCTTGCTGAATCTCGCGTACAGAATGCTCGGCTCCACCCACGACGCCGAGGACGTCGTGCAGGACGCCTACGCGCGGTGGTATGCCCTCTCGGACGAAGCACAGCGCGCCATCCAATCGCAGATCGCCTGGCTCGTGCGGGTGACCAGCAGGATCTGCCTGGACCAGCTCAGCTCGGCCCGGGCGCGCCGGGAAAGGTACGTCGGCGACTGGCTTCCTGACCCTCTTCCCGGCGACGCCCGGTGGTCCAGCGCCGCGAAAACCCAGCAGGACGATCCGGCCGAGCAGGTAACTCTCGACGACTCCGTCAGTATGGGCGTACTCGTCATGCTCGAATCCGTGACTCCGGCCGAACGGGTCGCCTTCGTCCTGCACGACATCTTCAACCTGCCGCATCCTGAGATCGCCGACATCGTCGGACGTACTCCGGAGGCCTGCCGTCAGCTCGCCACCTCGGCCAGGCGGCACCTCCAGCGCGACCGGCGCCTCACCGTCAATGCCCATCAGCATCGCAGCGTCGTCGCCGCCTTCAAGAACGCCTGCGAGCACGGTGACTTCGACAGCCTGATCAAGCTGCTCGACCCCCAGGTGAGCGTTCGCACCGACGGCGGAGGAAAGGTCCGGGCGGCCCTGCGCCCGATCGCCGGCTCCGAGAAGGCGGCGCGCTATTTCCTCGGCCTGCGCGAGAAGAATTTCGCCCAGGAGATCACCGAAGAAAGCGTCAACGGCCGCCCCGGATTGGTCACCCACGCCAACGGCGGAATCAATGGCGTCATGGCCATCGCCGTCCACGACCGCCGCGTCACCGATATTTGGCTGATAGTCAATCCGGACAAACTCCAGGCCTGGCGGGGCTTCAATCTGTGACGATTCAGCGGCGGCAATCGTGAGGTCGTTCGGCTATGAGATATGCCCTACCGGACGAATGCGAAAAATGGCCGATCAGTTTCTATGCTGAAGAAATGAATAACGCACAGAGCCGACGCGCACTCATCGTCGGAATGGGAATCAGCGGTATGGCCACGGCGATCCGGTTGCGTCAGATCGGCTGGGAGCCGATCATCGTCGAACGGGCACAGCAGCGCCGAACGGGGGGCTACTTCGTACTGCTGTGGGGAGCGGGGCGCGCGAGCGCCGAGCGGCTGGGCATGGGGCCGGGCGTGCCGGACCACGGCGCCCCCGACACCGTCCACTACGAGATCGACCGCCGCGGCAACCGGACCAGCACGGCCATCCTCGGCGACCTTCCCGGCGGTCCGCGCATGATGCTGCGGGGCGACGTCGAGAACGCCGCGTTCGAAGCGTTGCCCGGCGACGTCGAGATCCGCTTCTCCACCGTCCCGACAGAGATCCGGCAAGATGCCGACGGCGTCGCCGTAACCCTGCGCGACACCGCGAACGGCGACACCGTGACCGAGCGGTTCGGCCTGGTCGTCGGCGCGGACGGGCTGAGGTCGACCGTGCGCAGCCTGGTGTTCGGCCCGCACGAGCGCTACATGCACCGACTGGGCGGGATCACCTGTGCCTTCCAGCTCTCCAAGCCCCTGCCCGGCCTCGCGCAGGAAGACACCGCCGTACTGCTGGAACCGGACCACGACCGCGCGATGTGGGTGTTCGGTTTCCAGGACCGGATCCCCACGGTCATGCTCACGTACCGCACTGACGACATCGACTCCGAGTTCCGCCTGCCTCCGGCCCAGCGGCTGCGTCAGGTCTTCGGCGACCGCCCGACGGGCAAACTGCTCGGCGCTGTCCTCGACGAGGCCGACAAGGTGAAGGACATCCTCTTCGACTCGGCCGAACAAGTACGGATGGACTCCTGGCATCGAGGGCGGGTGGTTCTACTGGGTGATTCGGCATGGTGCGTTACGCTCTACGCCGGAATGGGTGTCTCGGCAGGGTTGGTGGGAGCGGATCTGCTCGGCTCCATGCTGCAGCGGCATCCGGACGACCTCGAAACGGCGTTGACCGAATGGGAAGGCAAACTGCGACCGGTCATCACCGAGTGGCAGGGCACGGCCGAAGGGCTGCGTCAGTGGTTCAACCCGTCGGGCCGCCGCGAGAAACTGCTGCGCCTTTTCTGGACCCGGGGCGAGGACTGGCCCGTCATCGGCCGCTGGGTCCGGCAGTTTTTCATGCGCGGCAGAATGTCGAAGAATGCGGACGTCGCTGCGGTATGAGCCCGGATCAGCTGCGGTGACCGAGCTTGTGCGGCACATCCCGGCCAAGGGCGCACGCATCTTCCAGGTGACGCGAAAGCCGGTGCTGCGAAAGCCGGTGCTGCGGAAGCCGGTGCTGCGGAAGCTGGTGCTGCGGAAGCTGGTGCTGCGGAAGCTGGTGCTGCGGAAGCTGGTGCTCCGCCACGCGTTGCGGAGCACCAGCGTCCCGGACATCGTGCGGTCGGCGCGCATCGGCGACCGCACGCCTGCTACTCGCCGCCGGGTTCCACGATCATGAAGGTGGCCGTGCCCACCGCCATGTTCCCGGCCTTGTCGGTGGCCCGGTACGACAGCGTGTGCTCGCCCGGCTGGTCCACCGTCAGCGGCTTCGTGTACGCCGCGAACGGCTGGCCGTCGAGTGAGTACTCCACCGTGTCCAGCCCGGACCCGACGTCGCTCGCCGTCAGCTTGACCGTGGCCGAGCCGACGTAGTTCCACGCCCAGTCCATGCTGCCGGTGAGCGCGGCCGACACCTGCGGCAGCGTGGTGTCGTCCTCAGGACGCACCACGGTGAACCTCAGCGTCGCCACCGGCGAGGTGTTGCCGGCCTTGTCGGTGGCCCGGTACGACAGCGTGTGCGCGCCCGCCTGGGTGACGGACACGGGGGACGGATACTCGGTGTAGGGCCCGCCGTCGAGCGAGTACTCCAGGGTGTCGACCCCCGACTCGGTGTCGTTCACCGAGAGCATCACGGTCGCCGAGCCGACGTAGTTGCCCGCCGAGTCCTGCTGGCCCGACAGCACCGCCGAGACCTGCGGCGGGGTGGTGTCCCCTCCTTGCGAGGGCGCCACCGTGAACGTCGCCGTGCCCACCGGCGAGGTGTTGCCGGCCTTGTCGGTGGCCCGGTACGACAGGCTGTGCGCGCCGGGCTGGTCGACCGAGAGGGGCTCCGTGTAGACCGCGTACGGCTGGCCGTCGAGCGAGTACTCCACGGTGTCCACGCCGGAGCCGGAGTCGGTCGCCGTGAGCGTGACCGTCGCCGCGCCCACGTACTCGCCCTCCTCGTTCCTGTCGCCGGTCACCTCACCGGTGACCTCGGGCGGCGTGGTGTCCTCCTCCTGCGGCGCCACCACCGTGAACGCCACCGAGGCCACCGGCGAGGTGTTGCCCGCCTTGTCGGTGGCCCGGAAGGTCACCGTGTGCGCGCCGGGCTGGTTGACCGACACCGGGGCCGTGTAGGGCGCGAACTGCCCGCCGTCCAGCGCGTACTCGACCGTGTCCACCCCGGATTCGGTGTCGCTCGCCGAGATCGTGACCGTCGCCGCGCCCACGTAGGCGCCGTTCTCGTCCTGGTCGCCCGCCACCTGCGCGGAGACCTGCGGTGCGGTCGTGTCCTCCTCCCCGCCTTCGGTGACGACGAGTTCGCCGACCATCTGGCCGTGACCGGGAATCACGCAGGAGAAGCGGTACTTGCCGGGGGTGAGGTTGACCTGGGCGGTGTGCCGGCCGCCGTTGGCGTCGACGGGGCTGGCGATGATGTTGAGGGTGACGTCGTGGTTGTAGCCGGGGGTGGAGGTGTCGAACGTCAGCGTGTGCGTCATGCCGGTGGAGTTGCCGGTGTCCGTGCTGTTCTCGAAGACGATGGTGGCGGGGCCCGCCGTCGCGGACTCCGGCACCGACTTGTACGCGGTCATGCTGTCGTCGGCGGTCCAGGTGAGCACCTGGTCCGCCGCCCGCGCGCCGGCCACCTGTGTGGCGGTGGACTGCGTCCCGGACATACGGGGCTGCGTGGCGGCCTGGACAGAGGAGAGGAAGAGCGCGGGCAGCGCCACGGCGAGCAGCACCACGGCCAGGCGCGGCGCCGTCACCGCTCCGGACGCTCGACGTAAGGTCCTGATCACGAGAGAGGGGAGAGATTCGGCATGCATGTGTCGATGCACCTTTCCGAGCTGGGTGGGGTGCCGGGCGGGGTACGCTCCCCCGCCCGGCACCCGGCCTAGAGTTCGCGCACGCGGATGTTGCGGAAGTCGATCACGTCGCTGTTGCCGTGGTTCTGCAGCCCGACGAACCCGCTGATGAACTGGCGCAGGTCCGTGGGCGGGTCACCGGCGCGAGACGACTCCTTGCCCGGCGTGTTGTCGAACTCGTTGATCACCGTGCCGTTGCGGATGATCGTGTAGTGCTGGCCGACCACCCGGACCTCGTAGTCGTTCCACTGGCCCTTCGGGGTCGCCCCGGCCCGGCCCAGGCCGTTGGGTGAGAAGTTGTAGATGGAGCCCGTCTTCTGCGGCTCGCCCGTGTCGCCGTCGTAGATCTGGATCTCGTGGCCGCAGTAGATCGCGACCCACGCGGGCGACGTACGCGCCGAGCCGACCGTGCCGCAGCTTCCTGCGGGACGCTGCTCCAGCGGGGTCCTCGGGTCCGGGAACCGGACGAAGACGCCGCTGTTGGCGCGGGTCGGGTCGGGCGAGCTGTCACGGAACTGCAGCCGGACCGAGAAGTCGGCGTACGCCTTGTCGGAGTACCACAACATGCCCAGACCACCCGAGCTGCGGATCGTGCCGTCCGGCCGGAGGTCGAACCGCCCGGACGGCGCCTGGGTCCAGCCGATCAGCGACGACGCCGTGCCGTCGAAGATGGACTCGTACCCGCTCACGTTCCCGACCTCCGACTGGCGGGCGGCGGTGCGCAGGGCCTCCGCCTCCTGGGCGGTGATGACGCCGTCCGCCAGGAGCTGGTCCGCGACGGTCCGGGCGTGCTTGACGAACTGGTTGTGGTTCTTCCAGGCGCGCTCGTCGTCGATCAGGTCGTTGATCGTGCAGCCGCCGGCGGCGACCTTGTTGCGCACGCCGGTGAGCGTGTCGAGGAACTGCACCGTCGGCCGGGCGTCGGGCGCGCCGCAGCCGACCGTGACGACGATCTTCCCGGTGGCCTGCTCGCCGTCGGCGTAGGTGACCTTCAGCGTCGCCTGGTAGGTGCCGAAGCCGGGGTAGGTGTGGGTCGGGGCGGGATCCGTCGACACCTCGCTGCCGTCGCCGAAGTTCCACTCCCACGCCACGCCGCCGGCCTGGGCGCTGGAGAACGCCATCGTCCTCGGGTCGGCGTTCTGCCGGGCGGGACGCGCCACGGCCGCGGCCGGGTCCGGCGTCGCCGGGCCGCCCTTGTAGGTGACGCGGACCAGCTTCTGGTTGGCGTGCAGGCTGAAGAAGCCGTTGCCGTAGTCGAGCAGGTAGAGCGCGCCGTCGGGGCCGAACTTGGCGTCCATCCACGACTGGATCTGGTTGGCGCCGACGCCGCCCGGGATGATGGTGCGCAGGTCCTCGGCGAAGGCCGGCCGGCCCGCCTCCCTGGCGGTCTCCGGGTTCACGGTCACGGCGATGCGGTTGTTGCTGTTGCCCTCGTCACCGATGAGCCACTTGTTGTCCCAGTACTCCGGCCAGGCGACCCCGCTCTCCGTGTCGGCCTGGGAACGGTGGTAGGTCGGCCCCGACATGACCGCCTGGTTGCCGCCCTTGAGGTAGGGCATGGTGAAGGTCTCCTCGCCCTGCTTGTACGTCGGGAGACCGCTGTCGTCGGACCGCTTCGGGTAGACCGGGCCGCCGCCCTGCGGCGAGTACCAGATCATGTTCTTGCGCGCCGGCGGGATGTCGACCAGGCCGGTGTTGCGCGGCGAGGTGTTCTTCAGGTTGTCGCAGTCGTACCAGCCGGCCGGCTGCGTGGCGTCGCTGTTGCTGCGGTCGCGGTAGGGCTGCTTGTCGCCCATGCAGTACGGCCAGCCCTGGTTTCCGGCCGAGGTGAGCACCGTCACGGTCTCGTACTTCGCCGGTCCCCACGTCTCGCTCGGACCGAAGGCGTCAGGACCGACCCAGCCGGCCGTGATCCAGTCGTTCTTCTTGTCCCACTGCAGCCGGGCGATGTTACGCACGCCCATCACCCAGATCTCCGGGCGGGTCTTGCCGCCGCCCTCCTCCTTGCCGGTGAACAGGTTGCCCTCGGGGATCGTGTAGGTCCCGTCGGGCTCGGGGTGGATGCGCAGGATCTTGCCGTTGAGGTCGTTGGTGTTCCCGGCGGTACGGCGGGCGTCCTGGAACGAGGTGCCCTTGTAGTCCTGGGTCCAGTTGTTGCCGGAGTAACCGCTGGATCCGCCGGAGGAGTTGCTGTCACCGGAGCCGATGTAGAGGTTGCCGGACTCGTCGAAGGTCATGCCTCCGCCCGCGTGGCAGCAGCTGTGGATCTGGGTGTCCCATTGCAGCAGGTCCTTGCGGCTGCTCTGGTCGATCGTCTGGGTCCGCGAGTCGTAGTCGAACCGGGAGACCGTACGCTTGCCGATGCGCCGGTTCTTGTCGATCGACGCGTGCGGCATCCAGTACACGTAGATCCAGCCGTTCTCCGCGAAGTCCGGGTCGAGGGTGATGCCGACCAGGCCCTCCTCGTTCTTGACCAGCTCGTCGCCGCTGCCGCGGTTGCCCATGACGGGCAGCGTGGTCAGCAGCTTGACCTGCTTGGCCCGCGGGTCCCACTGGTGGATGGTGCCGCAGCCGAGGCCCACCTTCGGGTCGTTCCAGTCGGGGATCGGGCCGGTGGCGCAGGCCGCCTTGCCGATGTAGAAGACCTTGCCGTTCGGCGCGACGGTCAGGCCGTGCGGCTCGCCGATCTGGTCCATCTGGCCCTGCGCGTTCGTCGTGGTCAGCCGTTCCACGGCGTAGTTGGACGCGATGGTCGCCTGGCAGTCGCCCCTGACGATGCCGGTCGCCCACCGGATGGCGCCGGCGAGGTGCGAACGGAACTGCGTGTCGCCGGTGTAGCTGGCCGCGGTGCCGCCCATGCCGGTGTAGAAGGAGCGGCCGCCGTCGTAGTCACGGCACCAGGAGACCGGATGGAACGCGCCGTTGCCGTCCATCTTCGGGTTGTAGGTCCACTCCTCGACCTGCGCGATCGTGTGGACCTTGCCCACCGGGTTCGGGTTCCAGCTCAGCCACTTGTCGGTCCGCGACAGGGTGAGCGGCAGCCCCTCGTTCGCCGGGTGCTGACGGTCGAGGATGTCCACGACGGCCTTCTGCGGCTTCGGCTCGGGGGGAGGCGCGGAGTCGGGCCCGAACAGCCGCAGCTCGGCGAGCTGGGTCAGCGGCTCACCGCTGTTCGCGCTGACGTCGAGCCGGTAGTACTGGTACGCCGTGGTGTTCTCGAACTCGTACTCCTTGGTCTGGAACCGCTGGGAGAAGGTCTCCCCGGTACGCCTGTCGAGATCCGTCCAGGTCGTCCCGTTCTGCGAGCCCTGGAGGGTCCAGTCCCTGGGGTCCCGGCCGGCGAAGTCGTTGGCCGACGTCAGCGCGTAGTGTGCCACCGCGACGGCCTTGTCCAGCTTGCCCTGCACCCACGCGGTCGGCGTCCTGGCCAGCCACTTGGTGTCGTTGTCCCCGTCGAACACCTTGTCCTTGGTCTCGTTCGGCGGGTTCTCCGCGCTCGCCGCGCTCTCCGTCACCTTCTCCGCGATGGGGAGGGCGCCGACGGGACGGGTGCCGATCAGCTCGGTGAACCAGGCCGAGTCCACCTGCGCGCGGGCGGCGTCACGGATGCCGACGAACCCGCCACCGCCCCTGATGAACGCCTGGAAGGCGGCGAGCTGCGCCTCGTCCAGGGTCACGCCCTTGGCGGACAGGAACACCACGCCACGGAAGCGGGCCAGGTTGTCGGCGGTGAAGACCGCCGGGTCCTGGGCCTCCTCGACGGAGAACCCGTTCTTCTTGCTCAGTTCCCTGATCGCCGTCGCGGCCGCCCGTACCGGGTCGTCCTGCTGCGCGGCCTGGCCGCTGAAGACCAGCACGCGGACGGGGACCTTCTTGGCGGCCGGGGCGGGGGCCTGGGCCAGGGCCGGCACGACGGCCGGGGGCGCCAGCCCGAGCACCAGGACGGCGACCGACAGCGTTGTCAGGACGCGCCGCCAGAAGCGTGATCGGAACGGTAAACGGTCTGTTCGACCCATCGTTGCTCCTCGGGATCGAGAGTGGCTCAGGACCTGCTGCGGACGCGTTCGGGGACATCCGCGGTCCGGGGTTTCGAGGTCTGCGTGGGGCATGACGGCATGGCACGTTCGGGGCCGGGCCGGTCGCGTGCGGCCGTCAGTGGCCCTCGTGACCGCCACCAGGCTGACCTGGCACGTTCCCGTTCGCGTCGGTCACCTTGAAGATGCCGGCCATCCCCATGTCGGAGTGGCTCTGGACGTGGCAGTGGTACATCCACGCCCCCGGGCCGACCCGCTCGCCCGCGATCACCTGGAAGCCGAACGACTCGGCAGGACCGGTGATCTTGGTGTCGATGATCCGGCTCGGGTCCTCCAGGCTCTCCAGCAGGCCGGTGCGGTTGTCGGCCCAGCGGTGCCCGTGGATGTGGAAGGTGTGGTAGAACTCGCCGTGAGTGATCACGATCCACTCCACCCGCTCGCCCACCTTGGCCACGAACTCCGGCGCCTGGTGCGCGGGGCGGTTGTTGATCATCATGTCGTTGAAGACGACGGTGAACGTCTTGTCCGGCTTGACGTCCTTCTTCCGGCGGACCACCAGCGGGCCGTAGAGGCCCTGCCGGATGCCGATCGTGCCGTGCGGGGTGCCCACCACGTGGTCGTGGTAGTGCCAGTAGCCCGCGCTGCCGGGCTCGATGCCGGCGCCGCCGCCACGCCGGCCCTGCGCGTGGGTGCGCCAGATGTAGGTGCGCCGGCCGCCGGGCTCGACCACGCCGTCGTTCAGCCGCGTACCGTCGCTGGACACGTCGTAGTCGACCCCGTGGACGTGCAGGCTCGCCGCCACGTCCAGGTTGTTGACCATCTCGATCTCCAGGGTGTCGCCCTCGATCATCTCGATGAGCGGCCCGGGGATCGTCGCCTTGCCGGGCTCAAGGCCGTAGCCGAGCTGGCCGTCCGCCAGCCGCTCCGCGTACAGGGTGATGCGGCGGACCGCGCCCATGGTCGCGCCGGTCGTGCCGGTCTGGATCGTCGCGGTCGGATTCGCTGTGACCAATGGTGCCAGCGCGGCAGCAGCCGCGGAGGTGGTGAAGGCACGCCGGGAGAGCAGGCTTTTCGCCAGGCCTCTGCCTACCTCGGTCATGGTTCCCCAATCGGTGACGCTTGCGTGAGGGTGACTTGCGGGTGCTCGGGAGAACGCGCTCGCGCGCGACGTCGGTTTTGGCCTGAACCGGTCGCGTCGTGATTGGTGCGGTTACGGGGGTAGTTAGACCGATCTTCGATCGAAGTACGCGCCTTTTTCGGCGAAATGTCAATAACTAGCATCGAAAAGAGTCAAAAGTTCCGACCGGCGCCGAGGTCTCCACCGCTGGCGCTCCCCCTGACCGCCGTGTACGGATTGTCACGGTCCCGAAGCGCAGCCGCACGCGGGGATGTGGCCAGGTGTGGCCAATTCGTGCGGTGTGACGCGAGTCTCGTCGGCGATCCAGCAGATGACGGGCCTCCCGGTCGCGCTACGTGACGGAGCGTGACGAAACTGGTGGCTGGACAGCGAGTGAGCATGGGTGTTATCGATGGGGCGCGGCACCGGTCACCTTATGCCGCCTTTATGCACCGCACCTGCATCCCCCTCGTTCCTCCCCCTCTCCCCCAGCCAATGTCCCGAGCTTGGAGTGGTGATTGTGATCAGTATGCGTTCACGCGCCTTATGCGTGATCACAGGGTTAGCCGTGTTAGTGCCAGGGCTGGCGTCGATGCCTCCCCAGCCCGCGGCCGCGGAGACCGTCGCCCCTGAATGCATCCCCGGCGCGCCCGCTCCGGCGCAAGGTCTCCAGAAGCAGCCCTCGGCTCCCTCCGCCGGCCCGCAGGCGGCCGTGCCGAAGCCGTTCACGACCATCGCGGACGGCGAGAGCGCCAAGACGATCACCCATGACGAGGCCCGGCTGGACATCGGCAGCGCGGCGCTGGACGAGCCGGCCGAGATCGGCATCACGCCGCTCAGCCCGGAGGAACTGCCGGTGCTGGGCGCCGGGATGGACAATGTCACCGAGGCGCCGCGGGCCGGTTACCGGTTCACGCCGACGCCGTTCGAGTTCGAGCAGGACATCACGATCAGCCTGCCGTACGACGAGGCGAAGCTGACGGCGGCCGGGCTGACCCCGCAGGACGTGCGGACCTTCTTCTTCGACGAGCAGGGCACCTGCTGGCGGCCCCTCGTGCGGGTGGCGATCGACACCGAGCAGCAGCTGATCGTCTCCAAGACCGACCACTTCACCGACATGGTCAACGCCACGGTGAACGCCCCCGAAGGCCCCGAGCAGGTCTCCTTCGATCCGACGAAGATCAAGGGCATCGAGGCCGGCGACCCGTCGGCGGGAGTGAACCAGATCGCCGCGCCGACGGCCGACAACCAGGGCGAGGCCCGGCTGTCGTACCCGATCGAGGTGCCCGCGGGCCGGGAGAAGATGCAGCCGCAACTGTCGGTGGAGTACGCGTCGGGGGCGGCCAACGGCTGGATGGGCGTGGGCTGGGACCTGTCGGTGCCGTCGATCGCGATCGACACGCGCTGGGGCGTGCCCCGTTACAGCGCCGAGGACGAGACCGAGACGTACACGTTCGCCGGAGATCAGCTGACCCCGGTGGCGCACCGGGGAGCGGCGCGGCCACGTACCGCCGACAAGGTGTTCCACCAGCGGACCGAGGGTCGGTTCTCGCACATCCTGCGCAAGGGCGACTCGCCCAGGAACTACAGCTGGGAGGTCACCGACAGGTCCGGCTCCCGCTGGTTGTACGGCGGCGAAGGGGCGGTGCTGGCCGACGACTCGGGCAACATCTTCTCCTGGGCGCTGCGCGAGGTGCGTGACCCGAACGGCAACACCATGCGCTACCAGTACACGACCGTCGAGGACGCCGGCGTGGCCGGCGGCACGGTCGAGGGACGCGCGCTCTACCCGAAGAAGATCACCTACACCGGGCTCGGCGACACCGACGGCCCGTACTCGGTGACGTTCCTGCGTGACAGGGAGCTCGGCGAGCCGCGCCGGCCGGACGTGTCGATCAGCGCGCTGGGCGGGTTCAAGCAGGTGACGGCGGATCTGCTGCGCCGGGTCGAGGTGCGGCTGGGCGACGACCTGGTCCGCCGCTACGACTTCGTCTATGCCCAGGGCGCGTTCGGCAAGTCGCTGCTGTCGAAGATCCAGCAGTACGACGCCGCCGGAAAGCTGTTCAACACCCATGAGCTGGGCTATTTCGACGACATCCGCGACGCCTCCGGCGCCTACACCGCGTTCCAGCGGGTGGAGTGGACCTCACCGGACGACGGCCTGTCCAACGGCCTGGTCAACGGGATCCGCCCCGGCGCGGGCGAGGCCGGCGCGCTGAACGGCAACACCTCCACCGGCGCGGGCGGCCACCTGTACACGGGATGGGGGCCGCTGCCGAGCAAGTCGAACTCGGTCGGGGTGAAGGCCGGATTCAGCCGCAGCTCCGACAAGGGCCTGCTGGCGCTGATGGACGTGGACGGCGACAGCCTGCCGGACAAGGTGTTCAGGAGCGGCGGCGGCTTCGTCTTCCGCAAGAACCTGTCGCGCCCCGGCGGCGAGCCCCGCTTCGCCGAGCAGACCACGCCGCTGCGCAACCTGCCGGGCCTGTTCGACCAGGACTCCAGTTCCCGTACGGTCGGCGTCGAGGCCTACCCGGGCGGCGGCGCGGTGCAGCTCGACTACGTCGACACGATCAGCACCACGAACCGCTACTTCAGCGACGTCAACGCCGACGGCATCACCGACCTGGTCAACGGGGAGAGCGTGCTGTTCGGCCGGATCGGCGCCGACGGGGTGCCGGTGTTCGGCGCGGCGGCCGACACGCCGGTGCCGATCGGCGGCAGCGAGGCGGACGCCGACGGCCTGCTGCCCGACTACTCCGAAGACCGCGAGCGACGGGAGCAGTCGTTCCCGCTGGTGGACACGTTACGTCGGTGGACCGCGCCGTTCGACGGCACGGTCGCGGTGACCGGCACGGTCAAGCTCGACGCGCCCGAGGGTGAGCTGCCGGCGTTCGCCGACCCCGACGGGGTGCGGGTGGCCGTGCAGCACGAGAACGACGAGCTGTGGTCGGCCAGGATCGAGGCCGGCGACCGTGACGAGCACACCCCGCAAGGGGTGGACGCCATCCAGGTGAGCAAGGGCCAGCACCTGTACTTCCGGGTCGGTTCGGTGCACGACGGCGCCGCCGACCGGGTCACCTGGAACCCGACGATCACCTACACCGGCCTGCCGGAGACCTCCGACGCCAACGGCCTGCCGCTGACCTCCTACACCGCGGCCGACGACTTCACGCTCGCCGGGCGCGCGGCCACCGTGACGGTCCCCAGGGACGGCACCCTGACGCTGGGCGGGGCGCTGACCAAGAGCGCCGCCACCACCGACGACCTCACGATCCTGATCACCCGCGCCGGTACGCCGGTCTTCCAGCAGCAGGTCCCGGCCGCCTTCACCGGCGAGGTTCCGGTGAGCGCGACGGTGCCGGTCACCAAGGGCCAGGCGCTGACGTGGCGGATCAAGACGGACACGCCGATCGACGTGACCGCGCTGAAGTGGACGCCCACGGCGGCCTACACCGAGACCTCGCCGGTGCCGGACGAGTTCGGGCAGGAGTTCGCCGCGCCGTACGACATCGACACCTACACCGTCTCCAGCGCAACCGCCCCGCCGCAGCCCTACACGGCGTCCGGCGGAACGCTCACCGTCACCCCGCAGCCGGTCGCCGCCGACGGCGCCACCGGCCAGGTGATCTTCTCGGTCAAGAAGCAGGGCGCGCTGCTGGCCAAGCAGAGCGTCACCCTGGGCGCCGAGCCGGTGCCGCTTCAGGTCGAGACCACGGCGGAGGACAAGCTGTTCTTCGAGTTCACCGCGCCCGCAGGGCTGCTGAGCGGGGCTTCCGTGCTGGTCGGCGGCGTCGAGGAGGCCGCGACCGTGCACAGCCCGGCGCCCGAGGGCGTGTACGGGCGGCCGTACCGCGGCTGGGCCTATGTCGGCTACAACGGCAACGGCGACCGGGCCACCCGGCCGATCAGGCAGGGCGACCTGGACAGCATGGAGGACCTGCAGTCCGAGCTGCCCCAGGACGTGGACGTGGACCGCGACCGGCCTGAGTTCGAGCAGGACCCGCGGGTCACGCCGCCGAACGCGATCCTGTTCGTGGCCGAGCCCGACCGGAACAGCTGGGCCTCGGGCGCGGACCTGACGGTCTCCGGTGCCACGGTGACCAGTTCCCGGCTGGGCGGGCAGTCGATCGGCCTGCCCACGGCCGCCGACGTGTCCGGCGTACGGGCGGTGCCGCGCATGTCCCGCTCCCAGCAGATCTCGGTGACCGGCAGCGTCGGCGGCGGGGTCGGCAGTGTCGGCGGCAGCGTGGCCACCGGCACCTCCAGCGGCGAGCTGGACTACTTCGACATGAACGGCGACGGCTTCCCCGACGTGGTCGGCGCGGGCGGCATCCAGTACACCGACCCGTCAGGAGTGCTCGGCCGCACGCGCGGTGACACGCCGGGCGGCACGGTGCGCTCCTCGGACAACCGCTCGGGCAACGCCAGCGCGGGCAGCGCGGCCAAGACCATCACCACCGGCCGCGGCGACGCCGCGCCGAGCGGGACGGCGACGGCCAACACCTCGTCGTCCGGCAACGACATGCCGCCGCTGGGCATCGGCGGCAGCTTGGGGACGGGCACCTCGGACGCCGAGTCCGACCTGCTGGACATCAACGGCGACGGGCTGCCTGACCGGGTGTTCGAGGACGGGCGCGCGGCGCTCAACCTCGGCTACCGGTTCGCGGCGCCGGAGCCGTGGCCGGGCGGGCCGCTGAACGACGGCGGCAGCGACAACGCCGGCGTGAACATCGGCTTCAACACCGACTTCTACGGCTTCGCCGGCGGCGCGTCGCTGAACCAGGGCGACAGCACCACCTCGGCCACGCTGGCGGACGTCAACGGCGACGGCCTGGCCGACCGGGTGTTCGCGGGCTCGCCGATCAGGGTGGCGATCAACACCGGTGGCGGGTTCACCGCCCCTGTCGCCTTCGGTGGCAGCCTGTCCGGGGTGAGCGGCGACGTCAACGCCCGGCTGGGCGCGGGGGCGTACTTCACCATCTCGATCCCGATCGCGTTCGGCATCGGCGGGTTCATCATCATCAACCCCGGCGCCGACACTTCGACCGGCGCTTCGCGTGCCTCGCAGCAACTGCGGGACATCAACGGCGACGGCTTCGCCGACCACCTCGCCTCCGGCGCCGACGACCAGCTGACGGTGGCGGCCAACCAGACCGGCCGCACCAACCTGCTCAAGACGGTCAAACGCCCACTGGGCGCGACGATCGAACTGGACTACGCGCGGGACGGCAACACCTACGACCTGCCCAGCTCCCGCTTCGTGCTCAGCTCGGTCAAGACCGACGACGGCCTGGCCGGGGACGGCGAGGACGTCCAGCACACCACCATCGGTTACGCGGGCGGCGTGTACGACCGGCTGGAGCGGGAGTTCCGCGGCTACGCCACGGTGACGACCCAGGGCCGGGACCACAACGGGGCCGTGTACCGGACCATCACCGCCACGTACGACACCAGCAGCCACTACACCCGCGGCCTGGGCACGCGTACGCTCACCGCGGACGGCGCGGGCAAGCCGTTCACCGAGGAACTGCGGACGTACGAGCTGCGCGACGTCGCCACCGGCGCGGCCGGCGACCCCGCCAGCACCAGCGCGGCGATCTTCCCAATGCTGGTCAGGACCGACGAGCGCTGGTACGAGGGCCAGGCCCAGCCGGGCAAGCAGACCCGGGTCGAGCTGGTCTACGACAAGCACGGCAACATCATCAAGACGACCGACCACGGCGAGAGCGGCGGCGCCGACGACGTGATCACCACGGTCGGCTTCGCGGACTGCACCGCCACCCACATCCTCGACGCGGCCGACAGGTCCGAGGTGCGCGGCGGTGGCAAGGTCATGCGGCGCACCGACGCCGACATCGACTGCGCCACCGGGAACATGACCCGGCACCGGGCCAAGCTGGGCGACGACAAGATCGCGGTGACCGACGCGACATACAATCCCGGCGGCACGCTGGCCACCCTGACCGGCCCGGCCAACCACAAGGGGCAGCGCTTCAAGCTGACCTACACCTACGACGAGGTGACCGGCACCTACGTCACCTCCATCCAGGACAGCCACGGCTACACCTCCACCGCCGGCTACAACCTGAAGTTCGGCCGGCCCGAGACCACGGTCGACATCAACGACCAGCGGACGGTCCACACCTACGACGACGCCGGCCGCGTCGCCACCGTGACCGGGCCGCACGACCACGAGGCCGGCAAGCCGACCATCGCCTTCGAATACCACCCCGAGGCGACCGTCCCGTACGCGGTCACCCGCCACCTGGACCGAGCCTCGGACGGAACGGTCAAACCCGACACCATCGACACCGTCACCTTCACCGACGGCCTGAACCGGGTCGTGCAGACCAAGAAGGACGCCCGGATCAACGGCACCGACGGCATGACCGTCTCAGGCCGGGCCGTCTACGACGAGTTCGGCCGCGTGGCCGAGCAGTACTACCCGGTCAACGAGGCCAAGGGCACGGCCAACACCAGGCTCAACACGACCTCCGACCGGGTCTACCCGACCACGAACGAGTTCGACGTGCTGGACCGGACGGTGCGCACTGTGCTGCCCGACGGCACCGGCAGCTCCACGGCCTACGGCTTCGGCGACGACCGCTCCGGCACCCGGCAGTTCTCCACCGCGGTGACCGACGCCGAGGGCAACACCAAGGTCACCTACACCGACGTACGCAAGCAGCTGACCTCGGTGCGGGAGCCGAACCCGGTCAACGGCGGCCCGCCGCTCTGGACCAGCTACGTCTACGACCCGCTGAGCCAGCTCACCAAGGTCACCGACGACCAGAACAACCACACCACCTCGGCCTACGACGACTTCGGCCGGCGCACGACCGTGACCAGCCCCGACTCGGGGCGTACCGGCACCGGCTACGACCTGGCCGGCAACGTGATCAGCAAGGTCACCGCGAAGCTGGACGACCGGGACAAGAAGATCTCCTACGAGTACGACTTCAACCGGCTGGTGAAGATCGACTATCCGATCTTCAAGCACAACGACGTCCGCTACACCTACGGCGCCCCCGGTGCCGCCTACAACGGCGCGGGCAGGCTGACCAAGATCGAGGACGCCGGCGGCGTCACCACCCGCCAGTACGGGCCGCTCGGCGAGATCGTCTCCGAGACCAAGGTCCTGCCCGGCTCCGGCCACCACGACAAGACCTTCACCACGGGCTACCGGTACGACAGCTTCGGCCGGGTGCTCCAGCTCACCTATCCCGACGGGGAGGTGCTGACCTACGGGTACGACTCCGGCGGCCAGGTGATCTCGGCCACCGGCGTCAAGGGCGCGCACACGTACCCGTACCTACGTGACCTGCTGTACGACAAGTTCGAGCAACGCACGCGGGTGGTGCTGGGCAACGGCACGTCCACCACGTTCAGCTACGACGCCGCCGACCGCAGCCTCGCGCTGCTCAGCTCGACCCTGCCGAGCGGGTACGAGTTCCAGCGCTACCGCTACAGCTACGACGACGTCGGCAACATCACCCGCCTGCAGAACGACACCAACATCCCCGACGGCTCCACCACGCCCAAGCTCGGCGGGCCGTCCACGCAGACCTACGTCTACGACAACCTCTACCGGCTGACCCAGGCCACCGGCCAGTACACGCCGGACATCCACCGCACCAACACGTACGCCTTCCGCCTGACGTACGACACCGTGCACAACATCGTCGGCAAGCAGCAGCGGCACGCCATCGTCGCCAGCAACGGCAGCGAGCAGGTGCAGCAGAACACCACCTACTCCCACGTCTACAGCTTCGGCTCCCGCCCGCACGCGCCGGCCGAGGTCGGCCCGGACGAGATGAAGTACGACGCCAACGGCAACCTCGTCAACCAGGAGTCCGACCAGCACGGCCGGCCCCGCCGCCAGCTCATCTGGGACGAGGACAACCGGCTGGCCTGCGTGCACGACACGACCAAGAACGACACCCAGCCGCAGGACCCCTCGGCCTGCGACGACCACCGCAAACCGCCCACGGTCCGCTTCACCTACGACGACCAGGGCCGGCGGGTGGTCAAGGACAGCTCGCAGATCACGCTGTACCCGAACCAGAACTACACCGCCCGCAACCAGACCGAGTTCAAGCACGTCTTCGTCGGCACCACCCGGATCGCCACGAAGACCACCAAACCGCCGTCCGTCTTCGAGAAGGACCAGTTCTTCTACCACGGCGACCAGATCGGCTCCACCACCTTCGGCACCGACGGCAACGGCCGGCTGGCCGAGCATCTCAACTACTTCCCCGGCGGCGAGACCTGGGTCGAGGAGAGCCCGGGCCAGTTCAACCCGTACCAGTTCACCGGCAAGGAGCTCGATCCCGAGACCGGCTACTACTACCACGGGTCGCGCTACTACGACCCCCGCATGGGCCTGTGGAAGTCCCCTGATCCGATCATCGACGACTACCTCGACGGCGAGGGCAACGACGGGGTCTACAACCCGGGCAACCTCAACCTGTACGGGTACGGCTACAACAACCCGGTCCAGAACTCCGACCCCGACGGCAACCTGGTCTTCCTCGTCCCCGCGGCCATCCTGGTCGGCAAGGGCGTCATGTGGGGCCTGACCGCGTACAGCGCCTACCAGGGCGCCAGAGCGGTGGCCGGTACGGTCAGCGACGTCGCCGAGGGCCGCAAGACCTGGCAGGAGGGCGCCGCAGAAGCCGGCCTGGCGGTGGCAGAAGCGGGCGCGGAGGCCGCACTCGGCAAGCTCAGGGTGGTCGAACGCGCCGCCGAGTTCGTCGGCAACACCGGCGTCGGCCGGCGAGCCGCCGACTGGGTGTCCGACCGGGCGGGCGACGTCGCCCAGAGATTCCGCAGAACCGACACCCCCGGCGGCTGCACCCTCAACAGCTTCGTCCCCGGCACCCAGGTGCTGATGGCCGACGGCACCGCCAAGCCCATCGAAGAGGTCGTCGTCGGCGACAGCGTCCTGGCCACCGACCCGGAGACCGGGCGTACCGAATCCAGGCTCGTCACCGGCGTCATCACCGGCGACGGCGAGAAGAGCCTGGTGAAGGTCACCGTCGACGTGGACGGCGACCGGGGCGACAGGACCGCCGACATCACCGCGACCGATGGTCACCCCTTCTGGGCCTCCAGCCTGGGCCGCTGGATCGACGCCGACCTGCTCCGGCCCGGCATGTGGCTGCGCACCTCGGCCGGCGACTACGTCGAGGTGGACGCGGTCAGCGAGTGGAGCGCGCCGCGCCGCGTGCACAACCTGACCGTCGACGGCCTGCACACCTACTACGTGCTGGCGGACGCCACCCCGGTCCTCGTCCACAACATCAACTGCCTCAACCTGCCCGACAGAATCCCCCCAGGAGAGTGGCGCACCGTCGGCGACCTCAACGCCAAGGGCGGCGTCTACGCCCTAGTGGCCCCGAACGGACAGGTGGTCAGAACCGGCATGGCCACCGACCTGCGCGACCGGCTCGGCAAGCACGGGCGCGCCTTCCCCGACCTGCGTCAGGTGGTGCTCTACCGGACGGACGACCTGAACGAGAGACACGGCCTGGAGAAGCTGGTCGAGAACTACTACAAACCCATCCTCGCCAACCGGGCCGCGGTGGGCGACGACCACGTCAACCTGACCGACTACCTGCGAGCCGCCCGCGACTTCCTGGCCCGCAACCAGTAACCCACCGAACCCACCGAACCCACCGAACCCGCAGCCCCGGCAGGCCCCACGACGGCCCTGCCGGGGCTGTACAAATGGTCAATCTCGAACAGATGCCGGCACAGGCTTCCTGGAGGACCGTGAAAAAGATCATCTGGTCGGCGACACTCGCGGTGTCGATCGTCGTCCTCACCGCCTGCCAGCCACCCGTCAGCCGTCACCCGCCCAAAGAAGTACCGATAATGAGCGGATGAAGGTACGTATCGGGATAGCGCCGCCCCCTGGAGACACCCCCGGCCACCTCGCCGAGCTCGCCGAGCGGGCCGAGGCGCTCGGGATCGACTCCCTGTGGCTGTCGGAGATCGTCCACGGGCCGTCCGTCGAGCCCATGGTCGGCATGGCCTACACCCTGGCCGCCACCCGCAGGCTGAAGGTCGGCACGGGGGTGGCGATTCTGCCGGGCCGTCACCCGGTGCGGGTGGCCAAGCAGCTCGCGTCGCTGGCCGCGCTCGCCCCCAAGCGGGTGCTGCCGGCGTTCGGGCTGACCCCGGCCAGGCCCGCCGAGCGGGAGGCGTTCCCCGTTCCCGGGCCGCGCGGTGCGGTGTTCGACGAGTCGCTCGAACTGCTCAGGCTGCTCCTGCGGCAGGAGAAGGTGACCTTCCACGGCGAGTTCTTCACGGTGGAGAACGCCGGGGTCGGCCCGCTGCCGGCCAAGCCGCTCGACATCTGGGTCGGCGGCAGCGGGGAGCGCGCCCTGCGCCGGGCCGGGCGGCTCGCCGACGGCTGGCTGGCCAGCTTCCTCACCCCTGACCAGGCCGCCGCCGGACGTACGGCGATCGCGGCGCACGCTGCTGAGGCGGGCCGCGAGATCGAGGCCGACCACTACGGCACCAGCCTCGCGGTGGCCGCGACCGAGATCCCCGCCACCGCGATCGACGCCATCGCCAGGCGCAACCCCGGCGTAGACCCCGCCGAGATCGTTCCGATCGGCTGGGCCGCCGCCCACGACCTGATCGAGCGCTTCGTCGAGGCCGGGATCACCAAGTTCGTCGTACGGCCCGCCGCACCCGTGCCCTCGGCCGAACGCTGGCTCGACGAGTTCGCCGACCACCTCATGCCGCTGCAGAACTGAGCACCGCCGCGGCAACCAGACCCGCCCGTTCATGGCCCAGCTCAGAACGCTCGCCGTGACCTGGTCGAAGAAGTATGCGCAGGCGACGTTCTCGTCCTTGAATCGCTGCATTCGACGCTTGGTGTCCCGCTCGAACCAGAATCTCTGCCAGCCGTGCTGTTGTTGGACCTGAGTAGGGGCTACTCAGGTGATCCGGGTCCGACTGGCCGACACTCGCGGTCATGCGCACCCTTCTCGCCCTGCTCCTGATCATCGCAGCCGGCTTATCCGGCGTGCCCGCCGCCCACGCCGCTCACACTGCTCACACCGCCGCCGGAACGGTCAGCGCGGACTGTACGTTCCTGGACCCTTCCCCCGTCGCCGTCCGGGAGGGCGAGGGACCGCGGATCCGGATCACCTACCTGAACAGCAGCGACGAAAGCGCCTGGTTCGAGTCGATGGTGGAGGCGAACTTCCACTACTGGCATCCCACCGTCTTCCACCGCCAGCTCCTGGCCAAGGAGACGGGGCTGGTGCAGGCCGAGATCAACCTGCCCCCGGCGTACGGCCAGGGACCGGGCGAGACGACGGGGCTGCGGGTGAAGATCACCTCGTCGCAGACCGGCGACACGACGATCGGGACCTGCGGGACGATGCTGCGCGTCCGGGAGGCCCCGGACGGCGATCAGGACGGGCTGCTGGACTCCTGGGAGCGCGACGGCATCGACTACGACGGTGACGGCACCGTCGACCTGGCGCTGAACGCGGCACCGTACAACGCGGACCCCGGCCGCAAGGACATCTTCGTCGAGCTGGACTGGATGCGATGCGAGACGACATCCTGCAAGCGCCCGCGCGAGCTGTCGGACGCGGCGATCAGGCAGGTCGTCGACGCGTTCGCCTGGCGGGGCATCACCCTGCACGTCCTCAAGAGCGAGCAGATCCCCGAGACGGAGGACATCTCGTTCGACACCAAGGCTCCCGGGACCTGGGACGACTTCGACGACCTCAGGACCGGCTCCGAGGCGTACACGTGCGACGGCGCCTTCGGTGACGTGCTCGACCGGATCTCCCGCAACTGCGAGAACATTCTCGGGGCCAAGCGGCTGGTCTTCCGGTACGCCGTCTCCGCGCACGGGCTGACCGGCAAGGGTACCCAGTCGGGGCAGGCCGAGGTCGGAGACGACACGATCGACCGGGTGAACGGCTCCACCCTGGCCGGCATCGCGCTGCCCGGCGGCAACGACTTCGTGATCACCCTGGGCCTCTGGGACGGCAAGGAGATCAACGATCGGGAGGGCCAGGTCTCGGTGGAGGCCGGGACCTTCATGCATGAGCTCGGCCACACGCTGGGCCTGCAGCACGGCGGCGTCGACAGCTTCAACTGCAAGCCGAACTACCTCAGCGTGATGAACTACACCCACCAGTTCGCCGGCGCCGACAACCCCGGCAGGCCGCTGGACTACCAGGAACACGAGCGCGCCCATCTCGAAGAGGACGGGGGCCTGGACGAGACGAGCGCCGCCGTCCCCGGCGCCGGCAACCGCACGGTCGTCTACGGCGTGGGGGGCAAACTGAAGACCACGGACGGCGGTCTCGCGGTCGACTGGAACGGCGACGGCAGGAACGAGCAGGGTGCGACCGGCGACGTCAACCACATCGATCTCAAGGGCGACACAAAGTCCTGCCCCGCCTCCCCCGGCCAGCGGCTACGCGCGTGGAACGACTGGGAGCACCTGAACTTCGACTTCCGCAAGAGCCCGATGTTCCCCGACGGCGCGCACAAGGGCGTGCTCGGTAGCGGCACCACCGAGATCACCGAGGAAGCCGCCGAGGCGCTCAACCCGCACATCGACCTGACCGTGGCCAAGACCGTCGACAAGGAGCAGGCCGCTCCGGGCGAGACCCTCGGCTACACGGTCACCATCGGCAACAAGGGGCCGGCGACGGCCACCCGGGTGTCGATCGACGACATCCTGCCCGGCGGAACGCGGATCACCCGTTCGCTCGCCGACCTGCCCGCCGGCGGCTCGGCCAGGGAGAGCTTCAGTTACACCGTGCCGTGCGGCACGGCGGACGGAACTGTGCTGACCAACACGGCGACGGTCGCGGGCGTCAACGCCGCGGGGTACGCCGAGAGCGGGACGCTGACCGACAACACCGCCACCGCCGCCACCACGGTCCGCCGCCCGGCCCTGACGGTGCAGGCCAGCGTGACGGGAGGCGATCCCTTCGCGTACACGATCAGCTACCGCAACACCGGAGGCGGGCACTCGAAGGACGCCGCGCTGACCGCCACCCTGCCCGAAGGTCTGTACTACGAGCCGACGCCAGAGACGCCGCCCGACGCCGTCACCCGCGACCCGGACGGCACCACCACGCTGCGCTGGAACCTGGGCGCGGTCGCTCCGGGAGCGTCCGGCGCCGTCACGTTCGACGCCCGGCCCAGCCTGCTGCTGGAGGAGGGGACGACGGTGACCGTGCCGGTCTCGCTCTCCTTCGGCGACGGCGGCGACTGCCCCTACGCCCCGGCACAGGCCACGGCGCAGACGCGCATCACGCTCCCGGCCGCCACCCGTGACCCCAGGCCACTCGCCGTCTGGACGCTCTTCCCGTCGCTGCGCACCCCTGAGGCACTGGCCCGCGTCCAGGCGACCGACCAGCGCTACGACACCTCACCCGCCGACGGGCGGCTGACGCAGGCGGAGTTCGCCCACGCGGTCGGGATACCGCTGCTGCAGCCGCGCGCCCTGCGCGCCGAACTGCTGGCGACCTACCTGAACCTGGCCACCCGCCGGATCCACGCGAGCACCGCCATCCACACGCCGCAGTCCGTCGCGCTCGGGCTGGAGACCGTGGGCGACGCCGTACGGCACGCCCAGGCCACGCTGGCGCAGCCGGTGGGCGCCCGCCACATCACGGCCACGCTGCTGCTCACGGAGATCAACGCCGGGCTGGCCGAACGCTGGTGAGCCACACGGTCAGGAGGCGGCTGCCGCCGCCTCCTGGCGGAGCGGGAAGTGGCAGGCGACCTGGTGCGTCGCGCCCGCCAGCGGCGGCTCGGTGGCGCAGATGTCCTGCGCCAGGGGGCAGCGCGTACGGAACCGGCACCCGGTAGGCGGGTTGACCGCGCTCGGCAGCTCCCCCCGGATGGCCGAGCCCGCGCCGGCCGTGCGCCCGGGGTCGGGCGTGGGGACGGCGTCGAGCAGCGCCTGCGTGTACGGGTGCCGCGCGGCCCGGACCACCTGGTGAGCGGGCCCCACTTCGACGAGCTTGCCGAGGTACATCACCCCGATGCGATCGGCCATGTAGTCGACCACGGACAGGTCATGGCTGATGAACACGTACGACAGGCCGAGGTCGCGCTGCAGGTCGCGCATGAGGTTGAGCACCTGCGCCTGGACGGACACGTCCAGGGCGCTGACCGGCTCGTCGGCCACGATGAGCCGCGGCCGCAACGCCAGCGACCTGGCCAGCCCGATGCGCTGCAACTGCCCGCCGGAGAACTCGTGCGGGTAGCGCTCCAGCGACCGCCGCGGCAGCCCCACCTGGTCGAGCAGCTCGCTCACCCGGGCGCGGCGCGCGCCGGAGTCGCCGACCCGCTGGATCTCCAGCGGCTCCGTGAGGATGGAGTCGATGCGCATGCGCGGGTTCATGGCCGCGTAGCTGTCCTGGAACATGAGCTGCACCTGCCGGTGCATGCGGTGACGGGCGGCTCGGTCGAGGGTCGCGACGTCGGCGCCGTCCACGACGATCTCGCCGCTGGTGGGCGGTTCGAGTCCGGCGACGAGACGGCCGACGGTGGACTTGCCGCACCCAGACTCCCCCACGATGCCGAGCGTCTCACCCGCCTTGACCTCGAACGAGACGCCCGCGACGGCGCTGACTCTGGCCGCGGCCCCGCGCAGGCCCGAGCCGCCGGCGTCGTACTCCTTGACCAGGTCGCGCACGGTGAGGATCGGCTGGGAGGCGCCGGACGTGCTCGGCTCCCGTTCGGTGGACGGCGCGATCGTGGCGCGGTCGGTGACGGGGTGCAGACAGGCGAACGCGTGCCCGTCCCCGGTGAGGGTGACGTCGGTGGTGCGGCATTCGTCGGTGGCGAAGCCGCAGCGGGGCGCGAAGCGGCAGCCGGTCAGGGGCCGCGACAGGTCCGGCGGCAGGCCGGGGATGCTGTAGAGCCGGCCGCTTCCGGCGGACTCGGGCAGGGCGCGCATGAGCGCCTCGGTGTAGCGGTGGCGCGGCGCGCGGAACAGCTCGGCGGTCGTGGCGGTCTCCACGACGCGGCCGGCGTACATGACGGCGACCCGGTCGGCGCGGCCGGCGATCACCCCGAGGTCGTGCGTGACCAGGATGACCGCCATCTTGAACTCCTCGCGCAGGTCGTCGATGAGTTCGAGGATCTGGCGCTGGGTGGTGACGTCCAGAGCCGTGGTGGGCTCGTCGGCGATGAGCAGCCGCGGCGAGCGGATGAGCGCCATGGCGATGACCACGCGCTGGCGCATGCCGCCGGACAGCTGGTGCGGGTAGTCGTCGACGATCTTGTCGGGCCTGGGCATGCCGACCCGGCGCAGGATCTCGATCGCCCGCTCGCGCGCCTCCGCCCTGCCGACGCCCTGGTGGACGCGTAGCGGCTCGGCGACCTGGGCGCCGATGCGCATGGTGGGGTTCAGCGAGGTGAGCGGGTCCTGGAAGACCATGCCCATCTCGACGCCGCGGACCCGACGCAGCTCCTGGGCCTCCAGGCCGCGCAGGTCGCGGCCGTCGAAGAGGATCTCCCCGCCGACGACGCGGCCGCCGGTCGGCAGCAGGCCCATGATCGACAGTACGGTCATGGTCTTGCCGCTGCCCGACTCGCCCACGATGCCGAGCGTCTCGCCCTGCCGTACCTCAAGATTGACGTGGTCGAGCGCGTGCACGGCGCCACGCCGCAGCGCGATGTCGGTGCTGAGGTCACGCAGCCGCAGCAGCGGCTCATTGGGGGCCATGTACGGTTCCTCCTGCTAACGCCGCCGGAGGCGGACCTCGAAGACATCCCGCAGCCCGTCGCCGATGAAGTTGAAGGCGAGGACGATGAGGATGATGGCGATTCCCGGCGGGTACAGCAGCCACCAGTGGCCGCTGAAGGTGTCCGACAGGCCGTCGGACAGCATGCCGCCCCAGTTGGCCGCGGGCGGCGGCACCCCCAGGCCGAGGAACGACAGGTAGGCGACGTACAGGATCGCGTCGGCGACCTGGAACGTCGCGTTGACGATCACCGTGCCGATGGCGTTCGGGATGATGTGCCTGCGCACCGCGCGCCCGCCGGTGCCGCCCATGCCGCGCATCGCCATCACGTACTCGCGGGTGCGCAGTGAGAGCGCCTCGCCGCGGACCAGCCGGGCCGGGCCGAGCCAGGCGAAGGCGCCGATGATGACGATGAGCATCGGCACGGTCGGCGTGACGATCGAGGCCATGAGCATGAACAGGAACAGCGCGGGGATCGACATCATCGCGTCGACCAGCCGCATCATGACGGCGTCGACCCAGCCGCCGGCGAACCCGGCGATGGCGCCCCAGACGGTCCCCACGACCGTGGCCAGCAGGCCGGCGGCCAGCCCGACGACGATGGAGGTCTGTCCGCCGAGCATCATCCGCCCGAGCTGGTCGTAGCCCACGCCGTCGGCGCCGAGCGGGTGCCCGTCCGTGCCGGGGGCCAGGAAGACCTTGGTCAGGTCGGTGTGCACCTGGTCGGTCTGGTAGAACAGCGGCCCGAGGAAGCTGAAGCCGGCCAGCAGGACGAACAGGCCCACGCCGGCCAGGGCGAGCCGGTTCTCGGCGAAGACCTCAAGTCCCTGCCGCCACATCCCGCGTACGGGCTCCGCCTCTTCCTGGGTGGTCATGAGCGTGCCGCCTTCAGCCGTACGCGCGGATCGACCGCGGCGTAGAGCACGTCGGCGACGAGCGCGCCGATCACGGTCGCCACCGAGATGAGCAGCGTGACGCCGAGCAGGATCGGGTAGTCCCGCTTGAGCGCCGCCTGCCAGAACAGCAGCCCCATGCCCGGGTAGTTGAACAGCCGCTCGACGACGAGGGCGCCGCTGAACAGCGCGGGCAGGTACATGCCGAGCAGGGTGATGACGGGGAACAGGCCGTTGCGCAGGGTGTGCCCGACGATGACGCGGCTCTCGGAAAGGCCCTTGCTGCGGGCCGTACGGACGTAGTTCTCGTTCAGGTTGTCGACCATGGACGAGCGGATGTAGCGGGAGTAGACCGCGACGGTGAGGATCGCCAGCGTGAGCGTGGGCAGCACGAGCCCGGCGGGGTCGGCCAGCACCTCCGCCATCGTGAAGCCCTGCGGGGCCTCGGGCGGCAGCACCGGCCACACCTGGGAGAACAGAATGATCATCATGAGACCCATGAAGAAGATCGGCGTGGCGTACGCCAGCAGCGACAGCCCGTTGATCGTGTAGTCGGGCCAGCGGTTACGCCGTACGGCCTGGATGACACCCAGCGGGACGGCCACCACGACCGCGATCAGCGTCGAGCCGAGCGACAGCAGCATGGTCTTGGGCAGGCGCTGGGTGATGGCCTCGGCCACCGACTGGTTGAGCTGGAAGGAGTAGCCGAGGTCGCCGCCGACCAGCCGCCGCAGGTACAGCGCGTACTGTTCCCACAGCGGCCGGTCGTACCCCATCTCGTGGTTGAAGGAGGCGATCTGCTGCAGCGTCGCCTCCTTGCCCAGGATGGCCCTGGCCGCGCCCCCGGGCAGCAGGTGCAGGATCACGAACGTGATCAGCGTCACCAGGATCACGATGACCAGGGCCTGGCCCAGACGGGCGAGGAGGTAGCGGGTCAAAGGTCAGCTCTTCCAGGACCAGTCTTGGAAGTACATCAGGTTCATCGGGTCCTGCGGGTCCACGCCCTGGAGCTCGGACCGGTACGACGAGATCTGGTAGACGGGGTTCGGCATCCAGAGCACCGGCAGGTCCTTGGCCAGGAAGTCGTTGTACTCCTGAAGGGCCCCGGCGTCGGCGGAGAACTGCGCCTTCTCGATGAGCTCGTCGGCCTCGGGGTTGCTGTAGCTGCCGAGGTTGACGGGGGCGTCGGTCTGGAACAGGCGCTCGCCGGAGGCGAAGGCCGGGTAGTACCAGCTGCCCTGGGAGCCGAAGAACGACATGTCCCAGTCGCACTTGGACTCGTCGGGCTTGCAGGCCGGGGTGACCGCGACGGAGTCGGGCACCTCCTTGATGGTGAGCTGCACGCCGACCTTCGCCATCGCCGACTTGATCTCGGCGAACATCTTGGTGGTCGCGGAGAAGCCCGACTGGCTGGTCACGGTGAAGTCGAGCGGGGTGCCCTTGGCGATGCCCTCACCGCACAGGGCGGGGTCGGCGCAGGAGGTCTGCCCGTCGGGGGTCACCGTCCAGCCGTGGCTCTCCAGCAGCTGCTTGGCCTTGGCCGGGTCGAACGGGTAGACGCAGCCCTGGCCGGCCGGCGAGCCCTGCTTGGCGGGCACAGGACCGCAGGTGGGCGCGGCCATGCCGGACCAGATGACCTTGCTGATGGTGGGCTGGTCGATGAGCATCTGCAGCGCCTGGCGCAGGTACGGCTGCTTGAACAGCACCCCGGTCTTGGGGTTGTTGAAGTTGAGCTGCAGGTAGGTGATCGACCATCCGTACCAGGGCGAGGTCTTGTAGCCCTTCGACTCCAGGTAGGACTGCTGCGACAGGTTCGCGGGCGGGATGTAACCGTAGTCGATCTGCCCGGCGCGCAGCACGTTGAACTCGGCGTCGTCGCCGGTGAACGGCCGCAGCACGATCTTGTTCAGCTTCGGCTTGTCGGGGCCCGAGTAGGCGTCCTGCTTGGCCAGGACCACCTCGCCGCTGGGCACGTAGCTCTCCAGCTTCCACGGGCCGCTGGTGGTCTTCCACAGCGGGTTCGTCGCGTACGACTTGGGGTCCTTGGAGGCGGCGGTCAGCTCCTCGAAGGTCTTCTTGGCGTCGCCGCCCTTGTCCCAGGCGTGCTGGGGCAGCGGCACGATGCGGTTGAGCTGGTTGCCGACGAACCAGGCCGCGTTGTACGCCTTCTTGGTGGTGAAGGAGAAGGTCTTGTCGTCCTTGACCTTGAAGGCGGAGATGTTGTCGGGGAAGCCGCCCGGCCGGTACGACGCCCACTTGTCCTTGTTCGTGGTCACCAGATCCCACCAGAACTGAATGTCCTTCGTGGTGATCGGCTTGCCGTCGGACCAGGTGTTGTCCTTGAGCGTGATGGTCAGCGTCTTCCCGCCGTCGCTCACCTCGGGCGGCTCGGCCAGCGAGCGCTCCGGGTTGATGTTGTCGGGGCTGGATCCGTCGAGCTTGTAGCTGTACAGCTTGCGGTACAGGGCGGTGCCGAAGATGTCGTTCTCGCCCTGGGTGAAGCCGGGGGCCGAGATCGGCAGGATCCAGTTCGGCGTGCGCAGGGCCACGGTCACCGTGTCCTTGGCCTGTGCGCCGCCCTGCTGCGTGCTGCCGCCTTGCTGTGAGCCGCTGCCCGCGCTGCAGGCGGTCAATCCGAGCCCGACGGCCACCACGCCGCACACGATGCGGGTTCTCGTCCCCATGGTTCTCCTCGTCGAGACGTGGACGTGCCCTTCAAGGGCTCTTCTGTCCTTCAGTTCGGAGAATGTATAGAGGGACAAGTAGTAAGTCAATGCGAAAAATCAGCTTTGTTCGGCACACTTATTTCGAGGTAGAGTCCGCGACGGCGGCATCTTCCGATGATCGTCTTCGTGCTCGATGATGAGCATCCGTGGTGCTCGTCTGGGAGGAGAGGCATGTCGGACCCCGCTAGTCTGCGTGAGCAGGCCCTGAGCCTGCTGGCCAGCGGCAAGGCCGCTTCGCGCGCGGATCTGGTGGAGACCCTCCAGGTGGCTCCCTCGACGGTCTCCAGCGTGGTCCGCCGCCTGCTGGAGGAGGGCACGATCCTCGAGGAGGGCGTGGGCGTCTCCACCGGCGGCCGCCGTCCGAGGATTCTGCGGCTGCGCCAGGACGGAGGCGTGTTCGCGGTGGCCGAGCTCGGGGGCCGCCACGCCCGCGTCGGCCTCTGCTCCCCCTCCGGAGCTCTGCTGGCGGCCGAGGAGTTCGCCGTCGACATAGGGGCGGGGCCGAAGGCGATCTTCGACAAGGTCGCCGCGGCCTTCGACACCGTCAGGACCGCCCACGCGCCCGGCCGCCGGCTGCTCGCCGTCGGCATGGCCCTGCCGGGACCGGTGGACTTCCCGCACGGCCGGCTCATCGGCCCGGCCCGCATGCCGGGCTGGAGCGGGTACGACGTCCAGAACGACCTGCGCCGGCGCTTCGAGGTCACCGCGGTCGTCGACAACGACGCCAAGGCCGCGGCGATCGGCGAGCACGTCACCCGGGGGGAGGCCGGCGACATGATCTACATCAAGGCCGGCACCGGCATCGGCGGCTGCCTGATCAGCTCCGACCAGATCTACCGCGGCGGGCGCGGCCTGAGCGGCGACGTCACCCACGTGCGCGTGGCCGACAGCGGCGAGCGCGAATGCTCCTGCGGCAGCCGCGGCTGCCTGGAGACCGTCGCCAGCGGCGCCGCACTGGTGCGCGAACTGGCCGGGCGCGGCCTGCCCGTGGCCAGCACCCGCGACGTCATCGACGCCGTCGACAACGCCGACCCGGCCGTCGTGACCCTCGTCCGCCAGGCCGGCCGGCTGCTCGGCGTGGCCGTGTCGGGCCTGGTCAACTTCCTCAACCCCGACCGGGTCGTCCTCGGCGGCGTACTGTCGAGCCTGGACGTCTACGTGGCGGCCGTCAAAGGCATGCTCTACGAACGTTGCCTGCCCCCGCTGACCCAGTCGTTGTCCATCGAGGCGAGCGTCGCCGGCCCCGACGCGGCCCTGATCGGCCTGGGCCACCTCCTCCGGGAAACCGCCGAAATCCGCCCTTCCTAGAAAGCCTGTGCAGTGTCCCTGCGTATCGCCGTCTGCGGCATCCACATCGAGTCCAGCACCTTCTCACCTCACCTCAGCAACACCGCCGACTTCGAGGTCACCCGCGGCCAGGCCCTGCTCGACCGGTACGGCTGGCGCGGCGACCCCTGGGCGGCCGAGGTGGAGTGGGTGCCCCTGGTCCACGCCCGCGCCCTGCCGGGCGGAGCGGTCGAGCCCGCCGCGTACGACGCCTGGCGGGCCGAGATCGTCGAGGGCCTGGCCGAGGGCCCGTTCGACGGCGTGCTGCTGGACTTCCACGGCGCGATGAGCGTCGTGGGCCGCCAGGACGCCGAAGGCGACCTGATCACCGCCATCCGCTCCGTCATCGGCCCGGAACCGCTGGTGTCGGCGGCGATGGACCTGCACGGCAACGTCTCCGAGACCCTGTTCGACGGCTGCGACCTGCTGACCTGCTACCGCACCGCGCCCCACGTGGACGTCTGGGAGACTCGCGAGCGCGCCGCCCGCAACCTCGTCACCGCGCTCAGAGCGGGTGGCCGGCCGCACAAGACGCTGGTCCACGTGCCGATCCTGCTGCCCGGCGAGATGACCAGCACCCGCGTCGAACCGGCCCGCGGCCTGTACGCCCGCATCCCCGAGGTCGAGTCGAGGCCGGGCGTGATCGACGCGGCCATCTGGATCGGCTTCGCCTGGGCCGACGAGCCCCGCTGCACCGGGGCCGTCGTGGCCACCGGCACCGACGCCGCCGCCACCGAGCGGGCGGCGCGCGAGCTGGGGCAGGCGTTCTGGGACGCCCGTGACGACTTCGCCTTCGTCGCGCCCACGGGCTCCATGGACGAGTGCCTGGACGTGGCGCTGAAGGAGGGCGCGCCCCGGCCGTACTTCATCAGCGACTCCGGCGACAACCCGGGCGCGGGCGGGGCCGACGACGTCACGTATGCGCTGGAGCGCATGCTCGCCAGGCCCGAGATCCGCGACGGCTCGACGCGTGCCGTCTACGCCTCCCTGTTCGACCCCGAGGCGGTGGCGCGCGTCGGCCACCTGCCGATCGGCTCGCCGGTCAGCGTCCGCGCCGGTGCCCGGCTCGACACCCGGGCACCGGGACCGGTGCTGCTGGAGGGCACCCTGGAGGCAGTGGCCGACGACCCCGACGGCGGGCGCGTGGTGAGCGTGCGGGTCGGGGGGCTGAGCGTGTTCCTCACCTCGCGGCGGATGCAGTACCGGCTGCTCTCGTCCTATGGGCGGCTGGGGGTGGACGTCGGCGGCGTGGACGTGGCCACGGTCAAGATCGGATACCTGGAGCCTGAGCTGTTCGAGGCGGCGGCCGGGTGGATGCTGGCGCTCACGCCGGGGGGTGTGGACCAGGATCTGCGGCGGCTGCCGTACCGGAACCTGCGCCGCCCGATCTTCCCCCTGGACCGCGACGCCACCTTCGGCTGAGCCCGCAGGCTCAACCGTGGGGCCAGCACATCCTGGAGTGGAGGCGAAGGGACCGGCCGGGCGGGAGCGGCGGTTCCAGCGACTCGTCCAGGGGAATCCCGGTCCAGTCGATGGACGTGGTGTCCTCGTCGAGACGCTCGTTCAGGTCGGGCCGCCTGCAGCAGGTGGATGTGTGGATCCTGTACGGGCATGGGGCGGATTCTGTCATCGAGTCGTGGCGATTCCCGGGGAACGCGATCATCGAGGGCCGCTTGCCGAAAGGCCGCAGGAGGCCTTCGGACGCTTCGTCAGGCGACGATGTCGAGGGCGTCGATCGAGACGGCCGGGCTGACGGTCAGGAAGGGACGCTCGTCGCCGTCGTCGAGGTCGGTGGTGACGAGCTGCCCAGGCGCGGAGCCGGGGCGGACGACCCGGCCGGCGCTGACGGCGAGGTAGCCGTCGAAGGTGCGCCGGGTGAAACGGCGCTCGCCGCCCGTCCGCACGTCGATCAGGATCAGCGGGCTTTCGTCGTCGGGCTCCGGGTAGACGATCAGCTCGTGGCCGGAGGCCCAGACGGAGTGCGGGCCGGGCAGGGCCACGCGTTCAGCGTAGGCGGCGAGCTCCTTGCCGGTGCGGTCGAGGACGACGGTCGTCAGGACGTCGTCCAGCGTGAGGTAGGTCGCGGCGAGCAGCAGCCCGTCGGGCGACCAGCTGATCGAGGCCTCCTCCCAGTAACCCTCGGCCTGCCAGAGCCGCTGCCGGGTGCCAGTGCCAGTGCCCCCGTCGGTGCCGGTGCCGGTGTCGATCAGCTCGATGCCGGCGAGCTCGTCGCCGACGCCGGGGATGCCGGGGCCGCCGGACAGGTCGGCCAGGACGGCCAGACGGGTGCCGTCCGGCGAGAGCGCCGCGCGCAGGTAGTCGTCGGAGGCGAACTCCTGGCGGGCCCCGGTGGCGAGCGTGTGCAGCACGACGCGCGGCGGGCCGGCGCCGTCGTCCTGGCGCGCGGTGAGCACCAGCCGGGTGCCGTCGGACGACAGCGACACCGTCTCCGGCGCGAGGTGCGCCGGCAGGCCCGGGACGGTGGCGAACGTGTCGCTGTCGGCGTCCAGCACGATCACGTCGGTCCCGCCCGGCCCGGTGGCGGCGAGCACCATGCGGGCCGCGCGCACCGGCCGTGCGGCCGGCGCGTCGAATGCGATCTCCCATGACCGGTCGACGACCACGACACCTCCTGTTGCTGATCTGGTGCGCAGCCTAGTCAAAGATCACCCGGAAAGGGAGGTGGCGATCTCTACCGCTAAACGATCTTTTAGGTGTACGGTCCCGCTGCCAGTCTTATGTCCTCTTTATTCGGGGTGACCGCTTGAGGCGTCTTCGTCTGTTCATGGTGGCCGTGCTCGTGGCCGGGTTCCTCGTTCCCATACCCGACTTCTTATTAGCCAGGTGGGCGGAGGCGGCCACCGCCTGCTCCCCCAACAGCAGCGACTGGTCCAACGGCCGTAGCGGCCAGAAACGCTGCGTCTTCAAGCACATGTACTCCACGCGCCGCCGCATCAACGAGGCGTGCCTGCGCGACCGTCCGGTGCTCGGCACCCACATCTACCAGCAGCCCAACGAGTGCAGCCCGTCCGGCGGCATCGAGGCCATCGGGCAGGCCCGGGCCATCAAGTACCTGAGCGACCAGCTCGGCCGCAGCGGCGGGCTCATCGACCCCGAGATCCAGTGGGAGCCGACCCTCAGCGGCGGCAGCGACCGGCCCGACATCATCTACTACGACCGCGCCGGCAACAACTGGGGCCAGGTGATCGAGGCCAAGGTCGAGGGCAACCCCGACTACTCCGGCTGGGGCGGGCAGGTCGTCCGGTACGTCGGCGTACTGACCAATGACGGTGTCAGGAACGTCACCGCCGGCACGGTGCTCAACCGCTGGGGCAGCTACGACGACTGGTTCCAGGTCTACAGCAAGAACCCCTCCTGCAAGGTGGACGGCAAGGACGGATACCAGCTCTCCACGTACCGGGCGCTGTCGCCCGTTCCCGGCCTGCTGCACATCGAGGAGGTGAAGAAGGAACGCAAGTGCGAGGAGAGCAAGCGGCAGCCCCCGCCGGGCAGCCCGCCCGCCGAGATTCCCGAGGTGGACGAGGACGACGACGACCGCGACTGGCCGATCTCCCCGGGCCTGCGCCAGCTGATCGACCAGCTCACCAGGCCCGGCAACGACTCCGACAACTCCGGCGACTCGCAGAACAACGACGTGGCCAAGTACGGCAGCGCCGCGGCCGCCGCGGCGGCGCTGACCGCCTCCATCATGGTGTTCCTGCGCAGCCCGCAGGGCGCGCTCTTCCTGCGCGCGGCCGGCTTCGCCACCATCGAGATGGCGCTGGCGCTCGGCGTGGGCGCGCTGGTCGTCCTCATCCTGTTGTGGTACTTCTCCGAGCACGGCGGCCTGGTCAAGGGCGAACCGCACTTCACCACCCTGGACGGCCTGGGCTACGACCTGCAGTCCGTCGGCGAGTTCGTCCTCGCCAGCAGCGAGAGGCACGGCCTGGAGATCCACGGCCGGCTCAGCCCCGCCAGCGGCGGCCGGGACGTGTCGGTGATGTTCGACGCCGCGATGGAGGCCGGTGACCACAAGGTCGAGTTCCACGAGGACGACCTCTACGTCGACGGCCAGAAGCTCACGCTCGGCGCCGGCAAGATCCTTTACCTGGGCAAGGAAGCGTTCGTCCTGCGTAAGGACGGCAAGTGGCTGGTCATGTTCGACGGTCTGGAAGGGCCCGTCCTGTCCTGGAGGCGGGGCGCCGCGGGCCTCTACCTGCCGCCGTCCGCCGACAGCGACCTGGAGGGCCTGCTCGGCAACGCCGACGGCGACCCGAAGAACGACCTGAAGCTGCGTGACGGCACCCAGTTGCCCGCCAACGCCACCCCGACCCAGCTGCACACCGACTACGCCAACTCCTGGCGGCTGGACGACACCGAGTCGCTGTTCACCTACGGCCCGGGCGAGAGCACCGCGACGTTCACGGACCTGCGCTTCCCCTCCCGCATCGTCACGATCCACGACCTGACACCCGAGCAGATGCAGCTCGCCTCGGCGCAGTGCGAGGAGAGCGGCGTCGCGCCGGGCGTGCCGTTCAACGACTGCGTCCTGGACATCGCGCTGACCGCGGACACCTCGTTCGCCGAGGCCGCCGCCGAGCAGAAGACGGTGAGCATCGACCCGGCGGCGCAGGCCGTGGACGTCAACGGCGACCTGACGATCGACTTCGAGGGCACGCTGGGCAAGAACACGCTGCCCTCGCGGGTGTCGGCCGACCCCGCGGTGAGCTCGTTCGCCGGGCCGTTCAGCGGCGGCGACTCCTACCGGTTCTTCGTGCAGTCGTTGCCGCTGCACAAGGCCGGCACGCTGAGCTTCGACCTGCTGGCCGTCGGCGACTGGACCTCCGACTCCGACACCGAGACGATCAAGGTCGAGACCGACCGCGACGACCCGCACACGATCACGCCGGGCGAGCTGACGCCCGTCGCGTCCGGCACGCTGGCGAACGGCCTGCCATGGGCGAAGTACCGCGTCACGGTGCCGATCACGCACAAGAACAGCCAGATCGAGGTCAAGGTCTCGGCCACCGGCATGGCGGGCCTGTCCAACCAGGCGTACGGGCTCGACAACGTGGCGCTCGACCTGGAGGTCACCCCGCCGCAGACGTTCCCGGTCTCGCTGCCGTTCACCGTTTCCGACGGCGTGCCCGGCGAGGGCGCGGGCAACCTGGAGGGCGAGGTCGCGGTCGACGAGTACCGGTTCACGCTGGACCAGCCGGCCTCGGTCTTCGTCAACGCGCAGGAGTGCCCCGGGTCCGGCTTCGGGCTGCGGTGGGAGCTGGCAGACGCCGCTGGCGCGAGTGTCGCCACCTCCTACCTGTGCGGCGCCAAGCGCGTGGACGGGCTGCCCGCCGGCGCCTACCGGCTGCGCGTGTGGCCGTGGAACGACGTGTTCGGCCCGTACAAGCTCAGCGTGAACACGCTGGGAGCCGACGTCACCGCCACCGCGGCGATCGACGGGCCGCAGGTGCCGCTGCGGATCACCGACCCGGGCCAGCGGGGCACCTGGACGTTCACGGGTACCGCGGGCCAGAAGGTCTCCGCCGAGCTCGCCGACGGCACGCTGACCTCGCTCAGCGACGCCACCCTGCAACTGCGCGGGCCCGACGGGCAGGTGCTGTCGCAGGATTCCTGCGGCGCGGCCTGCTACGTCGACACCGAGACGCTGCCGGTCACCGGCACGTACGCGATGGTGTGGGACCCGAAGGACGACAAGACGGGCTCGATCGCACTGCGCCTGTACGAGGTGCCCGCGGCGGTCACCGGGACGGTCGCGATCGGCGCGCCGTCCACGCTGACCACCACCGTCCCGGGGCAGAACGCGTCCTGGTCGTTCGCCGGCACGGCGGGCCAGCGGGTCGCGTTCGCGATCAGCGGCCTGGCCGGCACCGCCAGCGCCTCGATCACCAAGCCGGACGGGACCCGGCTGTTCGGCTCCACCCACTGCCCGAAGACCTGCGCCTTCGACACCGTCACGCTGCCCGCGACGGGCACGTACACGCTGCTCGTCGATCCCACCGACGTGCACACCGGGCCCGTCACGGCCAGTGCGATCGAGGGAGACGTCGTCGGCGCCCTGACCGTCGGCGGCGCGCCGGTGCGGCTGACCACCACGGGGCCCGGCCAGCGGGCGTACTGGACGTTCGCCGGCACGGCGGGCCAGCGGGTCGCGTTCGCGCTGACGGACGGCACGTTCAGCGGCGCGTACGCGTCACTGCGCAAGCCGGACGGCACGGACCTGGTCCGCTCCACCTGGTGCAAGACGTCGTGCGCGTTCGACACGATCGCGCTGCCGGAGGACGGCACCTACACCCTCGTCCTGGACCCGACCAAGACCGCTGTGGGCTCCATCAGCGCGCAGGTCAGTGAGGGCGACGTCACGGGCACGATCACCGCGGGCGGTGGCCCGGTCAAGCTGACCACGACCGCCCCGGGACAGGCCGCCACCTGGTCCTTCGCCGGCATGGCGGGCCAGCGGGCCGCGTTCGCGCTGACGGACGGCACGTTCAGCAGCGCGTACGCACTGGTGCGCAACCCGGACGGAACGGAGCTGTTCGAGCGCACCTTCTGCAAGCCGTCGTGCGCGTTCGACACGGTGTCGCTGCCGGCGGACGGCACCTACACGGTGGTGCTCGACCCCACCGGCACGGCGGTGGGCTCCATCTCCGCACAGGTCACCGTGGGCGACGTCAAGGCGGCGCTCACGGCGGGCGGCGAGGCGGTCAAACTGACCACGAAGGGCCCGGGGCAGAACCCGACCTGGACCTTCGACGGGACGACCGGGCAGCGGATCTCGGTGACCTTCTCGGGCGGCACGTTCTCCAGCGCGTACGCGTCGCTGCGCATACCGGACGGCTCGGTCCTGGTGCCGGCCACGTTCTGCCCGAGCTCCTGCTACTTCGACACGACGGTGCTGCCGGAGGACGGCACCTACCAGGTGGTGGCCGACCCGGCCGGCGTCCAGACCGGCTCGATCTCGGCCCAGCTCAACATCGTGCCGCCGGACGTGACCGCGCAGATCACCGTGGGCGGTCCCGCGTCCACGCTGACGACCACCATCCCCGGGCAGCGCGGCCTGTGGACCTTCGCCGGGACGGCGGGGCAGCGGGTGTCGTACGACTTCACCGGCTCGACGTTCACGCTCTCCTCCGACGCCACCGTCAAGGTCGGGAAGCCGGACGGCACCGACCTGATCGCCGACACCAACTGCGGCACCGGGTGCCTGCTGGAGCCGCTCACCCTGCCGGCGACCGGCACGTACCAGGTGGACCTGCGGCCCAAGGGCGCCAAGACGGGCGCGCTGACGCTGCGGGCGTACCTGGTGAACGACGTCACCGCCGCGATCGCGATGGACGGCGGCACCTCGACGCTGACCACCACCACCCCGGGACAGAACGGCACCTGGACCTTCACCGGGACCGAGGGCCGCTACGTCAACCTCGCGTTCATGAACGGGACGTTCTCCAGCACCTCCGACGCCGCGGTCTCGGTGCGCGGCCCGGACGGCACCGTCCTGCGGGAGGACACCTCCTGCGGCAAGCTGTGCGTGCTGGACCCGCTCACCCTGCCGGCGTCCGGCACGTACACGATCCTGTTCGACCCGCGCAAGGCCCTCGCCGGCTCGCTGACCGCGCAGCTCACCGAGGGCGACGTCACCGGGACGACCTCGGTCGGCGGCCCGGCGTCCACGCTGACCACCGTCGGCGCCGGGCAGAAGGCCGTCTGGACGTTCACGGGGACGGCGGGGCGGCGGGTGTCGTACAACTTCACCGGCTCGACCCTCACCAGCACCTACGACGCCTACGTCGCGGTACGCAAACCGGACGGAACCGTTCTGATCGACGACACCCCGTGCGGGAAGAACTGCCTGCTGGACCCGGCCGTGCTGCCGGTGAACGGCAGCTACACGGTCGAGTTCCGGCCGCAGGACGCCACGACCGGCTCGATCACCCTGCAGCTGTACGAGGTCACTCACCTGAGCGCGAACGTCACGCTCGGCGGCTCCGCCTCCACGCTGACCACCACCACTCCGGGCCAGAACGGCACCTGGTCGTTCACCGGGACGGCGGGGCAGCTCGCGTCGTTCAACCTCACGGGCGGGAACTTCGCCGGCTCGGCGGACGCCAAGGTGTCGGTGAAGAGGCCGGACGGCACCACGCTGGTATCGGCCACCTCCTGCGGCAAGAACTGCTTCCTGGAACCGGTGGCACTGCCCGTCACCGGCACCTACACGATCGAATTCGACCCGCAGGACGACAAAACCGGCAAACTAACCCTGGAGGCGTACGCGGTCACCCACCTGCTCGGCTCGGTCACCGTCGGCGGCGCCGCCTCGACGTTCACCACGACGACCCCCGGCCAGAACGGCACCTGGTCGCTCGCCGGGACGGCCGGGCAGGTGGTGTCGTTCAACCTCACCGACGCGAACTTCACCGGCACCACCGGTGCGCGGGTGTCGGTGAAGAAGCCGGACGGCACCACGCTGGTGTCGGCGACTTACTGCGGCAAGAACTGCTTCCTGGAGCCCGTGGCACTGCCCGTGACCGGCACCTACACGGTGGAGTTCGACCCGCAGGACGAGAGGGTGGGCAAACTGACCCTCAGGGTCCACGCGGTCCGCGACCTCGCCCCGGCCGCCGTCACCATCGGCGGCACGGCGGTCACGCTGACCACCACGACCCCCGGCCAGAACGGGAGCTGGACCTTCACCGGCACCGCCGGGCAGCAGGTGACCGTCACCTTCACCGGCACCAGCTTCTCCGCCGCCGCCGACGTCCGGGTCGGCCTGCTGAAGCCGGACGGCACGGCGCTGGGCAACTCGCCGAGCTGCGGACGTAACTGCACCATCGCGGCGACGACGCTGCCTGTCACGGGCACGTACACGATCGTCTTCAATCCGCAGGGCGACAAGGTCGGGTCGCTGACCGCGAAGGTGGCGGTGCCGTGACGAGCTGAACCGCTCAAGGGCACGGCCGGAACCGCTCCGGCCGTGCCCTTTTCGCACCGCCCCGCCGCTTGACGGCAGCTCAGACCACGTCACTTCATATCATTCCGCGCCGGGCGGGGTGAGGCTCGGGAACTCTCGGACGCGGCCCGCTGAGGCTCACGTGTTCCCGGGCGCCGGCCGCCACACGAGAGCGCGCCGCGAACCGTCGGGGGCCACGGCCCATCCGGTGATCTCGCCCCGTGCGTTGACGGAATTGGCCATCGTGGCGATGCCGGTCGCCGGGTCGGGCAGCAGGGCCGGCGCCGCGCCGGGGCCGGTCCAGACCGCCGCGTGGGCGACGGTGCCGGCCTCCGTGCAGGTGTGCGTGCCGGCGATCACGTCGTCGTCGTTGACGGCCTTGGGCGCGGCCAAACCGCCGGCGTCGGGCAGGCGCCGCATGCCCTCTTCAGCGCTCCAGATGTAGCCGCCCGCGAGCACGCCGTCCGCGCCGAGCGCCGACTGGCCGACGATGTCGCCGTCGCCGTTGATCCCCTCGGCCTGGCTCCACTGGCCGCCGAGCGTACCGAGCTCGGTGATGACGCCGTCCTCCCAGAGGAAGGCCTGGTGGGTCCGCAGGCTCGCCGGGCCGGGTGGTTCGAGGCGACGCTGGGTCCCGGCGATCTGCCCGGCCGGGTTGACGGCCGCCGCCTGGCTGCCGGCGACGGCGGCGAGGTCGGTCCTGACACCGTTCTGGATGCGGAACGCCTGGTAGCGGGCCGTGCCATCGGGCAACCGGTACCGATATTCGCCCACGATGACACCCGCGCCGACGTCGTGGACCAGGGTGGGGATGCTGCCGAAGGTGCCGAGGTCGGTCATCGTCCCAGCGCGCCAGTGGAAGGCGTGACCCTTCTCCGTCGCCGTGTAGCTACTGCCGACGACGTTGCCGTCCTCGTCGAGGGCGCCGGCGTAGGCGTGACCGCCGCCGAGGCTGCCCAGATCGATCACCTGCGCGCCGTCCCAGACCGTCGCCCGCTGTTCGCCGGTCGCGCTCACGCTGGAGCCGGCGATCTGTCCCACGTCGTTGATGTCGAGCGCGCTCCCGGTGACGCCCAGGTCGGTGACCTCCCACTGGTCGGTGATCGCCGGGCAGCCGTCCGCCGCGGCCGGGCCCGCGCCCGCCGCCTGCCCGGCCATGAGGAGGATGCTCGCCAGAATGGTCAGGTTCGTGCGTGTGGATCCCATGTTCACCCCGCCGCGGTTCGATGAGCCAGCAAAACGATCACCAACGTATGTGCGCGATCATCGGCTGCCAAGGCATGAAGGGGAACGTCACCGTCCGTTCGTACGCGATTTCATGTGTCCGGTGCCGGAAGTGCTGTGGAGGGTCCAACCTGGTCTTCCAGGCTTCGCTCTCGTGCTGTTTCGACTTCTGTTGAACGCCACTTCGACCAGCGTCGCCCGCATCGAGGTCTGGTACCTCGATGCGGGGGGCGGCAGGCCGTGTCGCTGCTCTTGCGCCGTTCCGTTCGAGATCAGATCCGGGCAGGATGGCCGCCATGCAGGACTGCATGCTGGATTTCGCCGAGTACGTCCGGGAGTTGTTACCTGGGGAATTCGCCGAGCCGTTCATCGCCCTGGCTCGTCCGGCCGTTCGGTTGTCGATCACCGAGGAGGGCGAGGTCGTGGTCGGCCGGCTGGGCGGCCTGCCCCGGCTGCCGAAGGGGGTGCCGTGGCCGCGCGTCGGGGATTCCGCGATGCGGTTCCTCGCCGAACTGGACTGCGCGGCGCTCGCACCGTACGAATCGGACCTCGACCTGTCCGCCGCAGGCACGCTGTTGTTCTTCGCCACCTGGGACTGCACGGCCGCGCAGGTGATCCCGCTGTGGTGCGCGCCTTCGGGAGTCTGGACGCGGCCAGAGAACTGGTGTGGGACCGCATGGTGTACCCGACGATGAGGACCTCGACGACGAAAACCCCGACATCGGGGACGGTGGCGAGACCTTCGCCTGGGAGCTCGGGTTGTACGGCGAACGGCGTAAGAAGCCTGGGCCGAAGCACCAGGTCGGCGGCTACTCCGACGCCCTGCAGGCGCCGATCGAACCCGCGGCCGCGTCCGCGGCGGGGCCGAACCCGGAGGATCCCGGCTTCGCGGAGGAGGCCGCCCAGTGGGTCACCCTGCTCCAGCTTGACGAGGACAACGGGATGACCTTCGGAGACGGGGCCATCCTGATCTTCGGCATCCGCCGGGACCGGCTCGCCGCCCCCAACCTCTGCGCCCGGCGTAGGCGGCGATTCGGCCGATGACGCACTTTCAGACTCTTTGAAGTGAGCCGTTCTCCCGCGAGTACCGGATAGCGTCACGGTTCCTGATCAAGAACAGGTCCTGATCAACGGCAATCGTGGGAGCGACGACATGAAGAGGTTCCCGGTTTACGCCGGCGCGTTGGTGCTGGCGCTCGTGGGCCCGGCGGCCACGGCCGCTGTCACGGCCTCCGCCCAGGCGGCCACGGTCCAGGAGCGGCCCCGTACCACGTGGCTGAACCCGGGCCAGCGACTGCAGGCGGGTGACTCCGTGCGCTCGTCGAACGGCGAGTACGTCCTGCAGCAGCAGAAGGACGGCAACCTCGTCCTCTACCGCGGCACCAAGCCGCTGTGGAGCAGCCAGACCGGCGACAGCCCCGGCGCGTTCGCCGCCATGCAGGAGGACGGCAACCTGGTCGTCTACCGGGGCAAGACCGCGCTGTGGGCCTCCAACACCGGCGACGCGCCCGGCGCGCGCCTGGCCGTGCAGGATGACGGCAACCTGGTCATCTACGACGGCAAGACGCCCCTGTGGGGCCGCCACTCCACGATCGGCGTGCTCAAGCCCGGCTACGGACTCAAGGCGAACCAGTACGTACGCTCCCAGAACGGCGACTACCAGTTCGTCATGCAGGAGGACGGCAACCTGGTGCTGTACAAGGCGAGCAAGCCCCTGTGGAGCACGAAGACGGGTGACAACCCCGGCGCGTCCGCGCAGATGCAGAAGGACGGCAACCTGGTCGTCTACCAGGGCACCACGCCGCTGTGGAGCTCCGAGACCGGCAAGAACCCGGGCGCCAGGCTGGAGGTCCAGAACGACGGCAACGTGGTGATCTACGACGGCACCCGTCCCCTGTGGTCCACGAAGACGGGCCGCTGACAGCGCGTGAGATGACTCGAGACCGCCGCCGTCCCCGAAGAGCCACCGGTGTCGCGACGGCGCGACCACCTCGGTCACCGGACGCACCGCCGCCTCCGGCAGCACCGTCTCGTTGATGGCCTGGTCACGTCCGGCCTGATGAGCGCGGCCCGACCCCGATACCTTCGCCCCCGAGGTCATGGCGATGGGACGGGCCGCCAAGTCAAGGCGGGCTGAGGATGCCGCGGGCGATGGCGGTGGTCACGGCGGCGGTGCGGTCGGCGACCCCGAGCTTGCCGAAGATGCGCATCATGTGGCTCTTCACGGTCGCCTCGCTGATGAACAGCTCCCGCCCCGTCTCCGGGTTCGACAGGCCGCGGGCCGCGCACTCCAGCACCTGGATCTCCCGCGTGGTGAGCGAAGGGGCCTCGCCCCGCATGCGGGTGGCCAGCTTGGCCGCGACCGGAGCGGCGAGCACGGTGCCGCCCGCGGCGGCCGTGCGGACCCCGGCGACCAGTTCCTGCGCCGAGGCGTCCTTCAGCAGGTAGCCGGTCGCTCCCGCGGCGACGGCGCGCAGGATGTCCCCGTCGGAGTCGTACGTGGTCAGCACGACGACCGCCGTGGCGCTCCCGGCGGCGACGATGCGCTCGGTCGCCTCGACGCCGCCCAGGCCGGGCAGCCGCAGATCCATCAGCACCACATCGGGCCCGGCGTCCGCCGCCAGGGCGACCGCCTCCTCGCCGGTGCCGCATTCGGCCACGACCGCGAAGTCCGGCTGCGCGGACAGCACCGCGCACAACCCCTGCCGCACGATGGGGTGGTCATCGACGATGAGCACGCGTACGGTCACGACGGTAGCTCCACCTGGACCAGCGTTCCCGACGGCCTGCCCGGTCCGATGCTCAGCACCCCGCCGACCTCGGCGACCCGGTCGCGCATGCCGCCGATCCCGAACCCGGTGCCGGTCTCGCCGGGGTCGAAGCCCTGGCCGTCATCGGTGATCCGCAAGGTCACGCCCTCGGTCCCGTACGCCAGCACGCCTCCCAACCGGCCCGCCCCGGAGGCATGCTTGCGTACGTTGGCCAGGGCTTCCTGGGTGACCCGCAGCAGCACCACCTCCTCGTTCGGGGTGAGCCGGCAGGGCGTCCCGGTCACCGTGAAGCGAGCCTCCAGCCCGGTCTCCGCCTCGAACCGCTCGATGAGCCCGCCCAGGGCGTCCGGCAGCGAGGCGTCGCGGAGCTGCGGCGGCGGCAGCGCCGCGACCATGGCGCGGGCCTCGGCCAGGTTGTCCATGGCGGTACGGCGGGCCTGGTCGAGGTGGCCGCGAGCGGCCTGGTCGCGCTCGCACGTGCCGGCCTTGGCCGCCTCCAGCAGGAGCAGCACACTGGTGAAGCCCTGCGCGAGCGTGTCGTGGATCTCCTTGGCGAGCCGCTCGCGCTCAGCCAGCACCCCGGCCTCCCGGCTGACCTCGGCCAGTTCGGCCCGCGTCGCCGCCAGCTCCTCCACCAGCCTGGCCCGCTGCCGGCTCTGCTCGATGATCCGGGTGATCCAGACCCCGAGTACGAGGGCGACCACCAGCGCCACCACCACCTGGAGAATCACCGAGGACAGCTCCTGCTCGTACGCGTCGCTACGGAAGATCATCACCGCGGCCATCGACATCACGCTCGCGACTGTCGCGGCCATCGCTTTGCGCAGCGGGAGCAGCGCCCAAATATGCGGGTACAGCATGACCCACATCAGCGCGCCCTCAGGCGCCACCGCGAACAGCGCCGCCGACAGCGGGACGGCGCCGGCCAGATAGACGATTCCCAGTCGGCTGTGGTCACGATGCAGGGCCCGAGCGCCGGTGGCGCCGTACCAGCCGCTCAGCAGCACGAGCACGAGCAGCGCGATACCTCGCTCGGCGGTGGCGAGGCCGTCATCGCCGGTGACGACGAGACAGGCGGTCAGTACGGCCAGCGTGGCGAAGGCGAGATGCCAGCCGGGCACCGTCCGATGCCAATCGTCCTGCCCGGCATCGACCGGGTCTGTGAGGGATCCACCAGCCATCTGACCAGTATCGACGACCGGCGTCGCCGCCCGGTATCCACCTTTCGTCGGAATCAGCATCCCCTCCCCCGGTGGCTGTCCCCGCACGGTCGAGTTCGGGCACGCTCAGCGGCCATGAACGCGAAACTCTCCGCACGGGCCCTCATCGCCCTGTCCATCGTCTACGGTCTGACAATCGGCGTCCTGGCCGTGCTCCACGTCGCCGATTCCACGACGACGACCTTCATAATCGTCGGTGCCATCGTCATCGGCGCCCTGTGGGCGATACGCGGCCTGCTCACCGGACGCGGCCGATCATCCTGAAGCGGAGATCCTGCACGCCGCCGACATCGATCCCATGTCCCGCGGTCCCGGGCCGCGGGGGCAGCATGGAATAGCCTGCGGTCAGCCGTGACGCCCGCGCCCTTTCGAGTGTGGACCACCCCCCGCCTGCCTCCGGAGCCGACCATGCCCTTCGCGGCGCCCCCACCTGCTACTACCGCCAAAGCGCGGTGCTCGACGCCCCGCGTTCTGGGCCAGATCGGCCTGCGACTGGGTGGTGCACACAGATGGCTATGACGAGTGGGGGTCTCACCTCACGCTATTGATCAAGGACAGGATCCCGCGCCGGGCTGATCACCTTGCCGTCAAGGCGATGGGCTGGTGGGCCACCCATACGAACGGCGGCCCACCAACCCTGCTATACGCCAGTTCCGTCGTTGTGGTTCGTGCGGTGGCCGGCGCCGGGGGTAATTGGCCGCAGGCGCTCCCGCCCTCCACAAGACCGAGCGACAGTGACGTTCTCGAACGAGCTCTCCGTAGATGCGTAAAGCCCGACACCCCCACTACGCACAACAGTGTCGCGACCCTTCAGGATCTCGACGCCGTTCAACGTCACGGTGATGCGGTCGCCATGAATCACCGCACCCAGTCGCACGGGACCTGTCAACGGGTTGCTGATGTTCGTCTTGGCCACGGTCACGGGACCCGACGCGTGGGCCTCGCGGATGATGCTCGCGTACTGGGTTCCGTCGCTCGTCTTGCCGACGTGGATCCGGTACCCGTACGCGTCCGTACTGTCTCGCAGCGAGATTCCCGCGTTACCGACGGATCCGTCGAGCGTGAGCGTGGTCTCCGCGACATAGTCGCATGCCTCCGAGAAGCGCGCCGGCAGGGTCGAGTCGGCCAGTACGTGCGCCCGGCCACCGGCAGGCGGCGTGAGGCGCAACTTGCCCGAGGCGACGGACACGGACCCGGTCATCCCTCGCCAATTGGCCTGGTCGAGCCCTTCCCTGATCACGATGTCGTCGAAGGTCGCGGCCCGCCGATGCGTGTAGGCGGCGGCGCCACCCGTCGGCAGCTGTGTGTCGTCCGCGGCGATCGACGTATCGCCGATCTTGGCGCTCAGATGCCGCCCGATCGCGGACACGACCAGCTTGTGCGGGACGTTGGCGCCGGTCGGCAGTTCGGTCTCCGCGAGGATCTCGGTGTTCGAGTCGTAGATCTTCACGAGCTTCAGCGTCGCTCCCGACGCGGAGTTGAGCACTTCGGCCCGGTAGTAGTTGCGGGAATTGTGGTAGCGGAACGCGAGACCGGTGCGGGACGTCGTCTGGCCGCGTGGTCCGGGAACGATGTCCGCGGCCATGACCACGTCATCGGGTACGTCCTGCAGCGCCGCGAACGACACCATGTCCGCGGTCGAGGTCTGTGCCAGCTGCCCGCCGGTCACCGTCCAGGTCCCCTGGACCGGCGTCCAGCCGCCGAAGGATGCGTTGAAGTCATGGACGGTGCGGTCCAGGCCGGCATCGTCGAACTCCTCGTTGAGCACGGGCGCCGGGGCGAAGCGTTCCTCGAGTGACACGGTGATGAGGTCGCCCGCGCGGGTGAACGCGGTTGGGGTGCCGTTCACCGTCACCGCGTTCGCGTTCGGCGCGTGGAGGGAGAGCGTGCCGGTGAACGGGTCCCCGAGCGAGATCCGGGCGGTCGCGCCGCGCAGTTCCACACTGACATCGGACACCGGCGCGGACGCGCTGATGACGGTGGTGCCTGCGTCGATCAGCGACGACCCTCTGGTCAGCGCGTACCTGGTGAGCCCGCCGCCCGAAGCACGCTCCAGGTATGCGGTCTCGCCGTTGGTCGTGGCGGCCCCGAACGCCCTCGACGAGGGATTCGCCTCGCGCGAAAGGTAGAAGCGCCCGGTCGCGCCCGGCAGGCCGACCTCCAGCGCCGTCGCCACGGAATGACTCACTCCGGGCATGGCGATGCGCTTCGCCGTCACCGAGGGCGCCGCGCCGGCCGGGCCGGGGAAGACGACCGTGTCCACTCCCGTCGGGCCGGTGGCGGACCAGTCGTACGACAGGTAGTCGACGTTGGTGAGCACCTGCTCGCCGACGCGTACGGCGCCGTCGTCGTGGACCGTGGGGGTCACCGCGGCGCCGGCCGCCGCCACCGGGATGAGCCGCACGCCGGCGCCGGGTGCGGCTCCTGGCACGGTGTCGAACCCGACCGTGGCGACCTTCGTCGTCGGATTGACGGTCACCGGATCGCCGGGGAAGTGCCAGAGCTGCCGGTAGTCGTGCGCGGCGGTGGCACCGGTGAGGTCGTCGGAGACCACCCAGAAGCCGGGCTTGACGAAATAGACCGCGCGATCGTGCTCGATCGGCCGGTAGCCCATCGTCGCACCGCGGTAGATGTCGAGGCCCGCGTTCGAGCGCCACAGCGACGTCGTGCGGGGGACGCCGGCGGTCTGCGCGGCTCCGTCGACCTCGATGGTGTTGTGCGCCGCGGTTTGACGGCGCATCCAGTCGTTCGTCGGAGTCGCGCTGTAGTCTCCCACCCCGGAGTCGACGATCAGCGGACGCCCGTACGCCGCCATCACCAGGCTGAGGTCGTCCGGATGCCGATGCGAGGCGGTGTAACTGGAATTCTGGTTGTTGATCAGCATGTACCGGGCATCGGCGTCCCACCCGGAACGCTGGACCGCGAAGCTGATCGGATACACCGTGGACGACAGCGTCGGGGCGGTCCCCTGCGTGCGGCCGGAGGCGACCCAGGTGAAATCGGGCCAGGAGTTGCGTACGCCGCTCCTGCGAATGGCCGACGTACCCGCGGTGTTGTTCGGCGTGTCGCCGATCGCCGCGGGTTCGAGATTCGGCTGACGGGTCGCGAACAGCGAATCCGCGATCCAGTCCGCCGCCTGGACGAGGTAATCGGGAACGGTCCGCCCGTTGGCGTCCGCGACTGCGATGACGGAGTTGAGGAGGTCCGCCACGTATGCCTGATAGTTGAACGCCGGCTCGCGGTACACGCCGTCGCCCTTCAGGTACGCGCGCAGAAACCGCTCGGCTGAGCGCACCGCAAACCACTCCGAGCCGGACGATGCCGAGAACTCGGGCAGGAACACGGCCGCCGCGTGGACGGAACGGGCCATCGACATGTACCAGTTGTTTCCGACGTGACCCTGCATCACGCCGACGAGGAAGTCCGTCGTGAAGTGCACGCCGGACAGGTACTCCACGAGATCGCCCGGGTCGATGCTGGGATCGGTCCTGAACACGGAGAACCCGCTGACCAGCTGGGAGAGCCGCTTGGCCGCCGACAGGTTGCGGCCCTTCGGCCAGCTCTGATTGTCGGCGAAGAAGTCCAGCGAGATGTCCATCCACGCCTTCGCGTACGCCGCCCGCTTCGCCGGGTCGCTCTCGGACACGTACGCGAATGTCAGTTTGGGCATGAACGTCAGGTCGCTCATCAACGTCTGCGCGCCGCCCGGGGTGGTCTGCGTCCCACCCCAGGAGTCCTGCCAGTCGATGTCGATCCGCTGCTCGGCGCTGTCGTAGAAGGTGCGGGTCTCGGCGCCGAACCGGAAGATCCCCGCCGCGAGCTCGTCGGGGCCCGAGTCGCCACCGCCCAGGCCAGCGGCCGGAGCCGGGTAGTGGACGTCGGTGCGGCCCGCGTAATACGCCTTGAGCTCGCTCGCGGCGCCCGCTTCGTCACCGGCGGCCAGCTCGGCCGCCACCGCGGCGAGCCCCGGGCGCGTCAGGTCGAGCAGCCGGCCGAGATCCGACATGTCGGCGACCGCGGCCCGGCCCGGCGACAGAGGCGCCAGAGGCGACAGGAACGCCGCCACCAGAGCCAGTACGACCGCCGCACGGGCCCGGCCACGCGTGTACCAACGTAACGTGCTCCGTCTCATGACTGCTCCTCGTACTCGGCCTTGATCTTGTCGCCCACCCGATCCATGAACTTCTTGATGGCCGGCTGCCACGCCGAGACGGGCTTGTTGCCCAGCTGGATCTCCAGCAGCACCGCGTCCAGTTCCTGCTGCTCGCTGGCGGCCTTGCTGGCGGCGGTCTCCGAGTACCGCCCGAGGGTCGGGTCGGCGACGGCGAGCGGGACGCCGGCGACCTGGTGGTCGTGCTGGTCCTGTACGGCCTGGCGGTTGCCCGGCTCGTAGATGACGGGCGATGCCTCGGCGAGGTAGCGCACCGGCAGGAACACCTGGCTGCGCCCGCCCTCGGTGAGGGTCGGGTCGGAGCCGTCGCGGGTGAACGTCTGGCCCTCGACGCCGTACCGGAGGGCCAGGTACTCGCTGCTGCCGAAGGGTGAGCACAACCAGTCGAGGACCTTGAGGATCTGCTTGATCCGGTCGGCGTCGTCGGTCCTGGCGATGGCGGTGAAACTGGACAGGGTCGGGCCGGGCGTGCGTACCCGCGTCCCTTTGCCGTCGCGGGTGGGCGAGAGCATGCCGGTCAGACGGAAGCCGGACACGTCCTTCGCCTGACCGTAGAACTTGCCCCACCCGGCGTACCCGCCGATGGTGAACGCGGTCGTGCCGGCCAGCATCCACGCGTTGCGCTTGGTGTTGGGCGCGCCCGCATGGTCGGGATGGATCACCCCCGACTTCACCAGCTCGACGGTGTCCTCAAGGGCCTGCGTGAACTGCGGTGTCGTCCCGGAGTGGGTGAAGACGCCACCCGCTGCCTGCCAGACGCCGACGCCGCCGGGCCAGTTGCCGGTGATCCCGTTCATCTCCAGGATCGTGTTGAACGGGATCTGCCCGAACGCCCACCGACCGGCCCGCTCGTCGCTCAGCGCGGCCGCCAGCTCCTTGAACTCGGCCCACGATTCGGGCTGGAGGCTGAGTCCTGCCTTGGCCAGCAGGTCGGCCCGGGTGTACAGCACGGTGCCGATCCGGGCCCGCGGCACGGGGACGCCCCAGATCCGCTGGTCGTAGACGGTGCCGCGCCAGGCGTCGGTGGGCAGGGCGGCGAGGTTCGGGTAGGCGAGGACCGCGTCCCCGGACAGGTACTCGGTGAGGTCGGTGAACGTCGCCTTCAGCATGGCCGGCATCTGCTGGACGACGCCCTGGATGGCCACGATGTCGGGCAGATCGCCACCGGCGATGGTCGTGGCGACCTTGCTCTTGTAGTCGGTCGAGGGGACGTACGTGATCTTCAGCTCGGTGCCGAGCTTGCTGTTGAGGTTCTGCCAGTAGGGGTTCGAGCCGAGCGCGGGGGCGATCGGGTCGTAGGTGTACGTCAGTGCCGTGACGGCTTCGCCCTGCACCGGTTGTGATGCGGCGCTGGAGGCGGTCGGGTAGGTGAAGTATCCCGGCGACACCCCGGGCGGCTCGGCGGCCAGGTCCGGCGTGGCCGCGGTGACGGGCTTGTAGGTGGGCAGCTTGACCGGCCCGGTCGAGCTGTTCGGCGCACTCGGGCCGCCGTCGCCGCAGGCCCCGAGCAGCGGGGCCAGCCCCGTTGCCGCGCCGAGTGCCAGGAGGCGGCGGCGGCTGAAGGTGGGTGCCATGACGTTCCCTTTCCACATGGCGTGGACGATCGGTCAGCCCTTGACGGCGCCGACCATGAGTCCTTTGGCGAAGTGCTTCTGAATGAAGGGGTAGACGAACAGGATGGGCAGGACGGAGATGACGAGAATCGCCATCTGGACGGAGATCTGTGGTGGCAGGTTCTCCAGGTTCGAGCTGAGCTGGTCGGACCCGATCGGGGTGTTGTTGACGACGTAGGTACGCAGCACCAGTTGCAGCGGCCACTTCTCGGACGACTGGAGGTACAACATCGCGGAGAAGAAGGCGTTCCAGTACGCCACCGCGTAGAACAGCCCGATCACGGAGACGACCGCCTTCGACAGCGGCAGGACGATCCGCAGCAGGATGCGCATCTCCCCGGCACCGTCCATGTGGGCGCTCTCCCGCAGCTCGCGGGGGATCTCCTGGAAGAACGCGCGCATGACGATGACGTTGAACGCGTTCACCAGCACCGGCAGGACCAGTGCCCAGTAGCTGTCCAGCAGGCCGAGCTGTTTGACCGTCAGGTACATCGGGATGATGCCCGGATTGAACAGCAGGGTGAACACCGTCATCAGCAGGAGCGGCTTCTGCAGCAACGAGCCCGGCCGCGACAGCGCGTACGCCAGAGCGATCGTGGCGACGAGGCTGAGTGCCGTGCCGACCGCGGTGACGCCGGCGCTCACCAGCAGCGCACGGGTGACGATTCCGCCGGACAGGACGGCCCGGTAGGAGTCCAGCGTCGGTGCGTTCGTCCACAGCACGAAGCCGCCCGCCCTGTTGACCTCCTCCGGGGAGGCGATGCTGGTGATGAGCACCGCCCAGAACGGCACCAAGACCGCCAGGCAGCCCAGGCCGAGCACGAGTCCCCGCGCACCGACCCCCAGTTTGCTGGACTCGCCCATCCAGACCGGACGCCGACTGCCGGCCAAGCGTGGCCTGTGGCGCGCTACGGACACCCCTGTCGACGCAGGTCGGCTCGTCATTTGGCGTACACCCCCTGCTCGCCCAGAGCGTGGGCCAACCGGTTGGCGCCGAGCACGAGCGCGACACCGACCATGCCTTTGATCAGCCCCACAGCGGCCGCGGTGCCCCAGTCGCCGCCGACGATCCCGTGGTTGTAGACGTAGGTGTCGAGTACTTCGCCGGCACCGGCACCGACCTGTGCCTGCTGCAGGATGATCTGCTCGAACCCGACGGACAGCGTGTCACCGAGCCGCAGAATCAGCAGCAGGACGATCACCGGGCGGATGGCGGGCAGGGTCACGTGCCACAGGCGGCGAGCCGCCGAGGCGCCGTCCACCACCGCGGCCTCCATCTGCGCCGGATCCACTCGGGACAGCGCGGCCAGGAAGATGATCGTCGACCAGCCGGTGTCCTTCCAGATCACCTGTGATGTGATCATGAGTTTGAACAACTCGGGCACGCCGACGACGGTGAACGTGGACAGGTCGGCCGAGCGCAGCCAGGCGTTGAGCATCCCGCCGTTGCCGAACATCTGCTGGAACAGGGCGACCACGATGACCCAGGACAGGAAGTGCGGCATGTAGAGGATCGACTGGGTGAGGCGCTTGAGCCGTTCGCTGATGGTCGCGTTCAGGATCAACGCGAGGCAGATCGGCAGCGGGAACACGAAGACCACCTGGATCAGCGTGATGATCAGCGTGTTGACGAGTGCGTTGAGGAACACCGGGTCGCCGGTGAGCACCGGCTCGAAGTTGTCCAGCCCGACGTACGGGCTGTGCCAGATGCCGAGGAACGGCTGGAAGTCCTGGAACGCGATGACGTTCCCACCGAGCGGCAGATAGTGGAACAGCAGCAGCACCGTGACCCCGGGAAGCGCCAGCAGCAGCAGGACCCGGTCACGCCGCCAGCGGTCGCGCAGGCTACGCATCGCCGGTCCCCGCCGCTATGGGCCGGCCCGCTGCGCAGGCTTCCACCGCCGCCCGCAGCCGGTCGTCGGCGTTGGCCGCGACCCTCCTGCTCCGGTCGACCGCGGGCGCCGGGTCGGTGGCGATGTCGGTGACCGCCGCGACGACCGTCGCCGCGGCACGATGGTCGAGCTCGATCACCAGGTCCGGGGCGCCGAGGTCGGCGAACATCTGAGACTTCGTGGTCTCGGTCGGCTGCCGGAGGTAGATGGTCGGGATCGCATGTCGTGCGGCCATGATCGGCGAATGACACTCCATGCTGACCACCAGCGACGAGAGGGCGTAGACCCCGGTCGCCTCCTCCAGCGGCCAGTACCGGTCCAGGATCCGGACCTGACCGAGCGTCTGTGGGCTGAGCAGGCTGGGAAGCTGCTCGTGGGCGAGCTCGACGGCATAGCTCATCTCGGGCACCACGACGGCCGGCAGGCCGCTGACGCGTACCCAGGTCTCGATCGCCGCCGCCAGCACCGCCAGGTCGTGCGTCACGGTGGCCCGGTTGACCGCGTCGCGCCGCATCTGCTCGCGGGTCGGTTCCGTGCCGTAGATCTTCGCGTACGGGGCGAAGCGCAGCCGCGGAACGAAGCAGGCGAACCCACCGGGCCGCAGGCCGAACTCCTCCAGCAGGCGAGCGGCGGCGACGTCGTCGGTGTGGTCGAACGCGAACGTGCCGTCCGGCCCGAAGGCGAGGTCGGGCCCGGTGATCTTCTGGCCGCGCAAGGTGGCCAGGGTCAGCGTTTCGCGGCAGTACACGAAGTCGGCGCCGTCGAAACGGTCCTTGACGTCGTCCCCGAGATAGGAAGGTGGGAGCAGATCGACCATCTGAGCCAGCTCCGGCAGCGTCGCCATGGTCGGTGGGCACAGCGGATCCACGGTGATGCCGAAGTACCCGTACGGGCGGCCCACGTGCTCGCGCCACCAGTCGATCTCGGTGGTCTGGAAGGCGTCGGCGCCCGATCCGTGCATCAGGACGTCCGCGCCGTCGATGGCGGCGGCCAGCTCCGGGGTGCTCGGCCCGTCCCCGCCGAGAGTGCCGTCGACGACGCGCAGGTCAGGGAACGCGTGCCGCAGCATGGATCGTTCGCGCTCCTCCAGCCGCACCGGCCAGAGGACGACCTCGACCTCGGGGGCGAACCGCTGAAACGCCCGCACCACCCCAGGGGAGTGAGCCACGTCGCCGATGTTCACCGTCGCCCAGGAGGACCGCAGGAGGACGGTGCGACGTACCGATGTCATATGTACTCCTTGTTGACGTAACGTTAATTCAAAATAGGGATGGTGAGACGTTACGTCAAGAACCGAGTAGGCTTGCACCATGGCAACGCAACGTGACGTCGCACGGGCGGCCGGAGTGTCACTCGCTGTGGTGTCGGCGGTGGTCAACGGCACGAGCCACACCCGGATGAAGGAATCCACCCGCACCCGGGTGCTCCAGGCGATGCAGCAATTGAACTACCAGCCGAACCAGACGGCGCGCTCGCTGCGGCTCAACCAGACCGACATGATCGCGATGATCCTCAACAAGCTCGACAACCCGGTCTACGCACCGCTGCGGCATGGGGTCTACGAGGCGGCGGCGGAGCACGGCGCGACGGTCCTGCTGGGCGATGCCGAGACGATGCGCTCCGGCAGCCAGTTCCTGACCCGGCTGCTCAGCCAGGGCACGGTCGACGGCATCCTGATCCGCGGCGAAGGGCTGCTGGACGACGACGTGATGGCCGAACTCCGCGACCACCCCAAGCCGATCCTCATCCTGGAACACGCACTGGAGCATCCCTGGATCGACGTGGACGATCTCCGCGCGGGCGAGATCGCGACGCGGTTCCTGATCAACCTCAGCCACCGCCACATCGTCTTCGTCGGGGGCTCTGGATACCTCTCCCAGCAGCGCTACCTGGGCTACCAGCGGGCGATGGACGCCGCCGGCCTGACACCGGCTCCGCACCTGGCCACCGGGTTCGGCGAGCAGGCCGGCGCCGACGGGCTCCGCCAGACCATGCAGGCGGCGACCGCGCCGACCGCCATCGTCGTCAACAACATCATGAGCGCGGTCGGGGTCCTGGCCGCCGCACACGACCTCGGCATCGCCATCCCCGACCAGCTGTCGGTGGTCGGCATCCACGACGTCGACCTGATGCGACACCTGCGCCCGGCCGTCACCGCGGTCCGGATGCCGATGTACGAACTCGGCCGGGCCGGCGTCGAGGCGCTTTACGACCTGATCGCGGGGCGGCCGAGCGCGGGCGGTGTCATCACCGATCCTGAACCGGAACTGGTGATCCGTGACTCAGCGACCGCTCTGACCCGGGTCCGCGATTAGCGGCCGCATGCTCGGCCGCCCTGTCTTGGAGAGACCCCTCACGGACCGACGGTCCGAGTCAAGAGGTGCGTGAGGCACCCGCCGGGCCCGCCGCCACCCGCGAGTTTCGGTGCCACGATGGGGAATGCGGCACTCTTCGCCCGGATGCCGGCCCGCGGTGTGCGTGATGGTACGTCTTCGATCAGCGGTCGATGGCGGCCATGTTGTCCGCGTCGTAGCGCTCGCCGGAGGCCGGGGGCAGGTCGTTCAGGCGGGCGACGTGGCCGGCAGTGAGCTCGATGTGGTCGGCGGCGGCGTTCTCCTCCAGCCGGGCGACTCGCTTGGTGCCGGGGATGGGCGCGATGTCGCCACCCTGGGCGAGCAGCCAGGCCAAGGCGACCTGTGCGGGCGTGGTGCCGATCTCGGCGGCTACGGCCCGGACCTCGTCGACGATTCGCAGGTTGCGTTCCAGGTTGCCGTCGGCGAAGCGGTGGTTGGTGCGGCGCCAGTCGTCGGCGCCAAGATCGTTCAGGGAACGGATGTCGCCGGTCAGGAAGCCGCGGCCGAGCGGGGAGTAGGGCACGAAGCCGATACCCAGTTCGCGCAGGACGGGCAGGATCTCGGCCTCCGGGTCGCGGGTCCACAGCGAGTATTCGGACTGGACCGCGGTGACCGGATGCACGGCGTGAGCGCGGCGAATCGTGGCGGGGCCGGCCTCCGACAGGCCGATGTGGCGGATCTTGCCTTCTGCCACCAGTTCGGCCAGCGCGCCAACGGTCTCTTCGATGGGTGTGCCGGGGTCCACCCGGTGCTGGTAGTAGAGGTCGATGTAGTCGGTACCCAGGCGCTTCAGTGATCCCTCCACGGCCAGGCGGATGTTGGCCGGGCTGCTGTCCGGTGCCGAGCCACCGGTGTGGGCGATCAGTCCGAACTTGGTCGCCAGCACGACCTCGTCTCGGCGCCCCCGCACGGCCCGGCCGACCAGCTCCTCGTTGATGAAGGGGCCGTACACCTCAGCGGTGTCGATATGGGTGACCCCGAGGTCCAGAGCGCGGTGGATCGTGTGAATCGACTCGTCGTCGAACTGGCCGGCGCCGGCGTAGAACGCCGACATTCCCATGGCTCCGAGACCGATGCGCGAGACCTCGAGGCTGCCGAGCGAAATGGTTTTCATGGCGCGGACTTCCCTTCCCATTAGTTAAGTACCGGTCGGTGCAGAACTCTAGCACATCAAGACCGATCGGTACTGAATTGCCTGGGCGGGATGAAACTGCTGGTCAGCGTAGATCTGTACCGAGGGGTACGCTTGTGGCATGAGCGACTCCCGCAGGGCCGTCATGGGCCGGCCTCGAGGATTCGACATCGACCAGGCGCTGGAACGCGCGATGCGGGTGTTCTGGGCGCGGGGTTACGAAGGCGCAAGCCTCGCTGAACTGACCGGCGCCATGGGTATCACCAAGACGAGCATGTATGCGGCCTTCGGCAACAAGGAGCAGTTGTTCCGCAAGGCCCTCCAGCGCTATGGCGCGGGGCCGGCCGCCTACGCCACGCGCGCCCTGGAGGAGCCCACCGCACGGGCTGTGGCCTTGGCGTTCCTCCGCGGAGCGGTCCGCACCACGACCCCTCCCCGCGGGCCCTCCGGATGCCTGACCGTGCAGGGTGCGCTGGCGTCGAGCGACGAGAGCCGGGCCATCCACGACCTGCTTGTCGACTGGCGCAACGACGCGGGGGTCCGCCTCGAGGAGCGCTTCCGGCGCGCCGTCGACGAGGGTGATCTTCCGCGCGACGCCGACCCTCGGCGTCTTGCCCGGTTCATCATGACGATGGGTTTCGGCATCGCAGTGCAGGCCGCCAACGGCCTCGGTCCTGCCGAACTCGATGAGATCGTTGACACGGCGTTGCTCGGCTGGCCCGCGTAGCGGCCGCCATCCTGGCCGTCATCGAGCACGCCACCAGGCGCGTCCATGTGCTCGGCACCACCGCGCACCCGAGCACGAGCTGGGCCACCCAGGCGATGAACGCAGGCGGACGGTCCCCGCGCCGAAGCGGCGCGGGGACCCCGGTTTCGAAGACGTCTAAGCGACTTTGTTGATGTGCCAGCTCTGGTTCTCGCCGCCCCAGCAGCGGGCCTGGACCACCCTGGCGCCGTTGGCCTGGTCCACATTGGCCACGTCCAGGCACAAACCGCTGTGCTTGGCGATGACCCGGTAGGTGCCGTCGGCGTTCTTCTTGAGCCGCCACCGCTGGTTGGCTTTGAAGCTGCAGGTCGCCTGGATCACGGCCGCCGCGCCCGCGGTGCTCGCGAAGGCGACATCCAGGCACTTGCCGCTGTGCCTGGCGACGAACACGTACGCCCCGTCGTCGAACCTACGGGCCTCCCACCGTTGACTGAGCACTTGATCCAGGCACCGCCACTGGTGCGTCGGGGTGGCGTGAAGCTTGCTCCCGTGCAAGACGTCCAGGCACTTGCCGCTGTGCTCGACGACGAACTTGTAGTAGGCGGGTCCGGCGTGGGCGACCCCGGTCCCGGTGAGGGCGAGGCCGGCGGCCGCGGTCAAGGCGACGACGAAGGCGCGGCGGACTGTTGCGAAGGACGTTGCAGAGAGCATGGTGACACTTCCTTTCATGTGCTTAAGAGTCGGTGTGACGAGCGGATTCCGCATGAGTCGGGCCTACTCATTTCCGGACCCATTCCGGGATCCCGGGGTGCTTGGCGCCCAGGCCAGGGCCAGGCTGAATCGCCTCGACGAAAGGACATCTGCGTGCGAGAAGGGTCGATCTACGTGCTGGTGAACGTGAACACCGGCACGTGCCTGGATGAGAACCAAGGCAACCATTGGGTCAGAGCGTGGGGGCCCAACGGAGGCGACAATCAGAAGTGGGAGGTGAATCGGGATGGCCCCGGCCAAAAGTGGTGGCTTCGGAACATCGGGTCTGGCCGCTACCTTTGCCCCGAACTCACAGCTCGGGGAGGCGCACTTCGCACTGAGGAGGAGCCCTTCCGGTGGCATATCTCGTCCGACGAACAAGGGACCCGTTTGCAAGTCGAACACGACGTCGATTTGCATGTCGACGTAGAAGACGCTTCTAGCGACGACGACACAGCAGTCCTGTCGTGGAAGCACAGGGGCAACAACCAAGTCTGGCGCTTCGAAGAGGTATAAGGGGCGTTTAGTCCTTTCTGATCCTGGGGTTCAGGCGCCGCGCCAGACTGCCAACCGACTGTATGGGCGTGTCGGCTTCCAACAGCGGGAGGTCACCGGTTCGGGCTGCCGGCAGCCACGACAGGACCTCCCCGACCGTCCCATGGGCACCCCCCAAACCGACGCCTCGGTGCGGACCATCGCTCTGGGCACCGACACGGCAGCACGAGCCTGGGATGGGGGCGGCATCGCGGTAGATGTTGTGACTGGTCGCGCGGCCGGACGGCAGGTGCATGGTCTCCGGCGGCAGCAGGACGTTGTGCGCATCGGCCGGCGACTCGTCACACGACAGCTCCATCTCCAGGCGGTGGCTCGGCCTGAAGTCATTCGGGAGAGGCAGAGGTGTACCACGCACTCCTCGATCTTCCCTGGCTCGACCGGGCCGGGCGGGTGTGCGGGTGGCAGCTCCGTCAGCGCGTCCCGCTTCGGCCTTCCGTGAGGTCTTCACAGCTGAAGGGCTACGGAGCATCACTACGCTGCCGCGGACGCCGAGGATGAACGCGATCCGCGAGCGGGTCATCAGCTCAGGCGACCTTGGGGGTGGCGCGCATGCCGACGTACGCGCAGGCCGTGCCGTCGGCCAGGGTGGAGAAGACGACGGGCATGTAGTCCTCGCTGAAGGACGGGCCCGCCCCCGTGGCCGCGAAGACGGTGTCGGTCACCGGGAGCAGCTCCATGTCCAGGGGCGGGGACATGTCCTTCATGCCGTCCACGAACTCGTAACGCATGCGCAGGCCACCACCGGCGCCCTGGCTGTCCTGGCTGTCCTGGCTGACGGTGATGACGACGCCGGCGCGCCGGTAGGTGCCGATCAGCGGGGTGACGTCCACGGCGGGCGGTTCGGCGGGCGGGCCGAAGGGGGCGGGCATGGTGACGCCGGCGAGCTCGGCAAGTAGGTCGCGGAACAGGTCGGCGTACAGGAGCCGGGCGCTGCCGCCGTTGGTCAGCAGGACCAGGGCGAGGCCGGCGTGCGGGACGACGCGCAGGTAGGCGTACTGGCCGATGGCGGCGCCGTCATGGCCGAAGCCGGACACGCCGTTCCAGTCGTACAGGGTCCAGCCGAGCCCCCAGCCGTCGGCGGAGACCGTCCACTTGTCGGGCACGTCGGTCTCGCGGCGCTGCATGGCGGCGACCGCCTCGGCCGACAGCACCGGGCCGCCGCCGGCCAGGTGCATGGCGGCCAGGCGGGCCATGTCGCCCGCGGAGGTGATGACGCGGGCCGCGGGGCCGACGGAGCGCGGCATGAGGTCCCAGGCGGGGGCCGGTTCCGGGTCGGCGCCGGGCTCGCCCAGGTGGCTCATCGCGGCCGGGAAGCGCAGCGCCTCCTCCGGCAGCGTCATCGAACGCTCCATGCCGAGCGGCGTGAACAGCAGGTCCTTGAGTGCCTGGTCCCAGGTGCGGCCGGTGAGGACCTCGATGAGGCGGCCCAGCACGATGTAGCCGAGCCCGCCGTAGGAGATCGCGGTGCCGGGTGGGCAGTCCAGCGGCACGTCCCGGGCGGCCTCGACGTAGCGGGCCAGGCAGTCGTCGCCGCGCCCGCCGTCGTAATTGAAGTCGTTGGTGACGCCGCCGGTGTGCGACAGGAGCTGGCGGACGGTGATCGTCCGGGTGGCCTCGAGGTCGGGGGTGGCGAACTCGGGCAGGACGTCGGCCACCCGGGTGTCCAGCGTCAGCCGGCCCTCGTCGATCAGCAGCATCACCAGGGTGGCCGTGTAGACCTTGGCGATCGAGCCGGACAGGAACACCGCGTCGGTCGTCACCGGCACGCCGGTGCCGCGGTGCAGGACGCCACTCGCCAGCTCGTGCACCTGCCCGTTGACCAGCACCGCCAGGGACGCGCCCGGCACGTGGTGCCGCCGGCGCAGCTCGTCGAAGCGCGCCTGCCAGCGGGCCAGGTCGAAGGTCTGTCCCTGCGAGCCCGCACTCCCCCAGTCACCGCCGGCGGTCCAATCGCCCTGCTCGTTCCACTGCACGTTCGTCGCCATGCTTTCCTCCGGTACGCCGTTCTCTCGATGCGCACACTGTACGCATATGGAATCGGCGTTCGCAACCGCGCACGGTCTCCCAGGCGGAAGTGGCGAGCAGACCCAGCGGTCCAGCCGTTCGTTAGGTACCGCGACACACGACCGGGCTGTCGTACAACTTGGCGGTTCAAGGGCCGCACAGTGGGGCGAGACGGTCGTGCGACCGCGCACCAGTACAGCCGTGCCGCCAGCCCCGCCGCCGTGAGTCCATTGACACCTGATGGCCGAGATCGCTGTACGCACCTTGCGAACGCCGTACGCTACGATGGCCGTTCAGCAAGGAGGAGGACTGAATGCCGGCCGAGAAGCAGCCCATCCCCTCGGTTTGGGCCCGCCCGCGTCCCAAGCGGGAGCAGCCGTCGCTGAGTCGCGACCGGATCGTGTCCGAGGCCATCCAACTCCTGGACGCCGAGGGCATCGACGCCCTGAGCATGCGCAGCCTCGGCGCCCGGCTCGGCGCGGGAGCCACATCCCTCTATCGCCACGTGGCCAACAAGGACGAGCTGATCGAGCTGGTCGTGGACGAGATCTACGGCGAGGTGCGGGTGCCCGCCGCCGACCCCGCACACTGGCGGGCTGCCGTCACCGACTCCGCGCACAGCCTGCGCTCGATGGTGCTGCGTCATCCCTGGGTCGTCTCCGTGCTCGGCCAGGTCGGGCTCGCCTATCTCGGGCCCAACCTGATGCGGCAGTCGGAGCGCATGCTCGCCCTGTTCAGAGCGGCGGGCTTCGCCGCTGACGAGGCCGATCAGGCCATGAAACTGCTCATCGCCTACGTCATCGGGATGACCACCAGCGAGGCCGCCTACCTGTCGGTGCTCGCCCGCAGCGGCCAGAACGAGCAGGACTGGCTGGAGAGCCTGCGACCGACCACCGAAGAGGCTCTGCAGGAGTATCCGCTCCTGCGCGACGGGCGTGCCACGGCGCAGACCAAGGACCCGGAGCAGCTTCGCGCGGATTCCTTCGTCTACGGCGTCGAGCGCATCCTGGACGGCCTGGAGAGCAGGCTCGGCCGCACCTCTGCCCGGTGAGAACCGGAGGGAGGGCGGCGGACGGCAGCCGTACGCGCCAGGCGGGGACTCCGGACTCCAGGGACGGGAGCCTGCCGGGGTGTCTCGGCCGGTCGTTGCCGAGTTGCTCGGCGGCCTTGGTGTAGAGCTCGGCCACCCGGCGCTCGGCGGCGTCGTGCACGATGTGCGCGGCGTGCGCGATGGCCAGCTCCTGGTGGCGCCGGCGGCGTACAGCCGGCAGTAACGTCACCGCGGCGCCGACACCGGCCCCGGCCTCCAGCGCGATCCGAACGGCCTTGACGGCCGTCCCGCATACGACGGCTTTCGGGACGGCTGACTGACACACACCTGGGCCATCAGTCCGAACTCCTCATCGCCGGGCCGCGCGGTCCAAGGCCGCGAACAGCCGACATACTTCACAATGAGAGCGATGTCAGCTCACCTCCTTGCACGAGCCACAGCCTCACTCCATGGCTTGGCTCTCGGCGACGCCTTCGGTTCCCAATTCTTTGTTCCGGCCAATCGTCACGCCTTCTCCTCTCGCTCTCTTCCGCCAGGCCCATAGCAGTGGACGGACGACACCGAGATGGCGTGCTCCATTTATCGCGTCCTGGCGGATCACCGCACCATCGACCAGGACGAGCTCGCCATCAACTTGGGTGTGTCCAGTCAGTGGTGTATCTCGATCTTTCTTGATTAGCGGGTGGTCGGGGTCAGGCGGCCTTCGAAGGTGATAGCGAAGGCGTTCAGGGCGGCTTTCCAGCGGGTGATCCAGCGTTTGCGGCCCCTGCCGGTCGGGTCCAGGCTCATGATCGCCATGTAGACGCACTTGAGCGCGGTCTGCTCGTTCGGGAAGTGGCCGCGGGCCTTGACCGCCCGCCGGATGCGGGCGTTGACCGACTCGATGGCGTTGGTCGAGCAGATCACCCGGCGGATCTCGGTGTCGAAGTTGAGGAAGGGCACGAACTCGGCCCAGGCGTCCTCCCACAACTTCACGACCGCCGGATACCTGCCGCCCCACGTCTCGGCGAACTCGTAGAACCGCTCCAGCGCGGCCGCCTCGGTCGGGGCGGCGTAGACCGGCTTGAGCGCTTTGGCGATGGCGTCCGAGTGCTGGCGGGCGGCATACCGGAACGAGGCGCGCAGCAGGTGAACGACACACGTTTGCGCCACCGCCTGGGGCCAGACGCTCTCGATGGCCTGGGGAAGGCCCTTGAGCCCGTCGCAGACCACCATCAGCGCATCGCCGACCCCGCGGTTCTTGATCTCGGTCAGCACGTGCAGCCAGAACTTGGCACCCTCGCCACCGTCGCCGGCCCACAAGCCGAGGGTGTCGCGCTCGCCGTCCACCGTGACGGCCAGCGCCACGTAGATCAGCCGGTTGGCGACCTGGCCCTCGCGCAGCTTGGCTCTGTCGCAGATTGCGTGATCCTCGGTTCGTCGGTCTGGTTGCGGGTTCCCGGCAGGAATAACGATCTTCGTGTCTTGCGCAGTGGATTGACGTTCTGCTTCCGCACCTGACGGTGCTAACCGTGGAGGATGCCAAACGCGAAGGCGGGATAGTGAGTATTCGTGCTCGGGTAAGCGGGACGCGAGCGGCGTGCACGAGCTGTGGCGGGGTATCGGCTCGGGTTCACGGCAGGTACGTGCGCCGGCTCAAGGACGCCGTGGTGGGTGGTGCCTGCGTGATCATCGAGTTGGTGGTCAGGCGGTTTCGCTGTGTGAGCGTCACGTGTCCGGTGAAGACGTTCGCCGAGCAGGTGCCGGGCCTGACCCGGCCGCATGCGCGCTTCACCGACGCCCTGCAGCGGGTGCTGGCATCGATAGGGATGGAGCTGGCGGGCCGGGCCGGCGTTCGCCTGGCAGCCTCGCTGGGTCTGCAAGTGGGCCGGGACACCCTGCTGCGCCGCATCAGGGCTTTGCCTGAGCAGCCGATCGGACACGTGCGAGTGCTGGGTGTCGATGACTTCGCCACACGTAAGGGGCACCGCTACGGCACGATCATGGTGGATCTGGAAACCCGCAGGGTCGTGGACATGATCGACGGCAGGGACGGGGACGCTCTGGCAGCGTGGCTGCGTGACCACCCGTTACCGGAGATCATCTGCCGAGAGCGAGCAGGCGGCTACGCTGACGGGGCACGCCAAGGCGCACCCGACGCAGTGCAAGTGGCAGACCGGTTCCATCTGTGGCAGAACCTCGGCCAGGCCGTGGAGAAGGACGTCGCCACCGCCCGCCACGATCTCGCAGCAGCGCTGGCCGCCGAGGCCGCAGCCGCCTGCACCGCCGAACCACCACCCGTGGTGCACCACCGCGAGCTCAAAGTCGTCACCCGGCTGCGTCGACATCACGCCGCCGTGCATGAGCTGCTGAAACAGGGTCTCAGCAAGGCAGCTATCGGCCGAGAGCTCGGCCTGCACCCCGCAACCGTCCGCAAGCTGGCCAGCGCCGCCGAGGTTGACACCGTGATTGCCATGAGTCAAAACCGTGCCAGCATCCTGGACGGATACCACGAACACCTGCACCGCCGCTGGAACGAGGGCATTCGAAACGCCGCCCAGCTCACCCGGGAGATCACCACGCTCGGATACTCCGGGACCGAGCAGCAAGTGCAACGCTACCTACGGCGTTTTCGCACCGGTGCCGGTCAGATCGCCGTCCCCGCGCCCAGGCCGCCATCGGGCCGCGACATCACCCGCTGGATCATGTCCAACCCCGACAACCTGAGCTCCGACGATGCCGGTCAGCTGCGAACCCTTCGCAAACGCAGCCGCGCTCTGAACCGGCTGGCCCGGCACGTCCAGGACTTCGCCCTCATGATGACCCAGCTCCACGGCCACCAGCTCGACGCCTGGATCTCCGCAGCCGAAAAGGACTCATTCACCGCGCTGGCTTCCTTCGCCCGCAACCTCCGCCGGGATCTCGACGCTGTCCGCAACGGCCTGACACTGCCGCACAGCTCCGGCCCTGTCGAAGGGCACGTCAATCGCGTCAAGATGCTCAAACGCCAAATGTTCGGCCGCGCGAAACTCGACCTGCTACGCAAACGCACCCTGCGTTCCGCCTAGATCACGCAATCTGCGACAGAGCCCGCAGCTTCACATGGATCGCATCGATGAAGATCACCGGATACGCCGCTTGAGTTCTATCGGTGATTGCGAACGTTCTTGAGAAGGGACCGTTCCGATGCCTCGATGGGCGCACAACAAGATGCCGCTCTCGGCGAAGAAGCGCTACTTCGAGCTGCTGCGGGAGGGGGTACAAGGGCGCGGCGTCCTCCAGGTCAACTCCGTCGATGCCTGGATCACAGTACTCATCAGGTGTGTTCTCCTTGATCAGGAGTTACACCAGTGACCGTACAGACCCGTATGGGTGGGGTGTTAAGGGCTGATCCGTTGTGGGTGGAGACGTTCACTGGGCTGCCGATGAGCCGGTTCCAGCGGCTGCTGCGAGTGGGGCGGGAACGAGGCGGTGAGGGGCCCGGTAAGGGCCGCGGCAGAGGGCGTCCGTGGTGCCTTGCGCTGCCGGAGCGGGTGTTGCTGGTGGCCGTCTACTACCGCACCAAGCTGACGATGCGACAACTCGCGTCGTTGTTCGGGATCTGCCCGGCCACCGTATGCCGGGTCATCCAGCGCCTGGGCCCGCCGCTCGCCCTGGAGCCGGCCGCGCGCCCCGCCGAAGCCGTGGAACGGCTGTGGATTGTGGACGGCACCCTGATCCCGGTACGGGACCGAACCGTCGCCGCTTCCAGCAAGAACTACCGCTTCTCCGCGAACGTGCAGGCCATCATCGACGCCGACACCAGGCTGGTGGTGGCCATCGGCCGCCGGCACCGGGCAACAAGGCCGACGCTCACGCCTGGCGGGATTCCGGCCTGCAGGCCCAGTGCGAGGATGTCACCGTCTTGGCCGACGGCGCCTATTTCACACCGGCCTGGTCGTCCCGCACCGAACACGAGCGGGACGACCTCTGCTACGGGCCAGGCGGAAGACAACGCTGAACGCCAGCGCATCCGCGCCCGTGTCGAGCACACCTTCGCCCGGATGAAGAACTACAAGATCCTGCGTGATTGCCGGCAGCAAGGATCCGGACTCCACCATGCGGTCCAAGCCGTCGCACAAATGCACAACCTCGCCCTCACAGCATGAGCACCACTGCCGCAGAACGGCACTGACCTGCTCACACACGGACTTCTGCACAACTTTAAATGCCGTTGCAGTACTAAAGAGCGGGGGCGGCCGGATCACCATACGAGCCTCAACCATCCCGGCCGGACGCCGGCCCGGTCAGCTCCAGGTGGCAGTCACGGCGTAAAGCCGCACCGGCCGACATCGGTGAGCACCCCGGGCCGTTCGTGGTCGCGGACCGGCCGAGACGACATCGTCAGCGCGGATGCTCACCGTGGGGCTTCCTCAACCGCCGGCTGAGGTGGTTCTCGTACCCATCGATATCTCCTCATCGCCGGGGCGATCAGAAGAGTCGGTGATCCACATCCAGTTCTCGTTCAGGATCACATGAGTCTCGTTCGATTTGACCGGGGCACACGGCGATGTCGTGCCATGGTGAGGTGTCCAGGAATGGCGCGGCTTCTTCCCCGGCTTGCCCGGCTTGCCCGGCGTGCAGTGCTGCGGCCCCTGCACCACCTGGATGGTGGCCGTGGCCGGGGCGGAGGTCAGGTCTCCAGCTCTGGCCACGGCGGTGTTGGTGATGGAGTAGCGGCAGTCGTTCCCCTTGCACTTCCGCTGGCCGCCCGTGCTCCTCGGCACGGTGAACGTACCCGTGCAGGTCGTCACGGCGCCCGGGTCAAGGGTTGTGGTCTGGCAGGTGATGTCCCGTACGTGGCTGTCCTCGACCCGCAGGTCGTTCACCCCGCTGCGGGAGTTGTTCGTGACGGTGTATCGGTAGACGACTGTGTCGCCAGGACGGTACGGGCGGGAGCTGTCGACGCTCTTGTCCAGCTCCAGCACCCCCTCTTCGCCCGCGACCTGGATCGTGACCCGTGATTCGGGCGAGGTGACCTCCGTCGAGTCTGCCCTGCCGGTCGCGGTGGCGGTGTTGGTGACCGAGCCGCGCTCGGCGTCTTGCGGTGTGACGGTGTGGGAACCGCGGCAGATGATCGTGTCACCGACCTCCAGGGTGGTCTGCGGGCAGGTGACCTCCTCCACCACGTCGTCGCTCACGGCCAGGTGGGTGATGTTCATGTTGCCGCTGTTGGTCACCACGTACTCGTACGGCACCGTGGTGCCCACCGGCACGGGGTCGGGCACCGGCGAGTCCTCCGCGACCCGCTTGACGAGCGTCAATTCCGGCTCCTCCGCCACCGGGCGGACGACGACGTTACGAATCAGGTGGACGTCGGTGAACAGGCCGGTGGAGGCCGCGAACCCGAACTTGTACGTCGAGGGCACCGGTGTGGGCGCCGGCGTGGACAGCACCTGCTGCATGCCGTTGCCGTCGTTGAAGTCGATCGACACGGTCAGCATGGGGTCGGGCGCCGGGGTGATCCGGACGTTCACGGTGCGGCGCGACGGTTCGAGTGCGGCCTGCGCCGCCTGAGGGTCGTCGGGGACCGTCGTGGTGGGTCCGTGGAGCTGTCCAGGCAACGTCGAGGGCCACGGGCCGGTGGTGGTGAAGTTGCTGGTGGTCGCGGTCAGGAAGCAGTAGCCCTCCGTTCCGTCACCCGGCCCGCGCACCGTCACCATGTTGGCCCCCGGAGCCGGGATCCGGAACTCCGTGCCGGCCGGTGAACGCTCGGCGCATCCGCGGCCGCGCTGTTCCCAATCGCCGAAGTAGTTGCCCAACACGTCGAGGCCGACGCCAACGTAGCCCTGGTTGACCCCGGGCTCGAACGCGTTGGTGGGGTTGTCGTCGGGCAGTTTCTGCGCGTATCCGAGGCTGCCGCCGAAGGCGCCTGGCCGGTCGAGCGTGGCGGCGCCGTTGATGAGGAAGAAGGATATGCCGTCGGCGGGCGAGAACTGCGGCGTGGTGGTGCCGTACTGCCATTGCTCGAAGGTCACGTGCAGGCCTTGTTCGGCTGGGATCGGCTCGTCGTACAGGACGGCTGAGGTCTGGTCATTGTCGGCGCTGGTCAGCTGGAGGTAGCCGTACGGGGCGGCTCCGGTCGGGGGCACGGGACCCGCGGCGTTCTCCGGGCATCCCGCAAGAAGGCGGTTTCCCGGCCCCGGCGGCGCGGCGGTCGGCGCACCGGTCAGGCAGGCGGACCCCACGGCCCGGAATTCCGGGATCGCGGTGGCCCCCGTGAAGTCCTCCTCGACCAGCGGTACCGGCTGTGCTGCGGCCGGCTGGGCCGGTAGGAGTGCGGCCGACAACATGCCCAGAAGCGCCACGCCGGACACGGCCCGCCGCTTCAGGCTGTATTCGATATTTCTCGATCGAGTGATAGCAGATGGCGTTGTCACAGACACCCAACGTAGGTGGAGGTGCTCGGACATCGATCGAGCGACATGGCAAACGATCCGCCATCTGCTGACAGCCCTCGCTGTGCGCGTGCGATCTTCGCCTGCGACTATCTCAGCAGGGCCTCCGGCCTCCTGTCCGACCTGCACGCCTCGTGCCATGTCATGCGCCAGACCGTGAGCCGCCTGCTGATCCGCGCACAGGAGAGCGGGCAGGTGCGCCCCGAGGTCGACTCGCTCGACCTGGCCGCTCTGGTCAACGCCGTCGGGTGGTTCTTGGCACAGGCCCCGGCCCTCGCCGCCCGGCAGGAGCGACTGCTGGGCTTCGTACCGGACAGGATAGGCCCAGAAGCGGGAGCCGTGGCCCCGGTGGTCTGTTCGTGTGATAGTCCATGCCTGGGGAGGTCAGTGCATGCTCTGGGCAAGGAGGGGCGGGGCAGCGAGGTCAGGAGCGCGGCGAGAAAGGCTCGGTCCTCGGGTGCGAATCTGACTCTGGTGTCGGCGCCGAGTTGGCGCTCAAGGACGGTGATCTGGTGGCGCAGGGCGAGAATCTCCACGTCCTTATCCCGATCACCCATGGGCAGCAACCGCAATGCGGCGAAAGCGTTCGTGACGGCGCGGTAGACCAGGCGAAGGAGCACGGCCGATCATCATGCCGCACTTGGTTCCGTCTCCCTAGGTAGCCGGAGCTCGCACCACCACGCGCAGCCCTCGCAGGATTATGACCTGGGCGGATGTGATTATCGGCAGGCGCAGTGCTGCTGAAACCCGGCGGGAACGGTCGGCTCACCCTACCCGGCGCTGAGCCGTTGACATCCTCCTCCCGCCTGCAGGCGGGGATTCAACAGCAGCGACCCCACGAGGCACCGTCCGCAGCAGCTCGGTGAGCGCGTCGGCTCCTTGTTGAGCAACCCGATGAGGATCAGGCTCCGTTCGCCGCCGACCCGGTTCAGCAGCGGCCGGACGACATCGAGGCCGTGCTCGCTGTGCCCCCTAGGCCGCCCAGGGGCGCAGCAGTCTGTCCGCCTCGGCCTGCTGCGACACGCCCTCCACTGTCCCTGTCACCTGTATGTGACCAGGTCACGTTGCTGTTACCGGCCGTCGAAGAGTACATCAGTAACCAGAAGTAACTCCCTGAAAGGTGACGTGTCATGCAGGAACGGACTATGCCAAGCTCAGCAGCCCCGGCGGACATCGGAGGTTACCGCCTGGTGCGACTGCTGGGCGAAGGCGGGCAGGGAATGGTCTTCCTCGGCGAGGCACCCGGAGGGCGGCAGGTGGCGATCAAAATGCTGCACTCCTGCTTCGCGGCCGACTCGCACGTCAGACAGCGCTTTCAACGGGAAGCGGAGATCGCGCAGCGGCTGGCCACCTTCTCCACCGCACGGGTAGTGGAAACTGGCTTCACGACAGAACGGCCGTACATCGTCAGCGAGTACGTGCCGGGACCGTCACTGGAGTCGCTGGTCAAGGAGGACGGGCCGCGCGACGGCAGCGGGCTGGAGCGGCTGGCGGTCACCACGTTGACCGCCCTGTCCTCGATTCACGCGGCCGGGATCGTGCACCGCGACTTCAAGCCCAGCAATGTCATCATGGGCCCAGAAGGGCCCGTGGTGATCGACTTTGGGATCGCGTTCGCGCTCGACACTGCCACCGCCTCCACCCGGCCAGCGGGCACGCCGGCGTACATGTCGCCGGAGCAACTGGACGACCAGTCGCTCACACCCGCCTCCGACATGTTCTCGTGGGCGGGCACGATGGTCTTCGCCGCGACCGGGCGGCCGGCCTTCGCTGGTGGTACGGTGCCGGCAACGCTCAACGCCGTCCTGACCGCCGAGCCTGACCTGTCCGGCCTACCCGACGCGCTGCGCCCACTGGTGGCGGCCTGCCTGACCAAGGACCCGCATGGCCGCCCCGCGGCCGTGGACGTACTGTGCGTACTCATCGGCGGAGATCCCGCAGCCGTCCGGCGCACCGCAACCACACAGAATATCCCGTCCCACAGCCGGAACCGCCATCACCGTCGCACCGCAACGTCAATCCGTGAGCTGATGCCCGTCATGCGGCAACGTCGCCGCGACGGCGCCTTCGCCCATGAGACCAGCCGGGCGCGAGTGGCGGGCAGGCACGCCGCGTCGACGGCGCCCACCTCTCCAGCCTCCTCGAAGGCAGACGGCCGGGGCCGCGGCGTCGCGCTCGTGGCCGCAGGCGCGGCTGTGGCCGTGACGGTCAGCACGCTGCTCTTCTCCTCGGTGTCCGGCGGTCCGGCCGACGCGCAGCAAGACTGGACGCGCAGTCCCGCCATGCCGGCGATCTGCGCGAGCGGCGTTCCTGACGACCCCGCGCCCCCGCGGGCCCCCGCGCCCTCCAGGCACGCCTCAGCCGATTGCGCCGAGGAAGTCGCCGCTGTAGCCCCATGACGCCATCAGGTGCCCGCACCAGGGTGTATTCACGTCAGCTCGGCGCCGTGACGGCCGCGGTCAGCTCGGCGACGTCCTCCTCGGTCAGTTGGAGACCCGCCGCGGCCACGTTCTGTTCGAGATGCTCCACCGACGAGGTCCCAGGGATCGGTAGGACGACCGGTGAGCGGTGGAGCAGCCACGCGAGCGTGAGCTGTGACGGCGAAGCCGACAGCCGGGAGGCGACGGCCTCGATCGGTCCGCCGGGCTTCACCAGCCCGCCGGTGGCCAGCGGAAACCACGGGATGAACGCAACGTGGTGACCCTCACAGTAGTCGAGCACGTTCCCGGCCGTGCGGTTGGCCAGGTTGTACAGGTTCTGCACGGACGCGATCGGGGCGATGGCCCGGGCCTGCTCGATCTGCTCGACGCTCACCTCCGACAGGCCGATGTGCGCGATCTTCCCCTCCTCCTGCAGCGCTTTGAGTTCGCCGACCTGGTCTTCGAGGGGCACTTCCGGATCGACGCGGTGCAACCGCAACAGCACGATCCGCTCCAGGCCGAGGATGCGCAGGTTCATCTCGCACTGCTGGCGCAAGTAGGCCGGCCTGCCGGCGGGAATCCACTGGTCGGGGCCCTGCCGGGTGAACCCCGCCTTGGTGGCGACGACGATCTCGGTGTATGTGGCCAGCACGCGCCGTAACAGCGGCTCGGCGACCATCGGCCCGTACGAGTCGGCGGTATCGAAGAGGGTCACACCGAGTTCCGCCGCCCGGCGCAGCACCCGCACGGCCTCGTCCGGACGCCGCCACGACAGGCGCCCTCTCTGGTGTAGGCGAAGCCTCGCACTGAAGGCACCCTCGTGACGGCCGCGCTGGTGCTCGAGGTGCCTTCAGAAGATGACGCGCTTCCCATCCCCAGACGAGATCCCTGGACGTGGTAGACGAGCATGTTCGGCGCTGCCGGGAGTTGGCCGAGGACATCTGGCCCGACCACGGCCCTTGCCGGGCGCGAAGGCGCATCGCAGGCCACTGCGTTGTCTCGCCCATGGGAGGGGGTGTCGAAGCCGACGTTCATCACTGTGGCTGGCACCGCTGCTGACCTGCGGTGCGAGCCCACATACACCACGTGGAAGGAAGCCGGTCCTGGCGCCGACGGCGCGGGATTTTGACTTGCCTTCTCCGGTGGTCTACTTTCGCAACGAATAGACGACCGGTTGTCTACTAAATCTTTGGGGAAGGTCATCTTGAGTTCTCAGAAAGTCACCATCGTCACCGGTGCCTCGCAGGGCATCGGCGCCGCTGTCGTCGACGCCTACCGCAAGCTCGGCTACGACATCGTCGCCGTCTCGCGCACGATCGCCCCCTCCGCCGACCCGGACGTCGTGACCGTCCAGGGCGACGTCGCGGACCGCGCCACCGCCGAACGCGCCGTGGCCGGCACCGACGCCCGGGTGCCCGGCCCGGACCCGCAGCGCCGCAGCTACGGCTCGTTCCTGTCGTTCAGCGACCCGGACGGCAACGGCTGGGTGCTGCAGGAGGTCACCACCCGGCTCCCCGGACGGCTAGACCCGTCCGTCACCACGTTCGCCTCAGCCTCGGGCCTTGCCGCAGCGCTGCGCCGCGCCGCGGTCGCACACGGCGAGCATGAGGCCCGCACCGGCGCCGAAGACCCCGGCTGGCCGGACTGGTACGCCGACTACCTGGTACGCGAGCAGGCCGGAAGCGAGCTGCCGGCATGAGCGGCCCCACCTTCCGCGCCTCCACCCCTCCCGCCTCCCCTGGCCAGGACTCCACCTACCGGGCCTTCACCGTCACCGGCCGGCGGCAATTCACCCTCGTCGAGCGCGAACGGCACGAGCCGTCACCCGGTCAGGTGCGCATCCGGGTCGAAGCCTGCGGCGTCTGCCATACCGATATCCTCGCCGTGGACGGGCTGCGGCCCGATCCCTCGGCACCGGTCGTGCCCGGCCACGAGATCATCGGCGTGATCGAGGCCGCGGGCGACGGGGTGGACCCGTCGTGGCGGATCGGCGACCGCGTCGGCGTCGGCTTCCTCGGCGGCCAGGACAACGCGTGCGAATCGTGCCGGCGCGGGGACTTCGTCAACTGCTCCGACCAGCCGCAGACGGGTACCGCCGTCGACGGCGGCTACGCCGAAGTGGCCTACGCGCGGGCGACCGGCCTGGTGCGGATCCCGCCCGGCCTCGATCCTCTCGCCGGCGCTCCCCTGCTGTGCGCGGGCCTGACCGTGTACAACGCGTTGATCTCGGCCTCGGCGCGGCCCGGTGCGCTGGTCGCGGTGCAGGGCCTGGGCGGCCTGGGCCACCTCGGCGTCCAGTACGCCCGCGCGCTGGGCCACCGGGTCGTCGCCGTCGCGAGAGGCGGCGCGAAGGCCGAGCTGGCCGCGCAGGTCGGCGCGCACCACTACATCGACAGCACGCGCACCGATCCGGGCGCCGAGCTGCGCCGCCTGGGCGGCGCGGCGGTCATCGTCGCCACCGCCGCCTCGGGCGCGTCGATGTCGCCGCTGGTGCAAGGGCTCGGCCGGCGTGGCGAACTGATCGTCGTCGGCGCTGCTCCCGACCCGATCCAGGTGACCACGAGCGACCTCATCTTCGGCGAGCACGTCATGCGGGGCAGCCTGACCGGCACCGCGATCGAGAACGAGGACAACCTGCGCTTCGCCCTCGACCACGGCATCCGCTCCCACAACGAGGTGTTCCCGCTGAGCGAGGCGCCCAAGGCGTACCAGCACATGCTCTCGGGCGACGCCCGCTTCCGCGTCGTCCTGGACTCCACGAAGTGAGACATCCATCTCCGATCTACCCCTGGACGGGATAGGCCCAGCAGGCGGCATCACGCATCGTGTTAGAACCTTTTAGCGGGTAGCGGGCCGGGCAACGACGGCGACGGCGACGGCGACGGCGACGGCGACGGTCAGGACGAAACCAATGACGGGCCCTTCCCCGGGGGAAGCCCCGGCTGCCGACCAATGCCGTCGACGCCGAAACCGCCGCTCGAGCGGTGCTGTCGCAAGAGGCCGCCGCCCTTGACAGCCAAGACCGGCGATGGCCCCGTTGAGATGATCCGCATGCTCGCCGTCGCCAGAGACTCGGCGGTCAAGGCACGTACTCAGACCATCAACCAGCTGCGTGCGTCCTGATGCGCGCCGACCCAACACTGCGCGACGCGCTGGCCGCTCTGGGCCCAGTCACCCTCATCCGCACCTGCGCGTACCTGTCCGCTGCCGTGTCAGCGCCTCGGCTGATGTCGCGTTGAGGAAATGGAAGGTGGTGTCGGCCAGGGTGAAGGACGGGCGTTCGTGGTGGGTGAGCACGAATACCGGTGTGTGGAACGGGGGGTGTCTCCCCACCATCCCTGCCACTCGTGGTTCTCCCAGGGCCGCGCTGGGGGGCCGAACTTGCGGTGCCGCCCGCCCAGGGCCGAAGCGGGGTGGGGTCCGCGTGGCCGAGGGGCCGATCCAAGCTGTCCCTCACCGGTACCGAACCCGTCCTGCGACACGTTGAAGCACTGCACCCTCAACACCTGCGACATGCGTCCTCCTTAGGGAGCTGACAAGCAGCTTCTGACGGAACGCCCAGGTCAGGCGGGCCTTCGGGGAGGTAGGCGGAACAGTCGGGAGATTCTTGCGGTTCGGTACCGCAAGAATGCGGCACCGGTGTCGACTTCATGGTGAACGGCGCCCCAGGGGTGCGGCTCGACCATCGAAGTAGACGACATGAAATTCTTGTTGATCATGCATAACTACCCGTAGATCTGGGATGCGCTGACCGGGGAGGAGCGCAACGAGGTGATGAGGGGCCACGGCGCGTTCGTGGAGACCGTCACAGGCCAAGGAGTACCTCGGCGGCTACTACCTGGTGGAGTGCGAATCTTTACCTGACGTGGCGGACCCACCGGGCGAAGGGTTAGACCATGAGGAGTTCTTGGCCGCGGCAGGGGAACTGATCAGTGCCCACGAGTTCGCCGATCCTTCCATCAGCGCCACCATCAGGGTCAGGGGCGGCGCACAACAGGGTGCTGAGCTGGACAGCGTGCTCAATGCCTGATGGGGCCGAGCGATGCTCGACACGGAATCTGATCGCGACCGAATCCACGCAGCAGCCGAGGCAGGGACCCTGCCAACCACGTCGATGGACGAAGTCCAACGCCGGCGGCGGGAGCTCAACATCCAGTGAGCGAGGATGACCGCGCCCCCGTTCAGGCAAGGTTTCCGTCTACGCGTAGCTGTTGATGCGCTCAAACGGAGGCTGGCTGCCGGGGTGTGCGACAGCGGCAGCTCCGACGGCACACCCTATTTGCAGGGCCTCTTCCTGTGAGGCTCCGGCGCGCAGTGCGATCGTGAGGGCGGCACAGAACGCGTCCCCGGCACCGACCGTGTTGACCGCCGCGGTCCGGAACGCAGGGACGCGGGCAGTCTCGGCTCCGTCGGTGATCAGCGCTGCTCCGTCACCGCCGTGGGTCACTGCGACGAGCTTGGCGTACTGCAGTTCGGGCATGAGTGCGTACTCGGTCTCGTTCACGATGAAGAGGTCGACACGCTCTACCAGCTCGGGCGGGAGGGGCTGGGCGGGGGCCGCGTTCACGGCGATGAAGCTCGGCGCCCGGGCGACCAACTGGACGACGAGATCGAGGTTGACCTCGAGCTGAGTCAGCACGGTGTCGTCCTGCGCGAGCTGCAGTCCGTCCAGAGTGACCGAGGCGTTGGCACCCTGGCACACAACGATCTGATTTTCGCCGTCGCGGTCGACGGCGATGAGAGCGGTCCCGGTCGGCGCTGAGGTGACTCGGACGCCGGTGGTGTCCACGCCGGCCGATCGCAGGCTGTCGAGCATCCATACGCCGTCAGCGTCGTTCCCGACTGCGCCGATCATCCGGACGTGCGCCCCAAGGCGGCTGGCGGCCACGGCCTGGTTCGCGCCCTTGCCTCCAGGGTCTCGATACAGTGTTCCGCCGCCGATGGTCTCCCCTGGGGTCGGCAGGCGGTCGGCCAAGGCGGTCACGTCGACATTGATGCTCCCGACGACGACGATGTCCGGCAGGTCGTTCATGGTGAGGCCTCCTTCGGTCAGCTCGGCAGCGGGCTGGACTGAATGACGGACAGGCTGCCTACGTGCGAGGAGACGATGCACTTCGCCAGGTAAATCGGGGTGCCGTGGTGCTCGACGGTCTGGGTCAGGACCAGCACGGGATCGTTCTGCCCTATCTGTAGCAGGCCGGCACGCGTCGGCCCGGCGACGTTGGCGGCGATCTGGCAGACACCGGCCTCGAAGATCGGGCCGCACTTGCCTATCAGGGTCGCGAGCAGGGTGGCCGGCTCACCGGAGGCCGCGTCCAGGTGTGCCGCGACCGCCGGGCTGATGTCCGTCAGGTACTTACCTGCCGGCAGATGCTCCTGGACGATCGCGATCGGGTCACCGGCACGGTGGGCCACGCTCTCGCGGAACCATGTGTTGGCCGCTGAGTCCAGTGCGAGCCTGTTGGAGATGAAGTCAGTCGTCGGCTGGATCTCGAACTGGTGCGTCCTGAGTTCGACGGGCCTGCCGGACTCGGCCAGCACGGCGTCGAACGGCTGGAACACCTCCAGTCCTGACCGAGGGATCGCGTCGGCCACGAACCGGCCCACTCCACGCTTGGTGCGGATGAGCCCGTCCTCCTCCAGGAGCATGAGCGCTTCCCGCACCGGTGTGCGACTCACGCCCATATGGGCGGCAAGCTCGGTCTCGCGCGGCAGCATCGCGCCGAGAGGGAACACCCCTGACCGGATCCCGTCGGCCAATCGGCAGTAGACCGCCACGCGCAGCGGCTGCCCTGCTGGAGTCATGAGCTGCTGTCCGAGGAAGTCGGCGGTGCTCGTGCTCACCAAAGCTCCTTTACATGCTGAACGGCGCCGTCGAGCGCTCCGCCACATTGAACCACGCTCCGACACCCATTGAATATGTCATACACGAGAGGTATAACTTCATACTCATCAGGACTCTCCGAGGACTTCCCCCAGGCAGGAGCCACCATGGGCGTGCCGAACGCACCCGCCACCGCTACCAGAACCCCACCAGATACTCCGGTCCTGACCGGAGGACGCGCCGTCGGCCTGGTGGCCACGCTGATCCTCGGCGTGCTGTCCTATCAACTCAACGCGAGCATGCTTGCCCCCGCCCTGCCGGACATCGCCCGCGAACTCCGCACCGACGTCGCCGTCGTCTCGCAGGTCACCTCACTGTTCTTCCTGGCCGGAGCCATCGGCGGCGTGGTGCTCTCCCGTTGGAGCGACTACATCGGCCGTCGCCCCGCCCTGATCGTCGTGCTCGTCGTGGCGACCGTCGGCACGATCGTATGCGTCCTCGCCCCCAACTTGTCGCTGCTGCTGACGGGCCGCGTGCTGCAGGGCGCCTCGAGCGCGGCCTTCCAGCTCGCGTACGTCATCCTGAGCGAGTCACTGAGCGCCAAGGTCTTCGGCACCACGCTCGGAGTCATCACCGCCGTGAACGGCGGGGCCGGCGGACTGGACGGCTGGGTCAGTGGTCTGCTCACCGACAACTTCGGGTACCGCTCGGTCTTCGTGGTGATCCTGATCTTCGTAGTGCTATCCCTGCTCGCCGTGATACTCGTCGTTCCCGCGGGCGGGCGACCCACCCCCACCGGGCGGATGGACTGGTGGGGGGCAGCAGTGCTGTCACTGAGCTTGATCTGCATGACCTACTTCGTGTCACACGGCGCTTCGGCCGGCTGGCTAGCCCCGGTCACGCTCGCCTACCTCGTCGGCACGCTCGTGTCGTTCACCTCGTTCTGGATGATTGAGAAGCGCCGTGCGTCGCCGCTGATCGCGGTGCGCCACCTCCGCTCGCGGCAGGTGTGGCCCGTGATCATCTCCACCATCCTGACGCTGAGCGGCATCTTCGCTGTCATCAACTTCACCGTGGTACTGCTAGGCCAGAACGCCGAGGTCGGGTACGGGCTGGACGCCGCAACGTCTGCGCTGTTCTTTCTGGCCCCGGCGGCGCTGATCGGCGTCGCCGCCGCGCCCTTGTCCGGGTGGCTGGCCGACAAGCAGGGCTGGATCCGCATCCTGCGCATCGGGCTGGTCCTGAGCCTCCTGGCGCTGGTGGTCATCGCCGTGATCCCGACCCACCAGGGAGCGGTCATCGCCTGCGTCGCGGTTCTCGGCATCACCTACAACGGCCTCGTCCTGACCACTATCAACGGCCTGGGCGTGCTGCTGTCGCCGTCGGAAGCCCCCGCCGCCCTACCCGGCCTCAACGGCGCAGGGTTCGGCATCGGCGCCAGCCTCGGCATCGCCATTGTCGCCCCGTTCACCGCGGCGGGCACGCTCGACGGCTTCACGACCGCCCTGTGGGTCTCGATCGCGATCACCGGCCTCGCCCTGGGTGCAAGCCTGCTGATCCGTCCGCGCCCCGGGCAAAAGCTCTGACCCCAGCGACCGTTACCGCATGAATCGAGTACTCATGAGCACCACCTCCCGCCGGCCCGTCTATCTCGACTGCGACACCGGGATCGACGACTCCCTCGCACTCGCCTACCTCCTGGCCTCCCCGGAGATCGAGCTCGTCGGTGTCGGAACCGTTTGCGGTAACACCAGTGCCACCCAGGCCGCCCGGAACACACTGGACCTGCTCGCCCTCGCCGACCGCCATGACATCCCGGTCGCCGTCGGAGCGGCAGACTGGCTCACCCGCGCGTTCGACGGCGGTGTCCCGCAGATCCACGGCCCACACGGGGTCGGCGGCATCCAGTTGCCCCCATCCGAAACCGTGCCGGTTGACGAGGCCGCCGCCGAGCTGCTGATCCGCCTGTCGCACGAGTACGCCGGGCAACTTCAGGTCGTGACCGTCGGCCCGCTGACCAACATCGCCCTGGCCCTCACAGCAGACCCCACCCTCGCCGACAGGGTCGCCTCGGTCACGACGATGGGCGGCGCCGCGCTCGTGCCCGGCAACGTCACGGCCGTCGCCGAGGCCAACATCTGGAACGACCCAGAAGCGGCCCAGCACGTCATCGCCGCGCACTGGGACATCACGCTCGTCCCGCTCGACGTAACGCTGGAGAACACCCTGGCTGAGAAGGATCGCCAGCAGCTGCTCCAGTCGGCTGATCCCCTGGCCCGAAGCCTCGGCGAAATCCTCGACTTCTACTTCGACTTCTACCTCTCCTTCTACCGCCAGCGCGGCTGCGCCCTGCACGACCCGCTCGCCGCGGCGATCGCCGTCGGCGGGGTCCAGGCCACCACCGCCCCAGCCATACCAGCGCAGATCGACACGACCCACGGCCCCAGCCGCGGACAGACAGTCCTGGACCTGCGTGAACAGCGCCACGGCCCTGTCGACCACCCGGGCTGCCGCACCCGGGTGGTCCTCGCCACGGACCAACCCCTCGGCCCGCACCTCATCCAGCGCCTGACCACCCCCGTCGCGACCCTCGCCTAGGAGACCTCGTGCTGATCAACCTGCACACCCACCTCGAGGGTCGGGTCCGCCCCGAGACCGCAGCCGAACTCGCCCAGCAGTCCGGCCTCGCACCCACCATCGACTGGCGCGAGGCCCTACAGCTCCAAGCGCCGTCCAACCTCACCACCTACCTGAAGAAAGTATCGTCGTCCTACCCGTTCTTCGCGAGCCGCGAATCCCTCACGCGGATAGCCCGGGAGGCAGTCGAGGACGCACACGCCGACGGCGAGCATTACCTAGAGCTGCGCTTCGGGCCCGCCTCGCACGTACGCCATGGCTTCGGACTGGACGAGGTCATCGCCGCGGCCAGCGAGGGCGTACAACAAGGCACCGAGATCACCGGTATGCCCGCAGGAATCGTTGTTGCCGCATTGCGACTCCACGACACCGAGCTGAACAACGAGGTCGCGCACGCCGCTGGACGGTACGCCGGCCGCGGCGTCGTCGGGTTCGACCTGGCGGGCGACGAGGCCCGCTTCCCCGATCTCGAACCCTTCATGGACGCGTTCGCCATCGCCAAAGCTGCAGGACTGGGACTGACATGCCACGCGGCCGAGGCTGCGCCGGGCCAGGCAGCGATCGACGCAGTCAATCTGTTCGGCATGACCCGGATCGGGCACGGCGCGCACATTGTTGACGACCCCGATGTCCTCGCACGCTTTCAGGACCTCGGGGCCGCGGTGGAGATCTGCCCCACCTCCAACCTCTACACCGCCGCCATCACGAGCATCTCCGAGCACCCGGCACCGCGGCTACGCGCCGCGGGCGTGCCCGTCGTACTCGGCGACGACAATCCCCGCCAAACCGGATCACCGCTCAGCTACGAGTACGAGCTGCTCTCCTCTCGGCTCGGATTCGACACCGCCGCACTGACGAAACTCGACGAAGACAGCGTACGTACGGGGTTCATGGAAGAGCACACGCGCACTGAACTCGCCAACCGACTTGGTTCCGCATCAGGCAACGTTCGCCCGGAGGCGCGCGCCTGAACGACCCTGCCCCGTGGCCATCGATGATGTGGCCGCAGTGCTGCGCTGGGCGCGCCCAGGGGCGGAAGCGGGCGACAGCGCGAGCTGCCTGAAGCCACCATCTCTCCCATCCATCCGGTCCTTGCGGGGGGTGTTCGTGAGACAAGAGGTGTTCTCCGCAGAGCACGCAGCGCGCGTCTTGCCGGTCGAGCACCCTGATGGTGTAGGCGTCGAGCGGGGTTTCACCCGTCGTCGCCGCGCAGTCCAAAGGATCTTGACGGGTAAGGCAAAAATCCGCTCTGCCCGGCCTTGCCAAGGCCTCATCGCGTACCGCTGGCCGGCGTGTGCTGCGGAGTCGGCCGGGCTGGTGGGTTCTGCGGGTCAGTCGGGCCGCAGCCAGGCCTCCCCCGGCGCTGCCGCCGGCGACGATGATCTGCTCGGGATGGAAGCCCTGTTCCTGGGCGTGTTCGGCAGTCCAGACCAGACCGGCGTAGCAATCCCCGACCGGACCGGGGTGCGGGGTCTCCGGCGCCAGCCGGTACTCCACCGACACCACGGCCGCGTCCACCCCCTGGGCCAAGTCGAGCATCTCCGGGACCTGTGACCGATTGTCGCCCATGACCAGCCCACCGCCGTGTACGTGGTAGATCACTGGAACAGGTCCAGCGGCCACCGTCGGTGAGCAGATCAGCAGGGAGATATCCGGAGCGTCCTGAGGTCCTGGCACCGTCTGCTCTTCGACGGTGAAGGCGCCACCCTTGGTGAACGCCTCGTCCGGCGCAGGCTGCATACCTGGAGGGCCCTGGCGCAAGGTCGCGATCTCGGTGAGCGGCCAGCGCCAGGTCGGCCCGCATCGCAGCCGAATTCCGTCCCTTGCCCGTGTGTGCGTCCAGCAGCTCGCGCGCCAAGGAGGGGCCCCGCGCGGACCGCCTCGACACCGCGCCCGACCTCCTCCTCGGCACCCGCGTCCGCCGCCCGGGCGGGCCGGTGACCGATCACCCCGGCAGCCGGCGACGACTTGTCGGCCGCCGCCGGTTCGTAGAACAACACCCGGCATGTCCGGATCTGTGGGCTGGTGGTCCTTGCGGACATCTCCGACGACCAGCGAGGGTGAAGGAGTGGAAGATGTGGTTGTGGCCGTCTACGACGGCGTGGTGCTGCTGGACGTGGCCGGCCCGGTGCAGATGCTGCACGGATCTCGCGGCTACCGGATACGGCTCGCCTCGCTCGATGGACAGTCCGTGCGCACGGACATCGGTGCCCCCTTAGGGGTCGACCTGGCGTTGGCCGACGTCGAGTGGCCGGTCGGGACGTTGCTGGTACCGGGTTACGCACACCCCGACGGCGATCGCCCCGGCGAGGCGTTCCTGAACCGGCTGCACGACATCAGTCGGCGCGTGCGCCGGGTGGCATCGGTGTGCACGGGCGCGTTGCTGCTGGCGGAGGCGGGGCTGCTCGATGGGCGGCGCGCCACAACGCACTGGGCCGTCTGCGCTGAACTGGCGTCCCTATTCCCGCAGATCACCGTGGAACCCGACGCCATCTACGTACGTGACGGGCCGGTGGTGACCTCCGCCGGCGTCACCGCCGGCATCGATCTGGCGCTCGCCCTCGTCGAGGAGGATTACGGTCCGGAGCTCGCACGGGCCGTGGCCAAGCACATGGTCGTGTTCCTGCAACGCCCGGGCGGCCAGTCGCAGTTCAGCGTTCGCGGAGCCGTGGCCACGCCACGGCACCCCGCGTTACGCCGGCTTCTGGACGCGGTCACGGCCGATCCGGCGGGAGGGCATACCCTCGCCGCGATGGCGGACCGCGCCGCAGTGAGCGAACGGCATCTGACCAGGCTGTTCCGCCGCGAGATCGGGCTCACCCCCGGCCGGTACGTCGAACGGATCCGGGTGGAGGCGGCACAGGCCCTCCTGGAGAGCGGTACGGCGGGCGTGGACTCGATCGCCCGCACGTGCGGCTTTGGGTCTGACGAGACGATGCGCCGGGCGTTTCTGCAGGTTCTGGGCACGACGCCGACCGAGTACCGCCGGCGCTTCCGCACCTCCCACGCCATCCCGTTCACCAAAGACGTGACCGTCTCTAAGGAGACCCCATGAGCTCATTCCCGCCCCGCCGCACTGTGCTAGGCGCCGGCCTCGCCGGCGTAGCGGGTTTGGCGGTCGGTACACCGGCCGCTTCAGCCGCCGGCACCGGAGATCAGAACACTGATCTCTCCTTTCCCACCACGCGCGTGGCTCGGGCAGCCCACCGGCTGGTGACGGACGCACAGGAGCCGTACCTGCGCAACCACAGCCTGCGCAGCTTCCTGTTCGCCCGGGCGGCCGCCGCCCAGGCCGGTCGCCGCCCGGACCGCGACTACGACGCCGAGGTCATGTTCCTCATCTGCGTGCTGCACGACATGGGACTGACCGAACGCGCCGCCACCAGCCAGCGGTTCGAACTCGACGGCGCCGACTTCGCCGCCCGGTTCCTGGGGGAACACGGGATCACCGACCGCCGCGTCGACACCGTCTGGGACGGCATCGCCCTGCACACCTCCTACGGCTTCCACCAGTCGCCGGTGTTCGCCCGCCGCCGCCCGCCGGAGATCATGATCGCCCAGGACGGCATCGGCATCGACCTGACCGGCAGCCCCGACCAACTGCCCGCCGGATACGCCGAACGCGTACACGCCGCCTATCCCCGCCACGGCGGGGCCCGCACCCTGACCGACGCCATCATCACCCAAGGCCTCGCCGACCCGCGCAAGGCGCCGCCCATGACCCTGCCCGGCGAGATCCTGCACCAGCGGCATCCCGAGGCCCCCTACGCCACCTGGGACAACATTCTCGACACCAGCGGCTGGGACGACTGACGGCGACCCCACAGCCCGCCGAGCCGCTGCCGTTGTCCGGCTCCTGCATTCGACCACCTGGCGATCCATCGAAGGCTCGGTGATGCTCACCTACATCGCTTCCCTCGACCACCACGCCGCGCACGTCCCACCGCATGGCCGGCATCCCCGGCGATCAACCCCGTGTGGGCCGCGACCGTCGGCCCGCCCCTACCCCACGCGCCCGTAGCAGCACCGGCACCGCGCGGCGCTGACGTGCTCTCGCACGGCCTTCGACACCTGGAGTCGTGGCCGTCGTCCCAGACGATGGGATCGAACACGACTTGCGCGCATTTGAGCAGACCGTGGGGCCAGGGCAGGCTCGATGGTTATCTGGGGTTGTTGACCTCTCCTCGCAGGTCAAAGCGAGATGATCCTGTCAGGCACGTCAGGCACGTCAGGCACATGGCCGCTCTCCAGCATGTGCGCGGGCATGGGCCACGCGGGTGTCGAAGTTCGGCACAGCCGACGACATCCGCGCCCTGACCGCACGGTTTCGGGGCCTGCGCAGCCGCCGCCTGATCATCACCGGCGGCCCCGGCACCGGCAAAACCACCCTGGCCCTGCAACTCCTGCTGGCCCTCCTCGCCACCCGCGGCAGCGACGAACCGGTCCCGGTGATGTTGTCGATCGCCGGCTGGGACACCACCCGCCCCCACCGCCTGGAGGAGTGGGTGGCAGCCCGGCTGGCCACCATCTACCCCACGCTGCGCGCCTTCGAGTACGGCGGCGACGCCGCCCCCGCCATGCTCGCCGCGCACGGGCACATCCTGCCCATCCTAGATGGCCTGGACGAACTACCGGCGCCAGCCCGCGCCTGCTCAGCGAAGGAGGCGGCCTCGGCCTCGCCGAGGCCGCAGGCCGCGTTGGCCAACCCGACGAAACCAGCGGCCTTGGCGAAGAAGTGATCGTCACCAGCCATTTTCACCGCTCGGTGATGGTGTTCCATAGCCTGGGTACGGTGGCCGGTGTGCTCGTGCACCCTGCCCAAGGCGTTTTGCGCCAACGATTCGGCGAGGCGGTCTTCTATGTCGCGGCTGCACGCCAGCGTTCGTTCCCCGAGGTCCAGTGCTTGGTCACTTCGGCCGAGGTCGCAGTAGAGATCGGTGAGGATGACAAGGCAGTAGGGTTCGAGAGCCTGGTTCCTGGTTTGCTCGAGTCGAGGCAGCGCCCGATTGAGATATTCAAGCGCTTCGTCGAACCGTCCCTGCAGGTAGCAGACCTCTCCGAGGTTGATTTCGATGTTGCCGTCAAGGCCGCCATGAAGCTGAAGGGCCTCGGTGAGGTGGTGATACGCGGAGTTCAACTGGCCCAGCTGAGTACAAACCACACCGAGGTTGGCGTGCTTGACGCCCAGCCAGGCCAGTCGGCCATCCTGCTCATCCAGCTTGACGCCCCCTTTGAACAAGCGGGCAGCATCATCCAGTTGCCCCAGGAGCAAGGTAGGTGCCGGCGAGGTTGTTCCGGATGGACGACATGCCCTCCTTCCAGTCGCCCTGGTCGGCGAGCGAGAGGGCTTGGCTGTACAACGAGATCGCATCGGGCTGTCCTCGATGCGTATGCGCGGACGCCAGGACGAGCAGGGCTGCAGCCCTTGCTGTCGCATCGCCTTCCTCTCCGGCGACGGTGACGGCTGCCTGCGCGCAGGAGAGCCAGTCGCCCATGTTTCTTCCTGTCTAGAAATGGCTGCGCATGGCGTCGGTGAGCAGCCACACCCGCTTGACGCGGACCAGCTGAGACCGCCTGGTGGATTGCGGCGACAAGGTTGCGATGCTCGCTGGTCAGCCACGCCGCCGCCGATGGGAGATCAGCGAAAGATGCCGCTGTCACGTCGCTGCGGCTCAGGGTTAGCGGCAACCTGGCCCAGTGCGGGTGGCTTTGTTCGACGGCGGCTCGAACGCTCAGCAGATACCAGTCGTACAGCCGCTGCTTGGCCTCCGCCAGGCCCTCCAAGCTCTCCTCCGCGTGGGCACGTTCGGCGGCGTACAGGCGCAATAGGTCGTGGAACCGGTAGCGGCCGGGCGCGTATTGGTGGATCAGGTGTGCGGTGGCCAGTCGGTTGAGCTCGTCCTTCGCCTCGTCCGTGGTAGACCCGCTGAGGGTGGCGGCGGCCTCGATGGTGAAGTCCGCGCCGGGCACGACGCCGAGCAGCCGGAACACCCTCTGAGGGCTGGAAGCCCAGCTTTCGGGTCCGAGCTGGGGGCACGTGGCGAGACGTTCAGGTGGGCGTGTCTCTAGGCGGGGTGTCGCTGCTGATCGGCGGGTAGGGCGGACGGACTCGATGACCTTGTTCGGGGCGGAGATGTCGAGCTTGGCGAGCAGGGCGTATTGGGGCGGTTTCGATGAATGCGATGAGCAGGTGGGCTGACGGTTTCAGGTGCTGTCCAGATAGGCGAGTACGGCGAGCACCCGGCGGTGGCCTCCTTCGGCGGGTGGCAGGCCGAGTTTGGTGAAGATGTTGCCGATGTGCTTGTGCACGGCGTTGTCGGTGATGAACAGCCGCTTGCCGATGTCGCTGTTCCCGAGGCCTTGGGCCATCAGGGTGAGCACCTCACGCTCGCGGCCGGTGAGTGTGTCGACGGCGCTCGTGCCACCGCTCGCCAGGAGTTGGGCGATGACCTCAGGGTCCATGACAGTGCCGCCTTCGGACACCCGGCGCAGGCCGTCGACGAACTCGCTGACCCGGCTCACCCGGTCCTTGAGGAGGTAGCCGACGCCCCCGCGGCCGTCGGAGAGCAGCTCCCGTGCGTAGACCTTCTCGACGTACTGCGACAGGACGAGCACCGGCAGGCCGGGATGCGCGCGCCGAATCTCCAGCGCGGCCCTGATGCCCTCATCACGGAAGGACGGCGGGAGCCGGACGTCGACGATCAGTGCGTCCGGCCGGTGCCGGTCCACGGCCTCGACCAAGGCGGGATGGTCGGTGACGACGGCGGCGACCTCGATGCCCTTGGTGCCCAGGAGGAGTTCGAGACCCGCGGAGAGCAGCACGTTGTCCTCGGCGATCACGACTCGCACGGCAGCTCCACCGATACGGCGGTCGGGCCACCTGGCGGGCTGGTGACGATCATGGTGCCGTCGAGTGCGGCGACCCGGCGCCGGATGCCAGTGACGCCGGTGCCACGGGATTCGTCGACCCCGCCGATGCCGTTGTCGGTTACCTCGATCAGCAGCCATCCGCGATCGCGGGTGATCCGTACCTGTACCTGGGTGGCGCCGCTGTGCTTGGCGGCGTTGGTGAGCGTCTCGGCCACGACGAAGTAGGCGGCTGCCTCCACGGCGGCGGGTAGGCGGCCCAGATCGCCGAGGTCGATCTCGGCGGGCACGCCCGACCGTGTGGTGAGCGCCGCCAGCGCTCCGGGGAGTCCTCGGTCGGCGAGGATCGGCGGATAGATCGAGCGGACCACGTCACGCAGCTCCGTCATGGCCTCCTCCGTGCCCTCGTGGGCCTCGCGCAGCAGGTCGGCCAGGTCGGCGGAACCGTCGGTGAGGGACTCCCTGGCCACCCCCAGCCGCATGGCGATGGCGACCAACCTGGCCTGCGTGCCGTCGTGCAGGTCTCGTTCGATGCGGCGGAGTTCCGCGCCGTGGGCGTCGAGCACTCCCGCGCGGCTCTCGGTCAGCTCGCCGACCCGCTCGGTGAGCTGATCCTGCGCCGAGGGCTCGAGCGCCGCCAGGCACCTGCTCGCGTGGAAGGCCGCGAGCCGGGGCACCGCCCAGTACGCCAGGGCCGCGAAGCCCACGATCTGAACGGCCCCCATGCCCAGCGCGCTGCCCCAGCCGGTCACCGGGAACGCACCCAGCAGTCGCAGCGGCGCGTCGGCAGGGAACAACCACCACAGCGGAGCCGCGAACGCGGTGAACAGCACCGAGCCGACGCAGGCCAGCGCGGCGAACCCCGCCGGCACGCCGGTCACGACGTGCCGGAGCACCCAGCGGACGTCACGCCTGGTCTCCGGGTCGTCGAGCACCTGGCGCCACCGCGCGCGAATCCCCTTGCCCAGCGTCATCTGCCGGGGGGACACCTGCCTGCCCAGCAGAGCGGCGGCGCGACGGCGGTGCCACTCGGCCCAGCGCCGCAGCAAGGCCATCGCCCGGGGAAACAGGACGAGCCCGATGCCGCCGAGCCCGGTCGACAACGCCGTGGCCGCCAGAAGCGGCAGCGCCATCATCGTGGCCATCGCGGTCGGCAGGCCGAGTAAGAGATATCTACTGGCCCGCCAGGTCTTCTGCCATCTTTCCTGCACGACGTTCAGTCTGGTGCAGCGCGGCCGGTGGGCGCACTACAGCGGACTGTAGTACCGACCGGGCCGCCTGCTCCATCGTCTGCGGACCGGGGTGATACCTACCGTTCGTGGTCATGACCACACAAACGCTCCGCCGCCCCGCCGTGTCCTGGCTCAGGATCGCGGCGTTCCTGACCATCACCTTCGGCGCCATCTGGGCCACCGGAGCCGCCCTCTGGTTCGGCGGAGGTGACGTCCAAGGGGACGCGGCCACGCCCATCCTCATGATCGCGATGTACACGCCGACGCTGGGAGTGCTCGTCACAGCGTTGGCGACAGGAGAGTTGCGCCGTCCGCGCGACCTGCTGAGGGAGACGGGCGTCCTGCCGTCGCGGTCGCTGCCCCGGATGGCCGGCTACACCGCAATCGGCTTCCTCCTCGCACCGGCCCTGACGCTCGCCGCGCTGGGCGTCAGCTCGTCCGCCGGTCGCTTCGCCTTCCACGATCCGCTGCCGCTTGAGGGCCTGGCGAGCATGCTGGCCCCCCAGATCCTGATCTTCCCGCTCGGGATGGTGCTGACGTTCGGCGAGGAGTTCGGGTGGAGCTACCTACTGCCCAAACTCCTCCCGCTCGGGCTCTGGCGCGCCCTGCTGACCAGCGGCGTGATCTGGGGAGTGTTCCACGCCCCGTTCACCTTGCAGGGCTACCACTATCCCGGGCTGCCGGGCGGCCTGGCCGTGCTCGCCTTCACCATCGCGTCGGTGCTGCTCGGCGCTCTGCTGGGCTGGCTGCGCCTGGCCGCCGGCAGCATCTGGCCCGCGGTCGTCGCGCACGCCGCGGCGAACCTGATCGCCTCCGCCCTGCCCGCGCTCCTCGGAAAACCCCTGAGCGCCGCGGACACCGCCTTGCACGCATCGCTTTCCGGTTGGCCGGGCTGGCTCGTCATGGCCGCCACGATCGCCGTGCTCATCGTGACAGGACAGTTCAGGAAACTCGCGGTCTAAGTAGCTGGTATCCCCACCGCCTCAGTGATGCGCGGCGGTACGCGCCGAAACCGGGTCTGTCCAGTGAACGGCTCTGGCCCGTAATCGGTGGTGGCATTAAGTGATCATCACTGAAGCAGGATGCGGTGGCGCAGAAGGTCGAACCCGACCCGGCCGTGCATCTGGCGCATGATCCTCTTCGTGCGGGTGTTGACGCCTTCGGTGCGGCCATTGTGGTGGGGAAGGGTGAGGGCGGCGTTCACGGCGGCGCGGTCAAGCTCGATCCCGTTGGCGAAGCCGTGCAGGTGAGGTAGATCGGCGACGCGGATGGTGGTGATCCAGGTGGTGAGCTTGTTGTCGTTGCCTTCAGCCGGGTGAGGAGCGCGGCGAAGTCGCGGACATGGTGGGCGAGGTCGGTCAGCTCGGGACAGGCGGCGGTGAGCTCTTGCACCAGCCGGGTGTCGCTATCACGGAGTCGGTCGGGGTGAGTGAGCAGCAGACGTGCCAGGCGGCGCGGGGTGGTGACGGGCCGTTCTCCTTCGGCTCGGCCTTGGGTGATATAGCGGTAGAGCAGGTTGAGGCTGCCGGTGTAGCCGAGGTCCTTGATCTCACGGAACAGCTGCTGAACGGGCACGGCTGGGTCGGTGGCGCGTCGGTCGCGCAGGTGATCGCGGTAGGGATCGACGAGCGTGGGCCGGTAGCGCGGTGCGCGGCGTGAAGCCTCGGGCTTGTGGGTGCGGGCGTAGCGCTTGACGGTGCCCCGCGACAGGTTCAGGCGGCGGGCGCATTCCAGCAGGCCGACACCCTTGCCCAGCAGGTCGTGGATCTGCTCCCAGCGCTCGCGGGTGGTCCGTTCGTGGACGCCGGCGGGGCGGGGCGGGTTGACCGTGGCCCAGCAGGCGCTGTGGGAGCGAACCTCGGCGAGGGTTTTGTCGCAGAAATTCGCCCATAAGGCACTGGTGGGCCGCTGGCGAGGTGCCCGCGCGGAGCGCGGGTCCTTTTCCTGCGGCCCCCAGTCCGAACGACGCATGCGACTTTCACCGCACGTCGCTCTCCGGTGACTACTGCGTGAGCTGCGATTTCGGCTGCCCCGTGTGGATGGAGTCATGGCAGGTCCGGCAGACCACGAGGGTCTTGCGCCGTCGCCTGGCCATGAGCTCCGCCCATGCGGGTTGCGGCCGTCCCGGCCGGGCGAGGTCAGCGAGGCGTCGGACGTGGTGCACCGAGATGCCGTCGTCGGCCTTGCAGATCTCGCAACGGTTCGCCAGGAGCCGGGTGACCAGCTCTTTGTGGCGGATGGTACCCGGGACCAGGACGCGGTCGGTGATGGCCGCGTCCTTGTTGCGCCGTAGTGGAATGCCTCCGAACCGTGCGACCAGTGGCTTCCTGCCGCTGCGTTCGATTCTGGCTTCGAAGCACTTGCGCGGCCCGTGCGGCGTGGCGATGGTGGCCGCGTATTTGCGGGCCATCTTCGCCACCGACGAGCGGTGCTTGTTGGCCAGAGTCTTCAGCAGCGAGGTCTCCATGACCCAACCGAGCCGGTGGAGACGATGGACGTTCCCGGCCAGCAGGTAGTACTGGACGATGCCCCGCCACTCGGACCCGTAGGTGTTGACGATGGTGTGGTCGTCTTCATTGATCAGACGGGGCCTGCCCTCAGGTTTGCCGCGAGACAGGTAGGGGGCCTTCTTAGCCTTGATCACCGATGCCGGCACCTTGAGGCTGACGACGCCGTTGGCGCTGCGCCGGCCGCGCGTGACCTTGCGGTCGTTGTGCAGCACGGTGATCTCATAGCCGAGGAAACGCGCCGCCTGGGTGCGGGCGTGCGTGATCAGTGTCTTGTCCGCCGACAGCTCCAGCGCGAGTTCGTCGCGCAGGAACGCGGTCAGGCGAGCTTTGATCTCCTCGGCTTCGGCCTTGGGTCCGGTGAACCCGAGCAGGGTGTCGTCGCAGTACCGGACGTAGCGCAGCCGCCGGAAGCCGGGATCTTGGGGATCCCCGCTGGGCATGCTGCGCAACTGCTTGCGCAACTCCCGCGCCGTGGCGTGGTCTCCGCGCTTGTGCGCCCGGTCTCTGGCGGCGCGCACCCTGGCATAGGCGGTGTCCTGCCTGCGGATCCGCCCTCGGGTGTAGTGCGGGATCAGAACCTTCTCGACGAAGTCGTCCAGCCGATGCAGGTAGATGTTCGACAGGATCGGTGAAACGACGCCACCTTGCGGGACCCCGCTCAGCGTCGCGTTCCAGACCCAGTCCTCCAAGTATCCGGCCACGAGCATGTTCCGCATCAGCCGCAGGAACCGGCCATCGTGGATCCGCTCGGCCAGCGTCGAGAGCATGATCTCGTGATCGAAGCTTCCGAAGCAGTCGGCGACGTCTCCTTCGATGAACCAGGTCGTTCCGGTCCAGGTCTCATTCACCTTCCGCAACGTGGTGTGGCAACCTCGACCGGGACGGAAACCGTGGGACAGGTCGGAGAACGTCGGCTCGTAATAGGCATCCAGCAGGAGCCGCACCACTTCGCCGACGAGCTTGTCCGACCACGGCGGAAGGCCCAAGGGCCTGGTCTTGCCGTTCTTCTTCGGGATGTGGATCCGCTTGACCGGGCTCCACCGATACCGCTCATACCGCAGCGCCTCGATGATCGCCTCAATCTTGCCGATCGACATGCCATCCACGGTCTCCCCGGTGACCCCGGGCGTCATCGCCCCCTTGTTGGCGTAGATGCGCCCGTAGGCCAGCAGATACAACTGCGGGTTGAACAACTGCCGATATAACTCGTTCAACGGCAGGCCACGCCTGCCGCGCTCACGCAGGACACCCAGCACCGTTTCGGCGCTCTGCATTACGCATACCTCCCGACCCTGAGGTGTCCGATCACCTGGCCCCCTTCGCCCTGCGTCCGTCTCTCCCGAACTCCTTGGCCGGTCGTGACTCCGGCGACTACTACGGGGCCTCCGTCGCCATAGGACTCGCATCCCGTAGGCGATCCCATGTTCGTCCTGGCCGTACGTGACAGCGTGACGTAGGCGTCCCACTCATCTCCTTCAATGCCCTCACTGGGCATCGCCCCGCGCTCGGAAGGTGCCCAGGCCATGGCACTAAACCCGGGCAGAGCGCGGCGTCGGCTTCGGGCGTCGCTTTCCGACGGATGCGACCTTCCATCAACTGGAGATTGGGATTCAGGCAATCCAGCTTTCGCCATATCACGCGGGTCCCACGACGCGCCGCCTCCAACGCCTGAGCACGGCCGCCGCTTCAATGACATGCTGCTGTCCCCTTCACCTTTCGGATCCAGGTAAGTCATCGGACCCAGGAACCTCCTTCCAATTCCTCCCGGCTGAGCCGGGGATACGACCAGGCGCCTCATGGCGCACTGCCACCGATCCCCGACCTGCACCGCATCCGGCAGAGCACGTCGAATCGCCTCCCCGTAGGCACCTGACCCGTCCCGGCAGACGATCTCGACGCCAGGGTGCGATCGCATCCATGCCTCCAGCAGATCTGGTCAACCATGTCTCCTACACCGTCGGCTACGCCTTCGGAGGCGTGATCGTCGCGCTCACCGGGCTGTCTGTGGTCCTAGTGTTCAACGCCGCCACCTTCGTCCTGTCCGCTCTGGCGATCCTGTTCGGTGTGCGTGTCCGGCCGGCGACCGCCGGCACCGATTCGTCACCGTCCTGGCTCGGTTCCTTCCGCACCGCGACCCGCTACATCACCGCACACCCCAGGCTGCGGGTGATCATGCTTTTCACCCTCCCCATCGCCACCTGCCTCGTGAGCGCGACGCTCGCGGCGCCGTACGCGGTGCAGATCGACCACGGGACGGCCGCCGCCGGCCTGCTGATGGCCGCCACCCCCGCGGGTATCGTCATCGGACTCTGGCTCCTGCCCCAGCTGATCCCCGAACAGCGCACACCACACGTCGTGGTCCTGTCAGCCGTCAATTGCCTACCGCTGATGCTGTTCGTCGCCGTGCCCGGGGTGGCGGTCGCGGCTGTGCTGATCGCGATCTCCGGAATAGCCCTGTACTTCTGGATCCCGCTCGCCGCCGAGTTCACCCAGACCGTCCCCGACATGCGCGGGCAGGCCGTGGGACTGCTCACGACGACCATGCGTGTCACCCAGGGCATCGCCATTCTGATATTCGGGCTCGCCGCCCAGAACGCGATGTCATCTACGGTGATCGCGGCCTCTGGAGCGATCGGAACAGCCATGGTGATCGGCATGTCCGTGGCATGGGTACGGGCGAGCAGGCCTACGGGAATCGCGGTAGCACGGCGGAACGGCGATGGGGCCCCGTAGGACCGCGGCGACAGACCGGGCGGTCGCGTCCTTGGAGGACTCTGTTGGCGAATCTGGCAGTGATCTGAAGCCTATAGTGAGCCTCCCCTTGCTGGAACCTTCTCAGCGGCGGCAACTGTGGCGATTCTTTCGGCGGACGGCTCCCTGTCCCGGGTATCCGTCCAACCGGCTGGGGGTTTCCTCACTCATTGGCGATATGACCCTTGACGGTGGTCGGCGAGCACTACATCAGGTCGCAGGCGGCGGGCCTATCGGCGGTCTCACCGACGACGGTCATGTCCGGGGGCGCGTCAAGAATGATCCGGAACGACCATGCTGATGCCTTCCTGTCGTCGGCGATGAGGATCCGAATGGCCATGCCGATCACTGAGAGCGGCGCTGTGACGTTGGTCAGTGAATCCACCACAGTGCGGCAGATGGTGGTGGTCACCTCGGCCGGCGCGGTGTTAGTGAGGCAGACGGCTCCAGGCAATCTTGTCCGACTCGATCGGGTGCACTCTGACCGAGGAGATCCAGCAACCGACACAACGCAGAAACACCCATGAGTTTGTTCATGGAGCTGGACCTCGGTGCCATCTGGGCGTTCCTTGCCGTGGTAGACCACGAACATTTCACCAAGGCCGCCGCGCTTGGACATGTCCCAGCGGGCCGTGTCCAAGCGCATCGCCAAGTTGGAAGGCGACCTGGGAGTGCCTCTGCTTATCCGGTCCCGCACTGGGGTCGCGAGCCTGATGGCTCGAAGGAACCGGAATCAAGCGAGCAGCTCATGGTGTCGAGCGAGAGTGCTCCACCTCACGACAAGCCTACGAAAGGGATAGGAAAGTACAGGCCTCTAGCATCGTCGTCCAGTAGTTGAACCACGTAAGAAGGGCAATGAATGAACACGACCCGCATCGCAAAATTCATCACCGCTGTCGCAGCCGGTGCGACAGTGGCAATAATCCCAATCGGGGCATCGGCGCAGGCCAGCGAGACGGCGTCGACCTCGACGTCAGAGTCCGTCGCAGCCGTACGGCTGGGGTACTACGGCCCATACGCGGACATTAACGTGTGCGAGTCGATTCGGCGTGCCTTCGATGTGTTGTATGACACCTCTTCCAGCTGCTACTGGGAGGACTACGCTGGGCCCGGCCGGCCAGCTGGCTGGTACTTCTGGAGTTACGCTCCGTAAGGCAGATATCCGCCGCTAGTCTAAGCGGCCATGGTATTCAACGGCGCATCGGTGCAATTCGAACAGGTCAACACCACTGTTGTCTCTACAAGCGCAGGTGAGCCAGCTGTACTCGGGGCCGGTCCCTTTCGAGGCCGGGCCGCTAGGCCGTGGCCCCGAAGGGGACCCGTCGTTGGAGATACCAGGTGATATCGTCACCTGTTTGGTAGCGGCAAGTGGATGCGTGGCGCGCGAGTGAGCGGCCACCTTGTGGGCCCAGTCGAGCACGGTCGTTCGTTGTTGCCGACCTATCCGGGTTCGTCTGAATCGTCAAAAGTGCGGCTCTCTTTGAGGGAGGCGCACCCGTCCAGCGTCCTGGGTGGTGGCGAAGCGTTTATGCATGTCAAATCTGTTGATAGATCGTGGTGGCAAGATCGCTGGACGCGTCGAGGAATAGGTAGGTGGCGCCTTCGGCGATGGGGTCGCCTTCTGTGTCCTGTGCTTCCTCTAGCCTCGGGCTTTCGCGGCGAATTTCGCGCGAGTTGATCATCTACATAAGCAGATCGCTTCCGAACTGGGGATGGGACTTATCTATGCGGGCGTTTTGTCCTGAAAAGTGACATAAGGACCGTTTTGCTCCGCGCGTTGATCGCCATATCGATGTGCGCTTCGACCCACTTCGGTGTCGGATAGGCAATTCGAGGGAGCGCGGGCCGCCCGTCTGGCCCCGAAAGATCCTGTCTCATCCCAAGATGCGATACCTCGCCCTGGTTTGATCGACGGCCGGACGGCCGTCTGGCCAGCCACTTCGTCCGGCAGTACGCCAAAGGCATGACCGAACCGCGACCGTATCCCAGCGACCTGTCCGACGCCCGATGGGCGCTCATCGAGCCCGTGCTGACCGCCTGGCGCGCCGAACGCCGCTCAGGCGCCCTGGACATCGGCCGCCCACCCGAACACGACCTGCGCACCATCTGCAACGCCATCCTCTACAACCGCACCAGCATCCCCTGGCGCTACCTGCCACACGAGTACCCGCCCTGGCAGACCGCCTATGCCTACTTCGCTCTCTGGCAGAAAGACGGCATCTTCGACCAGCTCACCGGCCTGCTCCGCCGACACGTCCGCACCGCGGCAGGGCGTGACCCCGAGCCCACCGCATGCGTCATCGACGCCCAGAGCGTCAAAACCTCACCCAACGTCCCCGCCACCAGCCAGGGCTACGACGCTGGCAAGAAGATCGCCGGCCGCAAACGCAGCATCGTCGTCGACACCCTCGGACTCCTGCTCGCCGTGCTGGTCACCGCCGCCGGCATCTCCGACAGCGCCGCCGGCCTGCCCCTCCTGACCCAGATCGCCGCCACCCAGCCGGCGATCACCAAGGCCTGGGCCGACAGCGCCTACCGCACCACCGTCATCGACGGCGCCGCCGCCCTCGGCATCGACGTCGGAGTCGTCCGCAAAGACCCCGCCACCAAGGGATTCACCCCACTCCCGCGCCGCTGGGTCGCCGAACGCACTCTCGGCTGGCTCATGCTGCACCGCCGCCTGACCCGCGACTACGAAGCCCTGCCCACCCGCTCTGAAGCCATGATCCACATCGCCATGATCGACCTCATCGCCCGCCGCCTCACCGGCGAGAACACCCCCACATGGCGCGACACCTGAACCCGGAATTAGACAAGATCAAACGCCCACTAAGGTCCTGGCCGCGCCAGATCGAGATGCACGTTCCACGCGAAGCCTATCGCCTCTCACCGCACGATCACCGCCTCTGCCGACGGCACCGGACTGCTCTCCCACGCCGGGAGTCTGCTGCTCAAGACCCTGCTCGTCACCGGACTGGACCGGGCACTGTCGGTGCAACTGAAGCCCTGGTGATCAGCCCGCGCTGGGCACAACCCCGGCAAGATCATCGTCGGCCTAGTCGTCGCCGCCCTCGGCGGAGACTGCCTGGCCGACATCGTCCTGCCGCTGCACCACTTCGCCCGCAACTAGATCTGGTGCGAGCTCGTCGCCCTGGCCTGCGAACTGCTGGCCAGGATGCAACTTCTCGCCCTGCCCGGCACCGCCGCCCGCAGCTACGAGCCCAAACGCCTGCGCCTGCGACTGTTTGCGGTGGCCGGACGGCTGGTGCACGGTGGCCGCCGACTGCGCCTGCGCATCGCGGGACGAGGCGCAAGATCACGAAAGGGGGAGGCTAGGACCGTACGTCCTCAACATGGTGGGGCTGAGGCTTTGGGCCAGTAGTCCCCCACCGAGAAAGCCAGCGATCTGGGCGGACTGGATGGTGATCTGCCGAATGGACAGACCGACCACGTAGTGGTCGCCGGTCAGGACGTCGGCCAGCAGAGCCAGCTGGGCAGCCTTAAACGGACCGCTCAGTGCGGTCATCACAGCCAGCAAGACGCCCAGAACCGGCAGGGGCATACCCGGTAGCGCCATCAGCGCGACCAGCGCCGCACGCAACAGATCGACCGCGAAGATCACGTCGCGGCGCGGGTACCTGTCGCCGATCCAGCTCAACGTGAGTCCGCCCACCATGGACGGCAGATACGTCAGCGCGTACGTCAGCCCCGTCAAGGCGGCCGATGAGGTTCGCTGAAAAACCAGAACCGCGATCGCCACCCTGGCGAACTGGTCTCCTAACTGGGAGAACAATTCAGCCGACCACAACGCCCTGAATTCCGTGACCGCCAACACAGCGCGAAATGTCGCAGGCTTTTCCGATGCAACTGCCTTCAAAGCCAACTCCGTCATGTCCTGGAACCGATGCCGGAACTGCCCTCGGCATCACCCACCGTCATGGACGGTGATCGGAGCATCGGTGTTATCGGCTCGGCATACGTCCCTGGCGGCTCAAGCGACCCAGTAGTCGAACCACCAGAGGCCGTTGTACATGTAGCATTCGCTCACCCTGTAATGGCGGGCGAAATTCGACCGTGTGGTTATGCACGTGTCATAGCCGTAGGGACCCATGGCTTTCCACCAAGCCGGCGCCACGGGATCGGCCGAGACCGTACGTACCTGGGAAACCTGCGACTGAGCTGCCTCGGCGGCGGCAGTCCCCGTTCCGATCGCGGCGACCGCGATAACGGCGGCGGCGGCCGACATTCTCAAGCTGGGCATGATGCCCCCTTTCCCTTCGCGATAGCCATCACGATAGGGAGGAGCGCTGTCGGCGACCTGTCCTGAACCTGTCGCAAGGCAGTTCTCACCGGCCGGTACGCCACGGCCCCACACCCATGCCCACTCATTACAGGCCGTCTAGCCGAGAAACCGAGCGCGAAAATACCCACTACCACGCTTCGGCAACAATGTCGCGGCACATCCAGTTACAGACAGCAGTGCAGGCCGCGGGTCACGGCGCGGCGGCCGGGACGGGCACGGTGCTGAACGTCTCGGCGCACTCACGGGCGTACTGACGAAGCAGCTCATGCATGCGGTAGCGACCGGTGCCGAACGCCTCCACCAGTTGGCCCTCGACCAGGCTTTCTAGCAGCTCATCGGCGCGTCCGACAGGAAGGTCGACCAGGGCCGCGACTGCCTCCGGGCCCACGTCCTTGCATCCGAACACTGCGGCTGCCGGAAATCACATCCGGCCAGGTCATGCCCTCGCTTGGGCTACGTAGTGGCATGCACGAGTTCCGCCGAGCAGGAGAGGGAGGCGAGTGCTGTCCCGCTCGGAATACGGTTCCGTGCCCTGAACTGGGGTTTGCTACATGATCAGACCAGCGACTGCGACCATCGCTAGATCGCTGATGTGAAAATTAGTGATCGGCTGCAGGCCTGACGAAGGGCGTCCATGGTCGGTGTGTGAAGACTGACTTGGACGCCCTTCTGACCGCACTTTACGTGCATCTGGACGATCACGTGATGCCTTCGCAGGGCCGGCCTCGCGGGCGGGGCCGGCCGCCGGTGCTGACCCCGGCCGAGGCGGTGGTCGTGGCAGTGGCGCAAGTACTGCTGCGGTGTGACGACGAAGGCCGCTGGATGCGGATGGCGGCCAGCCGGATCGGGCATCTGTTCCCCAGACTGCCGTCCCAGTCGCAGTACAACCGGCAACTGCGTGCACTGGGGCCGGCCATGTCGGCGGCGGCGTTGTGGCTGGCACGCCAGGTCCCGACCTGGCACGAGCCTTTACGCCTTATGGACGGCACCCCGATCCGCTGCGGCGCCTCGCGGGTGACGGTCAACAGATCGCACCTGGGTGAGATCGCCGGATACGGCATGGACAAGTCCCACCACGCCTTCTACTGGGGTGCCAAGCTGATGCTGATCACTACCGCTGACGGCGCGGTGACCGGCTTCAGCCTGGCCCACCCCAAAGAGCTCGACGAACGCAAGCAGGCCCTGCACCTGCTGCACGTCCACCAGATAGCCGGCGGGCCAAGCCCGATCGTGTGCGACAAGGGATTCGCCGGAGCCGGCATCGAGAAGGCCGCCGCCGATCTGGGCCATCTCCTGATCCGGCCGGCCCGCGAAGACGAACCTGCACGCACCCTGCCATTTCCCGGCTGGCTGCGCCAGCGCATCGAGGCGATCATCTGGACACTGAAGAACCAGCTCGGCCTCGAACGCCACAACGCCCGCCACCCGGACGGCCTCTGGGCACGCATCAGCCAACGCGTCCTCGCTCTCAACGCCGCAATCTGACACAACTGGAACACCGACGCACCGGTGAAACGGTCCCTGACCGCCTACGACCACTAACCAATTTCACATCAGCGATCTAGGTGTTGATGTCGCTTGTCTACCGGTTGATGAGGGGCTTGTTCGGCCTGCTGACGGTGCTGGTCCGCTCCGATCTGTCCAAAGATGTTGAGGTGCTGGTACTCCGTCACGAGAACCAGGTCCTCCGCTGTCAGCTCGGCAGCCGGCCTCGGTGGGGTGGCGCCGACCAGCTCTGGCTGGCAGCGTTGTCGCGACTGATCCACCGCCGTCGGTGGGCGGAGGTGTTCCCGGTCACCCCGGCCACGATCCTGCGTTGGCGCCGCAATCCTGTAGCGCGGCGCGGAAGTGGACCTTCACCGACAGGCGGCGCCCGGGACGGCCCTGCACCCACCAGCCGGTCAAGGCACTCATCATTCGGATGGCACGAGGGAACCCGACCTGGGGACATCGAAGAATCCAAGGCGAATTGGCCCGGCTGGGTTACAACATCGCGGCCTCCACCGTGTGGGAGATCCTGCACGCCGCCGGTATCGATCCCGCGCCCCGCCGGGCCGGACCGACCTGGCGGCAGTTCCTGACCGCACAAGCCCACGCGATCATCGCGTGCGACTTCCTCGTAGTCGAGACGCTGCTCCTCAAGCGGCTGTATGTGCTGGTCTTCATCGAGCACGGCACCCGGAGACTGCACCTGGCCGGAGTGAGCGCGCACCCGACCGGAGCATGGACGGCCCAGCAGGCTCGCAACCTGGTGATGGGTCTGGGTGATCGCATCACCGGGCTGCGGTTCGTGATCCACAATCGGGATCCGCTCTTCACCTTCGCCTTCCGGGAGGTCTTCACGGCTGAAGGGCTACAGGACATCACCACCCTGCCGCGGACGCCGAGGATGAACGCCACCTGCGAGCGCGTCATCGGCACCCTGCGCCGTGAACTCCTGGACCGGATCCTGATCCTCAGCGAACGCCACCTGATCTGCGTGCTCCGCGAGTATCTGATCCACTACAACGGCCACCGGCCGCACCAGTCCAGGCAACAACGTCCCCCGGACATCGCAACGCAGCCCGCCCGCGGCGTGACCGAACTCAACAACTTGCGATCTATACACCGAAAACCCGTCGTCACCGGCACGATCAACGAATACCACCACGCCGCATAACCGCAGCTCAGACCACGTAACTCAATATTCGAGCGGTACACCATCGATAGGGGTGGATCGCCGTGCTCGGCACGTGCTCTAACCCGTACACCACTCCCGTGGACGCTAACCGGCGGTAAAGCCGACCAGCCCGCATAGCGGGGCAAGAACAGTCGATGCGCCGCCAGGCGAACCGGCGTCCACCCGGCTCAGAGCGGCGGTTCTGCTGCTCGATGTACTGGCGCAACTCTACGTTGTCGTCGGACATGCCCAGGACCCAACACCGGCCGCGCCGCCATTCCTGGCGGGGCGCGTCAGGGAGTCAGGAAGCCGGTGATGGAGCGCCGAAGGTTGTCGCCCGCGCCCGCCTCCACCTTCCTCACCCGGTGGAACGTGCCGGCCACCATCACCGCGAGCCGGTTCGGCCGGGGCGCGATGGACGTGGCCGGCACGGGAGCGTTCATCAGGTCCTTGGGGACGTCGAACTCGGCACACGGCACCTCGCCGACCGGGCAGTCGAACAGCTCCAGCTCGCCGCCCCACGTCGCCCGCCACTCGCCCGACAGGTAGAGCGTGTACGCCGCCCCCCGGCCGCTCCCGTCGTCGTGCCAGTCCAGCCCGGACCCCCGGCCGTACCGCCAGAACTTGAACCGGTCGTTGTCCGCCGCCGTCACGCCGAGCGCGTCGAGGCCCCTCCTGACGGCCGACATCACCTCTCCGGCGTGCTCCTCGCCGGCTTTCGCGGAGGCGTACGACGCGTCGGCGTAGAACGCCACTCCGTCGAACATCGGATCGACCGAGCTGAAGGTGGGCCGGTACTGCACGGCCCGCTCCTCCTCCCGCCAGGCGGCCAGGGCGTCCGGGGACAGGGCGTTGTCGACCACCACGAACCGCCGCCCCTGTACGAGGGTCACGGCCTCGGCGGTCCGTCCGTCATGAGCTGCCACGCTCGCGCCTCCTGATCTCCTTGGACATGGCCTTCCGCCTCGCCTTCTCGGCCACCCTCGCGACCGGATCCCGGGGAGGTCGACGAGGGCACCCCCTGCCACGCCGAGTCACCGGCGCCGTCCTCAAGAGCACGGTCCCGCAGCCCCGAACGCGGGACCGCCCAGACGAGCACCGCCGCTGCCGTGGCGACGATGACGGCCGCCAGCCCGGCCAGGTACGCCGTCCGGCCCACCAGGTTCGCGAGCGGCAGCGCGATCACGAAGCCCAGCGGCACCATCGCCGTGGTCATGGTCGTCTCGAACGATCCGACCCGCGACAACATCGGCTTGGGGACCGTGAGCTGCACGAGGGTGTCGAAGACGACCCCGGCGACCCCCGCCGCCAGAGCCGCCAGGAACAGGGCGCCCGCGACCACGACCAGATGCCGGCCGTACGCGAGAGTTAGGAGCTGCACCGGCATCGAGACGACCAGCAGGGCGACGGTGAGCACCCCGCGCCACTCGACGCGCACGTGCCCGCTCACCAGCGCTCCCAACAGCCCGCCCGCGGCCAGGAACGTCACGATGACGCCCCACTGCTCGATGTTCCCGGACCTGTCCTGCACGATGATCGGTCCGAGCACGCTCACCGAGGCCAGCCCGACCTGCACCGGAACCCAGACGAGGATCGCGCCCAGGACCAGCGGCAGGCGGGGCATGACGCGCACTGCGTCGAGGAACCGCACGCGCTCCCCCGCGCCGCCGTCATCGTCCTCGGCGGGTCCGCGCTCCGGCGGCCGGGCCCGGATCAGCCGCCTCAGCCAGGCGAGCGAGACGAGGGAGACGACGAAGGTGGCGGCGTCGAAGAAGAGCGCCAGCGGCACGCCTCCCACCACCACCAGCAGCGACGCGAGCGCGGGCCCGGCCAGCCGTCCGGTGTCCCCGGCGACGTCGAGCCAGGAGTTGGCCTTCTGCAGCTGGGCGGGGCGGACCAGCTCGGGGAGCAGCCCGACGGCGCCCGGCGTGAAGAAGGCCGTCGCCGCGCCATAGACGGCCGCGGACACGACGAGGTGCCAGAGCTCCGGGTTCCCGAGGGCGAAGGTGATCGCCGGGAACACCTGGGCGGCCAGGCGGACGGCGTCCGCGCCGAACATGACCGGCAACCGCCCGACCCGGTCCGGCAGGCTGCCTCCGTACGCGATGAAGACGAACCTCGCCAGCCACAGGGCCAGCAGCACCATCGGGATGCCCCGCCCGTCGGGCGCGACGGCCAGGGCGGCGAACGCGAAGGTGACCGAGACGACCCCGTCCCCCAGCTGTGAGACCGCCTGCCCCGCCAGGTAGACCCTGTAGAGCGGCGACGACAGGGGCGAGCCGGGTACGGCGGGAGCGTCGGTCATGCGTCTTCTCCGGCGAAATTGTTCACCAGCGAGCCCCGCCGCCGCCCCACCACCTGCCCCGCCTCCGCGAGCTGGACGGTCTCCACGAGATCGGCCAGATGGGCGGCCGTCAAGTGGCGGCCGGACGGGGAGGGGCACGCCTCCACCAGGTCGCTCGCGACCAAGCGGCCCGCTGCGGCGACGCTCCGTACCAGGGCCGTCAGAGTCGCGGGGTCGAGACCGCCGCCGGCGGGATAGACGACATCGGGAGCGTACGCCGGGTCCAGCACGTCGATGTCCACCGTGAGGTGCACGGGCGCGCCGGCGCAGAACCGCGCGATCGTGTCCGCCGCCTCCGGCGCGCGGGCCTCGTCGGCCGTCAGGTAGGAGACGCGCCCGTCCGTGGCCTGGTCCAGGTTCGTGTCGACGCCGCGCACGCCGATGGTGAGCCATTCGACGTGGGGATGCTCGGAGAGCACCCAGCTGACGAAGTTCCCGCAGTCCGCGGTGACCGCGTTCCCGGCCGGGCGGCGGTCGGCGTGCGCGTCGAAGTGGACGACGCGCAGCGCCGGATGCCTGCCCGCGACCGCGCTGATCACCGGGTAGCCGATCGAGTGGTCCCCGCCGATCACCAGAGGCCGGTGGCCCTGCGCCAGGACGGTGCCGACGAGGGCCCGCAGCCGCTCGTGTGCCGCCGCCCCCGTGTCGGTCTGCGGATGGACCGCGAGGTCACCGTGATCCACGAGGCCGGGCAGTCCCTCGGCCGGCCGGGCCCGCAGCGTCCACGACCAGGTGCCCGGCTGGGCCAGAAGCCGGAACCTGCCCGCGAGGGCCTGGCGGATCACGGGGACGGCGTCCTTGGGCCGGGGGCCGGGAGGGCCTCCCAGGTCCACCGGCGCTCCGATCAGTCCCCATACGGCCGCGGCGGCCCTGGTGCCCGCGGGCAGGGACAGCGGGGTCCCGGCCGTCCGCGCGAGCCCGCCGGTCGCCGCCGCCGAGGCGTCCGGCGGCACGATCAGGCGGATCCTGCGTAGAGCCTTTTCCGCCTCCTCAGTGAGCCGCACCGCTGGCGCGCCGTCACGGCGTTCCCCCAGCTCCCACAGCTCTCGCAGGGGCGGGGTCAGGGTGAGCCGCGTGCCCTCGGCCTCGTTGACGAGGTCGCCGCCCTGGATCCGGAACGCCGGGTTGAGGACCCACGGGGCCCCGGACTGGTCCACGCTCGTCATGGCGAGGCTCACCGGGCCTGCTCGACCAGGAGGAGCCCGGCGCGGACCAGCGAGTCAAGCGCCTGGTCGATCTCCGCGTCGGTCAGAGCGATGGCCGCCGTGTCATCGCGCAGCGTGGTTCGCCCCGCCGACCACTCGTTCATCCAGGGTGCGAGACGGCCGTCGATCCTGAGCCGCACGCCGAGGCTCTCGATCGCCATCAGGCCGTCCCCGGCCTCGACCAGCGGCGGGAACCGGGACGCCCACCTGAGCCGGGTACCGGTGTACGGGACGCTCTCCACCGACCACGGCAGCGACAGGCCCTCGCGCCTTTCGAGCGACTGCGCGGAACGCACCTCCCGCGCCCGGTGCACGTCCGAGGCCAGGGCGGTCATGAGGGAGTCGAGCTCGCCGCCGTCATCGGGCGTCCCCTCGGTCCTGGGCCGGTTGGACCAGGCGTCTAGCGCGGTCCGCGCGAGGTCCTCGGGGGTGGACGCGTGCAGGCCGAAGGTCCAGTGCAGGCTCGGCCCGATGCCGGTGGCCTCGTGGTCCCATCCCCGGGGGATGTGCCACACGTCGCCGGCGTGCATGTCCGCCTCCTCGATCAGCCGCGCGCCGGGGCCGGAGCCCTCCCAGATCCGCCAGCGCTTGCTGCCCTCCGCCTGGAAGATCACCGTGGCGTGGCCGTCCGCGTGGCGGCCGAACGCTGACTGCGTCGTCCAGCAGGCGTAGCAGTTCACCCAGGCCGGGTCGTCGGCGAAGTACTCGAACTCCTCGCGCAGGCGAGCAGGGCCCACGTGGATGCGGTCGGCCCTGTTGGCGACGAGGGTCGCGCCGGAGCGGAGGTACTCGACCATTGCGCCGTAACGCCAGTTGCGGTGCACGATGTCGCCGCCGTCGATCCGCGTGCTGATGTAGGTGCCGGGATAGGCCATGGGTTCGGACGACAAGCGGATCATCAGCGGTTCGATCGTGGTCGTCCTCATGATGTGGTCGATGACGCCCCATCCGAGCAACGCGCGCCACGATCCCTGCGGGACCCGGCCGGCCAGAAGCTCATTCCCGAACGACTTGCGCCAGACGGACTCCCCGCCGAGCGCGTCGACGATGTTCTCCCACGACAGTGTCATGACTGTGTCCCAACGCTCCGAAGGACGCCCACGCGGACCAGGGCCCGCACAGCGGCTCGCAGCTCTGGCGTGGTGGCCGCGTCGCGCAGCTCGTCGGCGCCGACGAGGGCGCCGGGCTTCAGCAGGCGGGCCAGCTCACCGAGATCGACGGAGAGCTCTCTTCCCAGGGCGAAGACGCTGTGGTCGGCGATCACGACCGGCAGGCGGGTGACTGTATAGGGTGGACCTTGATCGCTGGTTCTGCCGGGGAACCGGGGCGGCGAGCCGTACCCGCACGACCGGCGGAGCATCGCCTGCCGCCGCACGGCCCGCTCGACGCCGTCGTCACCGAGGGCGTCCCTGAAGGCGTCGATCGCGCCGGCGACCGGATCCCCGTCGGCCTGTTCCGGGTGCTGGGCGTTCCGGCGGCGTATCTGGTGGAACAGCGCGTCCGTGGCGGTCTGCCCGGGATCTTCCGGATACACCGTGAGCCCCAGGAACAGCGACGGGCCGTCATTGCGGAAGAGGTGGTACATCCCCGCGGGAATCAGCAGGAAGTCACCGGGCGCGAGGCGGACGCTGTCCGCCGACGGCAGAAGAGGCTCCGCGTCCAGCGTGTGCGGGCGCCCCTGGCCGAGTGCTGGCAGGCTCAGCCCTGGCCAGGTCCACGCTGTCTTCGCCGCCGGGCCGAGGTGGAAGATGAAGGAGGGCTCCGGGTCGGTGTGCACGCCGAACGGGGTGGTGCCGGAACTGGCCACGAAGCAGTACCAGTCCACCCCTCTCGTCAGCGGAACGCCCGCCGATTCGAGCGGGAGGACGAAGCCGGTGTAGAGAAGCTCAGCGAGCTCGGCGTCCCAGGAGTCCAGGCCGTTGATCGCCAGGCAGATGTCGTCCTTTCCGGTACGGGCGGAAAGCCAGGAATGTACCGCGGACCGCCCGGAAAACGCCCCCGATACCAGTTTTTCCGTGGCGTCATAGTCGAGGCAGGTGTCACGGAACGCTCTCATGGCGGGCAGATCCGTGTCGTCGCCGTCCACTCTGGTGGTGGCGGCCCGGAGAGCGCCGAGAACGAGCTCCGCGAGAACGTCCGGTTCGCGGATCAGGCCGGGAATGTGCACGCGTTCGGCGAAATACGGCCCGTCCCGCTCGCAGAGTTTCCGCCAGGTGCCTTCGTCCAGCAAATCTCAGACCTCCGGAATCGTGCGGTGAATGGTCCCGTCAAGCCGCCTGACCAGCCCGGTGGACGCGGGAACCCGTCCTGTGCTCAGAGAAGTCCCGCGCCCACCGGCCTGCGGATCAGTGACCGACGTCCCGCTGCGGCCGCATCCAGAGCTGCCGGTCCTGCAGAGCGGCGACCGACTCCTCCGACACGATGATGTCCGCGATGTCGACGAGAACGGGGCCCCGCCCTTCGTGCCGGTCGAATTCGTTGTGCGACGTCATTTCCATGTGACTTCCCTTCTTGTTGTCACGGGCCCGCGACGTGCACGGACCCGGTAACAGGAATCAGCGGCTCCGAACCACGGGAGAACCCGTGACGCTGCGGCACGGGCATTCCGGCTTTTCTTATGCCGCTGAGGGGGCGTTATTGCTGAGTCTTCACCCGTGGAAGGGCGTTCGCCCAGGTCACCGACCGGACATTCTCCGGACAATCACCGGGCGAATCCGTGACCCTTGCCGCCCGGCGTCTTCGATTCACGCCGCCACCGGTTGCTGACGGCTCAGGTGTCGCCCGCCCGCGCGGCGCGGCCGAGGCGGAGGGCCGAGATGCGGAAGAAGATGCCGTCCGGGATGGCGTAGCTGGCCGCGTTGAACAGCGTCGGGCTCTGCGCGGAGGCGCCGGCGATAAGGACACGCCGGCGAGCGCTAGTGGCCCGTCACGCAACCTTGACCGGGTAACTAGTCCAGCTCCGGATGGGTGAGCTGGCGGCGAAGCTGGTCTTCGGTCGGGCCCGGGCGTTGCGCCATCGGACATGGTCGGGTAGCCCGGAGGGATCTCACCTCCGGGCTACCACAGATCCGTGCGTAACAGTCCCGTTACACGGCTCTTGTCGTTCTGGTCATCTGACGGCCGGTTTCGCCCAGGCCCAGTGTGCGAAGTACCGAGGCTGCCGGACCACCGCGTCGCGCATCGCCTGGGTGGTCTTCGTCCAGTTGCTCAGCCTCTTGTACTTGTTCATGATCCATCGCATCAGATAGGAGTTGATGCGATGGAGCAGGGGATACAGCGCATGGCGGTAGAAGGCTCCGTAATAGGCCATCCAGCCCCGCACCACCGGATTGATCATCCGGGCGAGGTCCACCGCGGTGCCGTTGACCCGGCGGTGCAATCTGTGCCGCTTCATAACGCATCGCAGGGTGCTTGATCTGCGAAGGTCTACGTAGGAGGACACTCCTCACCACGAGCAAGCCAGGCCTTCAGGTCTTCCCTCTCTGAGGCCGTTCGACGCCCTGCCAGATATCGTCGTGCTGCCTCCTGCAGCGTTGAGGAACAGTAAGGTTTCGGCAACACCGCAACGCCGATGGCCTCTTGCCAAACCGTTCCGACGACGAATACCGAGCCGCTCATAGAAGACATCACAAATCCGGGATAGCCGTGCCCGGAGCCGACGACACCGGACGCTGCTCCTTGCCCAGCCAAATCCCATCCAGCTTGGAGCTCCACCGCTCCCCACTCGCATTCCCACCAGGCCGGGTCTGTTGAGTCATCGGACGCCTCCCGAGCTCGGTCAAAATCCGGATCGATACCTGGATCCAGCGATACGAGGAATTGGTGCTCGCCTGAAAACAGCCCCGCCTCAGACGAGAGCGCATACCAGTCACGGTTGAATATTTCGACTGAATTGGGGTTGCTGCGGCTGACCGTGCGATCATAGCGCCCCTCGCCCGGGCCGACAGTCGTCATCACCGACGCCACCCAGGTAGGAATTCCCGTTCGCCTTCTGGGCCCAAGGAATTTCATGCCGAAACTTGACATGAGTTCGGCGATCAACTGCTCGTTCATCGGATGACCCATTCGCAATGTAGACTAGTCGCAGAACGATCTAAGGTTCTTATAATTGTGGTTTTGGACCCACACATATTTGCCATCCTTTTCGAGAATTCTAAAGCTATTATTTCCTTCAACTCCGTAGATCTTCGCCCCGTCCCACCACCTATTTTTACGCGGATCCCCCCTAGCCCAGTGCGCCGATTCGGCTCCCTATACCGATAGAAGTCTAGACTGCCATCAAGATTTGTGCGCTGCCCAAGGCTGCCGTCTTTAATAGCTCTGAGCATCTCAGTGACGAACGGAGGAATGCGCTCGGCATTGTGAACCAGAACGCTAACGCCACCTACCCCAACATAGTAGGTATGCACGTCGGCGACGGTCAGATTGTACACCTGCTGCGCTGCCGTCCATCGCTTTACGCCGGTGACCTTGACCCAGGTTCCGGCAGAGGTGCGGAGCCGCTTTCCCGGCTGGAGATAGGTTGCGTCCACCCATTGCCGCAGGGCAGGAACCCAGAAAGGATGGCCGGCGGTAGCCACTATCGAGGTCTCTGCCGTTCCGCTTCCATTCTCCAAGCGGACAGAGATCTGCACCAGCTCTTTCGTCCCGGCACCGAAAATCGTATCGGTGACTTCTTTGGCTACCGTCTGTCGCTCACCGGGTCGGTCGCAACAACCCGATCTCCGGGGCGGATGTCCTTGATGGCCTTATGACTGCCATCGGCCATCAATACGAGAGTTTCCCCTCGGAAGCTGTTGCATGCCGCCGCGCCAGAGCGAAGGGCTTGAGCCACCTTGGGCAAGTACTTCGCCAGCTTTCCGATGGCTTTGGCTGCGCCCCACCCGGCAGAAGGTTCGCGATCATCAAAAAGCAGCCAGCTCCACTGCCGTTATTACAGGCTATCGCGTCACCCCATATGAACTCATTGACGCCACTGAGAAGTTTGAAGAACCAGGACCCTGATGTGTCGTGTGCCGAATCCCGCAGTTTCCTCAGTTCCAGCCATTCCGAAGGGCCGATGCCTAGCCTTTTTGCAATGCCATTGCAGACACCTGCCAGGTACTGATCTGCACTCATATCGCCATTTAGGCAGTTGTCATAGTAGACTTTGACATCAAGTACCGGCGGCCGATCAGCATCGCCACCATGCACCGCATCCGCGCCACCCTCCGGCACGCGCTCAACATGGCCATGCGCCAGGACCGCCTCATCGACTTCAACCCCGCCGCCGTCCTGGAAATGGCCGCCTACACCCGGCCCAAGCCGCTGGTATGGACCGAAGACCGCGTCCGCGCCTGGCAGGCCGACTACCGCAGCTACCGGGACGGAGAAAAGCAACGCCGAGGCGGACGACGGGTCGACCCGATCGACGCCTACACCAGCGCGCCACGACCGTCCCCAGTAATGGTGGACACCCGCCCAGACCCTGCCTGTTCCTCGAAGAAGCACGACGCCACCGCCTGTTCGCCCTCTATCAGCTGGTCGCGCTGCGTGGACTGCGACGGGGCGAGGCGTGCGGGCTGCGCTGGAACGAGGTCGATCTCGCCAGCAACACGCTGACTGTGAACTGGCAGCTCGTGCAACTGGCCTGGGAGGTTCACGAGGGCGCCCCGAAGACCGACGCCTCGGTACGGACGATCGCTCTGGACAGCGACACCGCTCGGGTGCTGCGGGCCCATCGGCAACAGCAACTTCAGGACCGGCTGGCCATGGGCGAGGCGTGGTCGGACACCGGCTTCGTGTTCACCCAGCCCGATGGGAGCCGCCTGCATCCGCAGCACGTCTCTGACCAGTTCCTCTGGCTCGCCTACCTCGCTGGCCTGCCGCCCATCCGGCTCCACGACCTCCGCCATGGCGCGGCCTCGCTCATGCTGGCGGCCAGGGTGAAGATGAAGGTGGTACAGGAGACCCTGGGACACACCTCCAGCGCGTTCACCGCCGACACCTACGCCTCCGTCCACCCGCAGGTCGCCACGGCCGCGGCCGAGAAGACCGCCGCCCCGCTGTTCGGCAAGGAAGACCAGGCCCAACCCAGGCACGTCATCTCGCTGAGGAGCTGAACAGTCGGATTACGCGTCCGGCCCCGCCTTCGCCACCTGCTCCCGGCGAGGCGGGGCCGCTGCTCTCCGGCCGAGTGAGAGGATGGCGAATGGATCATGGTGTGTGCGGGGTTGGTGCGGGCGAGCACGTACGGAGCACGCAAGCGCTAGACGGAGATTCTAGAACGCGTCCGATCTCGCATCACCGCAGGTCAGGCCATGATCAAAGCGCGCCCTGCAGGATTCGAACCTGCGACCGTCGGATTAGAAGCAAGATCCTTTAGTGCCGCAGGGTGTCATTTGATGGTAGTTCGTGCCGCCTCCGCGCACATTGCGTATCAAGCGGTGCCGGGCCCTGACGACACGTGCCGGGACGTACGAGCACGCACCGAGCACGGCCGGGCCACTCCATTCGGCATTGCATCGCGGCCCCCCGAATGGATCCCGCGCTCCAGCCACGCTGGCGCCATCTATAGATGGCGGCCGCGGTGCTCGGCACGCGCTCCAACCCGCATACCGTCTCCGTGGACGTGAACGTCACCACAGGCCAACCCGTTCGCCGAACGGTTCGTGGGGATGCTGCACCGCGAGCGCCTCGATCACCTGCTCATCTACGGTGAGCGGCACCTGCGCAAGATCCTGACCGAGTACGAACACCATTTCAACCCGGATCTACCGCCGAAGGACCGCCACAGGACTGATCACCAGGTACCGCAGAGCAGGCTGATCGCCCGGCAAACGCCCAGCTCAGCAACAGTATCGGCGTTTTTGGCACCGCACACGCCCAGCCGCTCGGCCCGTCCGGCAGAAGTGCAGCTCTTCGGCCAAGGCCAGGAAGATCTCGATCTCCCGCCATGCCATGACCCCCAGATCAGCGATCGTTGTGGGAGCCCGCGTCGGCAAGCTCGACGTCCCGTGCACGGTGTTCGCCGCGATGTTCTGTGAAGCGGTACCGCGCTTTCCAGCGATACCTCAACAGGAGACATTGACGTTTGAGGAGGGGCGGTATGGAGGACGATTCGTGGCCGACGGTCCTGCTGAGGTTCCTCCGCGTCAACCTCCTGCTCCGCCTGACGCGATTCTGCCTGTGGCTTGCCGTCGGCTGGGCGCTGGCCGGGCCGTTCGAGGTCGCTGCGAAAGACGGCGCGTTCCTCGTGCTCGTCGCGCTGTCGGGCGCCGCGGTGGGCGCCGTCGGAAGCCTCGCGTGTGCGTTTGGCGCGACCTCGGCCTTCCTGTGGCACGGAGCCGAACCGCTGGTCCTGCTGTGGTGGCTGGTGCCGTTCGTGGTGGTGTACGCCATTGTGCAGCTGCGGCTGAGCACAGTGGTCTCCGACGAGCGTACCGACATGGTGTTCTTCGCCATCTCCGGGCTGGCGCTGTTTCGCCACCGCCGCTCTTCTCTTGTCGCCCGGCTGACCCTGATCCTGGGGTACGCGGTCCTCGCCGTACCGCTGTGGGTCCTGTGGGAGCACAAGGTCACCGGCGGCGCCTGGACGGCTGCGGCGCTCGCGGCGATCCAGCATGTTTGGTTCTTCCGTGCGACCGGGAGGCTCAGCCGCTACCGGCGCACCGAGGCTCGTGTCTCGTCCGTCTCCTGGGTCGTCTTCTGTGCGTTGCTGGCTCTCAGCCCGGTCGGCCGCGGCTTCGTCCAGCTGTGGCGGGAGCGGGTGCCGGGCACTGCGGCCGGGGTGGCGATCTACCTGGTGCTGGCCATCGCACTCGCGGCCGCGTTGAACGGCTACCTGAGGCTGAGCGAACGGTCGTACCTCTCCTTGCGCGCGGCCCCGCAGCTACGCCACCGGATGGCCTTCGTGGCGGTCTACGGCTTCTTGTTCCTCCCTGTATGGTTCTGTACGCTCAGCGTCGCCGTGCACGCTTCCGCGTCCGCGCTGTCCGGCACCTTCGCCCTCGCCGTCGGGGCACAGGTGCTGTTCGCGTCGGCCTGGCTCAGCGGGCCCTCGGAGCGGCTGCACCGGCTGGACGCCTCGCTGTTCATGCGCTACGAGGAGGAGGGGCAGCGCGACACCGCGCGCCAGGTCTGGCTTGCGGAGGTGACGCGAGGCCCGCGCGGCCGCCCCAACTTCACGCTGGTGCGAGTGCTCGCCGACTCGGCGGTACGCATCTGCTTGGGCACCTTCATCCCGCCGCCGCCCCGACAGTGGGAAACGCTCGAAAGCGGCCTCGCCCCGCGGGTGGAACTGGCGGTCCACTGGATCGACGAGGCCACTACCCTGCTGAACATGATCAAGCTGCCATCGGGCGGCGCGGACTTTCGCACGGAGTACTACGCTCACCGCATCCAGTGCCTGCTCGCGCTGAACTGCGCCTATACCTTGCACGGCTACCCCGAGGACGCGCGCAGGGCATTGCTGGAGGCCGTCGAGATGTGCAGGCGGGCCGACATGCCGAATCTACGAGCCATGTTCACCCGCGACGCCTGGGCGGCCGGCCAGGACTTCGACCCGGTTGATCCGGCCGAGGTGGAGACAGTCATGAGCGATCAGCGGATCGACCCGCTCGTCCGGGCCAGAATCATGATCGACGTGAAGTCCCTGCTGTGCGCCCAGGGGCGGCGCGAACGCGCCGTCCGCTTCCTCGCGAACGTGGCCGGCACGCCCTACCTGCCGGACGGCACAGGCAACGACCGGATCGTCCGGGTAGTGGGACCGCTGCGGGCCACGCAGGTGAGAGTGGTTACCAAGGGGCTGGACATGACCATTCCCTCCTTACCCGCGGACCTGAGCGTCCTCGAACTGGGCGGCAAGGCCGTCGACGACATCGAGTCGCCCCTTGGACACCGCGAGCTCCTAGCGGCGGTGCTGATGGGACGGCTGAGGGTGCGGGGCGCCCGTGGCATCAAGGCAGGCATGACACTGCTGGCCAGGGGCGCGGCCGGACGCGGCGTGGGCCTGCTCCTCAGTGCGGCTGATCGGCTGCTACGCAGGGGGCTCGACGCCGTCGCGCTGGAGGTGCTGGAACAGGGCGGCACCGCCGTCAAGCAATTCGACGCCCAGATGGCGCTGGCCTGTCTCGAACCCGCCAGCCGGATCAGGGACCGGCACCGGGAGTACCTGATGGACGCCAAGCACCGCCTTGCTTACGCGGCGACCACGGAGCCCCTGTATGAGGACGTGATCGGGCTCCTGGTGGCCACCGCCCAGCCATCGGAGTTGATCCAGGCGTTCGATCTGGTGGAAAAGGCACGCTCGCGTGACCTAGTCGACCTGCTCGGCCAGACCGTGCCGCGCCCGGCCGACGACGGGGTGCCCGAGGTCACCGTGAGGCTGCTGCGCGCAGAGAAGGCAGCACAGCGCGTGGTGGAGAGCCGGGCCCGCCTGGGTGATGCCTACCGGGAGGCGGTCGGCCGGGACCGGTGGCCCACGCCGCATCGTGACGATCCGGAGGAGACGGCCGGCTGGATGTGGGCCAAGGACCTCGATGCCGCCATGAGCGCGCGCAGGCACGCCCTCCTGGAGTTGCAGCGCCTGCGCGATTCCAGCGCTGAGCCTCGCGCCATCTATCTCGCCTGGCTGTTCGCCCAGGAGGCGCTGGCCGAGCACCGACTGCGCGTTGAGGCGCGGCGCATGCGTACCGCGCGGGACAAGACGGGGCCGCTGCGGGGCCGGCGCCAAGCCAAAGATCAGCAGGAGCAGATCTGGCACCAACTGGCCCAGCAGGGCGGACGGGCGGCCGAGTACGTAGCGCTGCGTTCGGGAGCCCCCGTCACCTTCGACGAGGTGCGGGCGCTGCTCGCGCAGTCGTCGTCCGCCACGCCGTGATCGTCCTCAGGCCGCAGGACCGCGTGAGATCCGCTCCCGCCCGCGAAAGGGACACGATGGGATTGGTGCTGGTCGAGTATTACGTCACCGAGGACGCGGTGCTGGCCTTCGGCGTCACCGCCGAAGCGCGCGAGCCCGCCTTCGCCAAGATCGACCTGCCCCGAGGCGAGTTGCACCACCTCGCCCGGCAGGTTCACCCATCGCTCAAAGAAGGCGACACCGGATTCCTTCACGACGAACGGCTGACGCGGCTGGCCGAACCCGTGCTGCGATGGGCACGCCCCGGCGACCTGGTGTACCTCGTCCCCCATGACGCGCTCCACACGCTGCCGCTGCACGCCCTGACCGCCGAGGGAGCACCGCTGATCGACCGCAACCCCCTCGCGCTCATCCCCAGCGCCTCCGTCCTGCGCTTCTGCCAGGCCAAACGCACGGGCAGGCGCGAGTCAGCGCTGATCGTGGCCGACCCCGTGGGCCGCTACCCGCTGGTGTTCGCCAGGGAGCAAGCCGCGGCCATCACGGGCACGTTCGCGCGGCACGAGTTGCTCTCCGGCGCCGAAGCCCGCCGCGCCACGCTCATGGACCGGCTCTCCGACGCCGCAACCTCACCGGACGTCCTCCACTTCTCCGCGCACGGGACTTTCGACAGCGACGACCCGATGAAGTCCGGCATCGAACTTTCCGATGGCCGACTGACCGCCGAGGACATCATGAACCTGTCGCTCCACGTCGACCTCGTGACGCTGGCCGCCTGTGAGACGGGGCTGACCGAACGTCGCCCGGGCGACGAGCTCATCGGCCTGACCCGCGCCCTGCTGTACGCAGGAGCGCCCTCGGCCCTGGTGTCCCTGTGGCGGGTGGACGAACTGTCCACGACCATGCTGCTCGGCCGGTTTTACGCACGTCTGAACGACGGGCTCAGCAAGGCGCACGCCCTGCGGGAGGCCCAACGGTGGCTCAGGGAACGCACCCTGGCCGATGTCCTGGACCACGTGTCGCGGGCCAGGACCAGGCTGGGCGACGACCCGGTCACCACGGCGACGCTCCTGCTGGAGGAGGCCGAGCTGCGGCTGGCGGCCTGGGACTTTCCCGCCGCGGCGCTCGTCTACGACCAAGTCCTGCGGATGCCCGCCATCATTGACGACCAGCGGCACACGGCGAGGATGGGCGGTCTCAGAGCCGGAGTGCCGCAGAGCGACCATCCACCCGACTACACGCTGCGCGCCTTCGACGACCCTTTCCACTGGGCCCCCTTTGTCCTGGTAGGTGACTGGCGATGACAGGCGAACGACTCGTCGCCGACGTGATGAGCGACCGGTTCACGGTATGCGAACCGCACGCCGAACGCCCGGAGAAGGGCTTCGCCGTGGTGATCGGCGCGGACGGCTCCACGGTGGGCCTGCTCGGCCCCGACGGCCCAGGGCCCGCCTTCGTCGTGGCTGCCGACGCCACGGTCATGAGCCTGCTGGACTGGCCCGAACTCCTGGAATGGCTGCGTCACGGGCTCCCCGCGGCGGTGGCCGAACGCGACGGACGCCCCGTGGGGGTGGTGACCGCCCGCATCATGGCGGCGGAGATAGCCCGGGCCGCGAGAAGGCGCGGATCACGCCTGCTGACCGGCGACTACGCGCCCTACGGCCAGGCCGCGCCCGCGGGTGAGGCCCGGGTCTTCTGCGCCACCTGTGGTTCGGCGAACATCTACACCCGGTTCAGCAAGGCCAAGGCCTACCGCTGCCGCGGGGGTCATCAACTCGACCCCGTCTGGCCCGGCTGATGGGCGGGCTGCTCGAAGCCGCCTCGGGCGTTCTGGAGCGCCGCACGCTCGTCAGCGCATTCCTACCCGTGCTGGGGTTAGCGATGGCTCTGTTGGGCATTGTGCTGACCGGCGTCGGCTGGCCCGCCGCGGTGCGCTGGTGGTCGGCGCTCACCGTCGACGCCCGGATCCTGCTCTCGGCCGCCGCGCTGCTGACCGGCCTGCTGCTCACCCAGATCGTCGCCTATCAGCGGGTGAGTGCGGTGCGGCTACTCGAAGGCTACTGGGACGCTCTGCCCGCCGGACGCGAACTCGCCAAGCAGGGACGCGAACGCCACTGCCGGATCTACGCCGGCCTGGCCGACCACGATCCGCGCAAGCTCACCTACCCCATCGACGAGGACAGGTTCATGCCCACCCGGCTCGGCAATCTTCTTCGCGGGGCCGAGGAACACAGCAGGGAGCGCTACGGCATCGACGCCGTCCGAGCCTGGCCGCGCCTTTACCCGACGCTGCCGGAGGTCTACCGCCAATCGCTGGCCTCGGCGGCTGCCGCCATGGAGATGATGGCGACCGTCACCTGGCTCGGATGGGGCTTCACGGTCGCCGGCGGCGCTCTGGCCGCGTTGCTGCTGCCCTGGTACGGGGTGGCCGCCTGCGTTTGGGGTGGATTGCTGGCCACGTGGCTGGGCTATCGCGCCACCTTGCGAGTCGCGGAGCCGTACGCGGAGCTCTTCCGCTCGGCCTTCGATGTGTACCGATGGGGGCTGCTGGACGCCATGGGCCTGTCGCGCCCGGACACCTACCAGGAGGAGCCGGAGCGATGGCGGCAGCTGGACAAGCTGTGGGCGATCGGCACCATCGACAGCCAGGGCCGCTTGGGCTACCCAGGCGACAACCCGCAGGAAGGAGGTGACTCACCCTCCAAAGGCGCTCCGCCTGCACCGCCTGCTCCCCCGGCACCGGCCGCGCCGCTCCCGTCCGTTGCCCAGGCCGATGCCGCGTCTTCCGCCGCCGTCCCTCCGCGGGAGGCGTCGGCGGGCAGGCGGTGGTGGCTGCTGGTCGTGGCGGCCCTGGCCGGGCTGCTGGCCGCGGCCGCCGGCCAGCTCGTGGATTTGAACCCTCCGGCGAGCCTCCGGGCGACTCGGGCGCTGGCGCCCTACCAGGTCCTGGCATCCGGCGACGTGACAGGGCCGGGCGCGAACGCACTGGTGGACAGGTATCCGCTGAAGGCGATGCCCAAGGGGGCAGAGCTGCCCGACAGCGTTCTCGGGCCCAAGCTCTCACCCGGCGTGCTGGCGGGCAAGGCAATCGTGACCTTGCGGCCCGCCAAGCTCTCCGCCGGCGCGGTGTCGGCGGGAGCAGCGGCATCGCTGCGCGTCCCCGGCGACCCGCCGTTCGCCCTCGACGACGTGCTAATCCTCGACTCGCAACCGGGCAATGTGACGGTGGCCGTGCCCCCCGGATGGCTGGACCCACTCCTGATCAAGATGAAAGAGGGGGAGCTGTACGTGGTGGCTATCCCGCCGCGCTGACCGCGCCGCCCGCTGCTCCACGCCGCGGCACCGAACACGGCTCCGGTGTCCCGCTCGGAAACACGTTTTCGCACTGTGATCTGGGGTTTCCCTGCGCGACCAAGACTGCGTCTGCGACTGTCGCAGGGTGTTGGTCTTGCCTATTCCGGGCGTGCCGGCCAGTGCATGAGCTTCTCCCGTTCCCCGGGCACTTGACCTGGGTTCACCCTGATCGAGTGCGAGCCCTAGCTGGCGCGTTGGTCGTCGCACACCGTGAAAGGTGGAGGTGGGGCCAATGACAAAACTCGGGTGCAGGTCAGCAGGCGATGCGGCTGTGTTGACGCGGAAACAGGACGTCAGCGAGGCATGACATATCCGCGTCCGCCAGCAGACGACGATCACGGCGATGGTATCCCGCGGTGCAGGTACGCGGCCTGGACGGACAGCGGCAGCGCGTCCGCCAAGGTGGCAACGCCGACCCCGAGGAAGCGCAGGCGGCCGCGCCTTGGCCGCCGCCGACCGCGACGGCGCGGGAGCTGCCGGATGCACGCTCGGGCAGCGGCTGGCACGCTGGCTGACCAGCAAGGACCCCCTGCGTCCGTCGCCCCGGCAAGGTTACGCCACGCACATCCGCCTCTACCTCATCCCGCAGCTGGGACGGATCCTGCTCCGCCAACTCGCCTCACGCGACGTCAACGGACTGCTCGCGACGCTCGCCTCCCGCCCCTCGCCGACAGGCCGCCGGCCGTCGCCCGCCACCGTGGTGCGGATCCACGCCACCTTGCGGACCGCGTTGAACGCGGCAATCCGCGCCCAGGTGATCCCGGTCAACCCCGCGAACGGCGCCAAACTGCCCCACCCGCGGCGGCCGCATCCGGTCGTCTGGACCACCGGGCGAACGGCTCGCTGGCAGCAAGCGGGGGAACGTCCAGCGGTGGCGGTATGGACCGAACAACAACTCGCGGCCTTCCTAGCCGACGTCGCGCAGGACGACCTGTACGCCGCCTGGTGGCTGGCCGCGCTGCGCGGCCTGCGCCGCGGTGAGCTGGCCGGGCTGCGCTGGACGGACTCCGACCTGCAGGCGGCGGAGCCGACGGTGGCGCAGCAACGGATGCACGCCGACGGCCAGGTCGTGGTCGGCCCGCCGAAGAGTGCCACGACCTGGGGCACGGCGCCGCCACCCTGGCGCTGGCCGCGCACACCGATCTGAAGGTGGTGCAGGCCATGCTGGAGCACGCCAGCATCGTGCCTGTCGGTGCCAGAAATTGTGTCGCCTCATGCGACCTGGGCGTATTCATGGAGGAGACCGCCGAGCCGGTCTCGTCGGGAGACATGGATGTCCGCGTCGACCGGATCGGGTAGCGCCCGCAGAGGGCTGGCCTGCTTCAGGGCCCGGTGCGGACGATGCAGGTTGAAGTAGGTCTCGTATTCGGCGAGGACCTTGCGCAGGTGACGTTCGTTCATGATGAGGATCCGGTCGAGGAGCTCGCGACGTACGCTGCCGACCCACCGCTCCATGATCGCGTTCATCCGAGGAGCCTGCGGTGCGGTGAGCACCACACGGATGCCCTCGGTCGTGAACACCTCATCGAACACAGCGGTGAACTTGCTATCCCGGTCTCTGATCAAGAACCGGAAATCACCGATCCGACCACCCAGGTCGAGCATCAGGTTGCGGGCTTGCTGGGCGACCCAGCCAGCAGTGGGGTGCGCCGTGACCCCCAGCACGTGGACCCGCCGGGTGGCGTGCTCGACCACGGCGAAGCAGTACAGCCGCGCGAACATGACCGTCTCCACGCTGAAGAAGTCGCACGCAAGAATCCCGGACGCCTGGGCCTTGAGGAACTGAGCCCAGGTCGGACCGCTACGCCGAGGCGCGGGATCGACGCCGGCCCTCTTCAAGATCGCCCACACGGTGGCCGGGACACCTTCCGGCCCAGCCCGGCGATCTGCCCGGCGATGCGCCGATATCCCCAGTCCGGGTTTTCGGCGGCCAAGCGCAGCACCAGGGCTCGGATAGTGGGTCGGATCGGTGGCCGTCCCGGCCGGCGCCTGGGGTAGGTCCAGCGTCGCTTCACCAGATCGGCGTGCCAGCGCAGCAGCGTCCGCGGTGTGACAAACAGGTGACATCGACGGCATCGAGGCACGAGTCGCACCAGCGCGGAAAGAATCGCCCGATCCGCCCACGACGGCCGGGGAACGGCCACCTGGCGGCGAAGCACCGCCAGCTGATGCCGCAACACCAAGATCTCTGCATCCTTGGACGCCGATGATCGGGCGAGCAGCACAATCCAGTCGAATACGCGTAAGACGATCACGTACAACAGCCGCAGAGCCATCCCACGATCCTGCCGGAGCCGAGCCATCGAACACAGCAAACCCCAGATCAAACCCTGTGACACAATATTCGGCACCCACAGGGTACAGTCGTGCCGCTACGAGCTTCTCGACCGCTGCCTCGTAGGGAACGAACACCACCTGCGGCACGCCCTGCGCGAGTACGAACACTTCTACAACCAGCACCGAGCCCACCAAGCCCTGAACCAAGCCGCCCCGCTGCATACCGTCCCCGATCCAATCACCGATCCAGAGCGAATCACCGACCTGAACATACGCCGACGAGACCGGCTCGGCGGCGCCCTCCACGAATACTCACAAGCGGCTTGACCCGCATGAATGCAATTTTCGGCAGGCGCAGATTCATCGAGGTCAGACAACGCATCTTATTTATGGGCCCTACGGGCTTCGTTGCGTACATCACCAGCCACTGATTAAGCTCCTCGCTCCGCAGGGATGAGGGGAAGCGAGGTATCGCAGTCCGATACTTCGAGAATCAGAACCGCGCAGTCTCTTATATCCTCAACATCATCAAGATAATTGGCTTCATTTGGCCGAAGGCTTGCGAATGTCACACTCCCCGTATATAGGTCATCGTCTCGAGAGTCATCAACGCGACAAATTGAAATGTACGCCTCCATTGGCGGATGACCGGTCATTGTTCTCAGCCCAAAGAGCGCCATTCTAGCGAACGCATATCCCCTCCTGGCAAGCTCCCTTGCGCGCTGGACACCAGTACTCGAGAGGTCGATATCTGGTATCCCGCGACCGTTAACGCTGGCCTCATATCCGACCACATCGCCAGGAGAACAATGAGGACCGAAGTAGCTCGATTTGAAGGATCTGAGCAACCAGGCACCCGTTTCATCGCGCATCCATCCTTCACGAAGAGATGCCCAATAGGCCTCAGGAATATCTTCCAGTGAAGCGCCTTCCAGAATCGCCTCCGTGGCAATATCACTGAACATCGAATTATAGCGCATTCATAAACTCCGATCGAAGATTCTCTGACCAACTCGACGGATCAGCATATCTCGCCAAGCGTGGCGAGGCCTTTAGCGATCCCTCTCCGAAATTCCGGAAACTTCTTCTCAAGCTTTTTTTTCAAACTACTTGGCATCCCATCGAACTCTCCAGTCTCAAAATTGTACAGATACTTCGCCTCAGTCGCTTTGTCTTGGAAGTGGATTTGTCCTGCCCGTTGACCTGGATTTGGATTCTCGACATCGATCCTATAAGGGCCATGCAGCCAAGTCGTCCTACTTGTAACTTTGGTGCCATTGGCGCCAATCATGCCGGGATCGTCATTGTGGACGAGGACGTTAACGTCCCCTACTCCGACATGGTAGGTATGGATGTCGGCGATGGACAGGTTGTAAACCTTTTGTGTTGCAGCCCATCGCTTCACATGGGCAACTTGAATCCATGTGCCAGCAGCGGTACGCAACCACGATCCCGGCTCAAGGTAGGTTGCGTCGACCCAATTCCGCAGGGAAGGCACCCAGAAGGGATGACCACTTGTCGCTACGATTGATGCTTCACTTGCCCCAGCCTCAGGTTCACCATGGAGAGTGATCTGAACCAGGTGTTTCACGCCAGCGCCGCTGATTGTGTTGGTGACTTCTTTTGCCACCGTCTTCCCGTTTACAGGATCTGCGGCTAGGACATAATCGCCGATCTGAATCTCTTCGATGGGCTTACGATTGCCATTAGCCATAAGTACAAGAGTTTGCGCAGCGAAACTATTGCAGGCTTTAGCCGCACCACGTAGGGCACTGACGACCTTCGGGAAGAATTTCGCGAGCTTGCCTATCCCCTTGGCGGCAGCTCCTCCCGGCAGGAGATTGACGATCATTAGTACACATGAGATCCCGCCTTGCGCACTGCAGGCTTGCACGTCTCCCCAGAAGAAGTCGCTAACTCCCTTGAGAAGAGTCCAGAACCATTTGCCTTCTGCCGCCAAATCATTGCGATATTGCACTTTGAGCGCTTCAAACTCATCCGCTTTGATCCCTAGCTCATACTGCCATTCCTTACACCAATACTTGGTTGAATCACTAAGCATATCGGCGAAGCATGTGTTGTAGAACGCTTGAGCTTTAATCACCGCTTTCGCAGCATTACGCAAGGCTTCACATTGCTTTTTAGACGTTCCGCCCGGACACTTTGATTCACCGACGGACTTGTCCGCAAGTAACTCGCCCTTCGAATTCACCTGGACGTGCGGGTCTTTGAGCCAGGACCAAATGGCCTCTGACTGTTCTACGCTGAGCCCGTCTTCGTAGATGGCGTTGATAAGATAGTTTATTTTATTTTCGCCGGCTTCAAAGAATCCCTTCGGCAGGTACATCCCATTGGGCAGGTGACCCCTTCTTTTCATGTCTTCTTTGGTCATGACGAGAAGGAAGCCGAATTCGACGTTGTCGGTGCAGGTGACGCATGGGCCGTATACGCCGCCGGACCAGTCGTGTCCCAGGGTGTTTCCGGTGGTGCCGTTGCGGTTGTAGAGGTCTTCGAGTTCTCCTGGGCGGGCGCTGGCGGAGGCGGGGACGGCGGAGTGGCCGGTGGGGTCGATGCCGGTGAGGGGTGAGGCGTTGGCGTAGGTGTAGCGGTTGGCTTGGACGGAGGGGCTGGGTTCCAGCGTCATGCTGTCGCGGCTGGTGAAGGTGGCGGTGCCGGGCTGGTACCAGCGGGCGTGCATGTTGACTTTGCCGGTGTCGGGGTCGGTGTATTCGCCCTGGTAGCCGAGGTTGCTTCCGCTGCCGGTTTGGGCGGTGGTCTCGCCGAAGGGGTCGTAGGCGGTGGAGCTGGCCAGGGCGGTGCCGGTGTGGGTGGCGACGAGGTCGCCGTGCAGGTCGCTCATCGCGGCGACGGCCGGCGCGCTGCCTTCTTGGATGCCGAGCAGGGCTCCGAAGGGATCGCGGCTGTATTTGGCTTGGATGCTGCCGCTGACGCTGATGGCGGCCAGGTTGTTGCTGAGGCCGGCGTACAGGTGGGTCTGTCTGGTGGTGCCGGTGATGCGGGAGGTGACGCGGTCGAAGGCGTCGTAGGCGTAAAGGCTGTCGCCGTCGGCGATGAGCCGGTCGAAGGCGTCGAAGGTGAGCTGGGTGGTGGTGCCGTTCTTGGTCTGGGAGGCGAGGGTGCCGCGTGGAGTGTAGGTGTAGTCGGTGCCGTCGCCGGTGGTGAGGCGGTTGCGCTGGTCGTAGGTGAAGGTCTTGTTGCCGGCTTTGGTGCGGTTGCCTGCGGCGTCCCATTCGTAGGCGGTGGTGGTTCCGCCGGGGGCGGTCCAGGAGGTGAGCCGGTTGGCGTGGTCGTAGGAGTAGGTGTTGGTGCCGGCGCCGGCCAGGCCGGTGGTGGTCTTGGTGGTGAGGTTGTCGTCGAGGTCCCACCCGTAGGTGATCTTCGCCAGCTCGGTGCCGGTGCTGCTCTTCAGGGTCTGGGAGGTGTTACGGCCCAGGTCGTCGTAGCCGAAGGTCTGGATGTTGGCGGGGTTGGCGGAGGTCAGGCTGGTGACGCGGTTGGCCTTGTCGTAGCCGTAGGTGTAGGTGCGGCCGGTGACCGGGTCGCCTGCGGTGGCCAGGCGGCTGGCGTCGTCCCAGGTGAAGGTGGCGGTGCCGGTGGCGTCGACGCGCTGGGTGAGGTTGCCGGCGGCGTCGTACGTCATGGTGGTGGGCGGTTGCGCGGGCTGGGTGAGTTTGGCCAGCAGGCCGCGGTCGTTGTACTCGAGGGTGGCCTCGCCTGCGGTGGTGAGCCGGCCGGCTGGGTCGTAGCCGAAGGTCCGCTGCGCGGTGGCCGCGCCACCTCCACTGCCGTCCTCCTGGGTGAGGCGGCCGAGATGGTCGTAGGCGCGGGTGATGGTCACGCCGCCGGGCTGGCGGATGCCGGTGTTGTTGCCGGCCTGGTCGTAGCTGTAGGTCCAGGTACGGTCGGCTTCGTCCGGATGCTGGCTGGTGGCGGGTTCGATGACCTTCTCGACGAGGTCGAGGCTGTTGTACGTGGTCCAGGTGGTGTTGCCGCGGCCGTCGGTCAGCTTGGTACGGGCGCCGGCGGCATCGTAGCCGAACCGGGTGACGATCTCCTGACCGGCGGAGACCGGTTCGGTGAGCGTGGTGAGCCGGTTCAGCGCGTCGAAGCTCTGCTGGACGGTGTGCTGTTCGGCCGAGGTCTGGCTGACCGGGTTGCCGGCCAGGTCATAGCCGACCTTGACCGAGCGCAGCACCGTACCGGCGTCGTTAACGCTCGCTAGTTTGAGGTCTTTGACCTCGGTCGGCCGTCCGGCCAGGTCGTAGCTGGTCTCGGTGGCGGCCAGGGTGGCGTCGATGACCCGCAGCGGCCGCCCGGCCAGGTCGTAGGTGCCGCGGGTGGTGTTGTTCGCGGGGTCGGTCGTGGCGGTGACCTCGCCGGCGGCGTTGGGTGTGTAGGTGGTGGTCTTGCCGCGCGGGTCGACGGTCGTGGTGAGCATGCCGGCGCTGTTGTAGCTCATCTTGGTCGTGTGCGCGGCCGTGGCGGGCACACGTTCGATCGCCGTTTCGGTGATCTTGCGGCCGAGGTCGTCGTAGGTGGCTTCGATTCGGGCGCCGTTGGGGTCGACGCTGGCTCGTTGCTCGCCCGCCTCGTTGTATTCGGCGATCCACACGCCGCCGGGTCCGGACGGACCAGGGTCGGTCTGGCGCACCGGGTTGCCGAGCGCGTCGTAGTCCGTCGTGATGGTGTAGCCGCGCGGATCGGTGGTGGAGACGCGGCGACCGGCCGCATCGTAGGCGTGCGAGATGGACGGGGTGAGCGCCGTGCCGCCGGGCGGGGTGTAGGTGGGCATCGTCAGCTTCACCGCGCGGCCCGCCTTGTCAAAAGCGGTCGTGACGGTACGGCCCTCGGCATCGACGGTGTGCGTCTGGTTGCCGAAGGTGTCATAACCGGCCCGGGTCGTCGGACGGACAGCCGCCGTGTCCGTGCCCGCCTTGTCCACCTGAACGCTGGGCGCCTTGGTCTCGATCAGGCGGCCGAGCGCATCGTAGGTGCTGGTGGTGGTGTAGTCGGCCGCGCTGGCGCCGTCGGCGTTGCCGCGCGGATCGATGACGGCGACGGGCAGGCCGCGGTCGTCCACCGTCCAGCTGGTGATCAGGTCCTGATCGCCGTTCTCGATCGTCTCCCGGGTCTTGATACCGGCCGCGTTGTAGGTGTAACTGGTGCTTTCCTCGCGGCTACCACCCACCGCCGTGCGCAACACCTTCGTGGTGAGGTTGTTGGCGTCGTAGGTGTAGGCGGTCTTGCGCTTGAGCCCAGCCGGATCCAGAGTGGACGAGCTCAGCCGGCCAGCCGCGTCGTAGACGAAGTCGGTGCTGGTGAATCCACCCCCGGTCACCTTCTTGGTGAGGTTCCCGGCCTCGTCGTAGCTGTTCTCCTCCAGCACCACGTCCACCGCGGTGGAGCCGCCGTTGAGCTTGGCGTCGTCAGCGGTGGCCCGGTAGAGCAGGTCGCTGTCGTGATAGCTGTAGGCCGTCCTGCGGCCCATCACGTCGACCTTCACGGCCAGACGGCCCGCGGGGTCGTAGGTGTACGACTCCAGTACGAGGTCCTTGGCCGGCTTCGGATTGACCGGGCTACCGGTCCAGTTCTTCAACACCACCGTGGCCGCCTCACCGCGCTCGGTGTAGGTGAAGGCGAGGACCGAGCCGACTTCGTTGGTGACGCTCGACTCCAGGCCGAGGCTGTTCCAGGCGGTCCGGACCACGCCGCCCTCAGCGTCGGTGACGCTCTCCTCGCGGCCGTGCGCGTCATAGGTGTAGGTGATCGTGCGCGCCGCATCGCCGCCGGTCAGGTCCGTGACCGTTCCCGTCAGCTTGCGGCCGTCGGCGTCATAGGTGTACGTCGTCCTCGCCGTGTGCGTGACGTTCGTGATCTCGTTCTTCACGCCTGGTGCTGTCTGGGTGGACAGCCGGCCGGCGGTGTCGTAGGTGTAGCTGGTTTTCACGCCGCCTGGGTGGGCGTCGGAGATCTGGGTCTGGGAGGTGACGCGGCCGAGCGCGTCGTGCTCGTAGGTGGTCACCAGGCCGGCCGGGTCCGTCTGCTCGGCCAGGTCGCCTGCGGCCGTGTAGCGGAAGGTGGTGCTGTTGCCCTTGGCGTCGCTACGGGTCTTGACCAGCCCGGCCGGGGTGTCGCCGCCTCCGGCGGCGGGTTCGCTGCCGTCGGTGTAGGCGGTGCTCGCCGAGCGGCCGTTGGGGAAGTCCGGCGTGGCCGGAGTCTTCTGCTGGGTCTGCTCGCCAAAGGCGTTGTACTCGTAGGTGGTGGCGTAGGTGTTGTCGCTGGCGGAGGAGGAGCGGCCGTCGCGGAAGGCGGTCACCCGGTCGTTGCGCGGGTCGAACTCGTCATCTTCGTTGACGTGGTAGGTCCAGTAGCGCTCGTTGATCGCCTGGGCGCCGGGGACGGGGAAGAACCCGCCGCACGACAGGGGCGGCTCCTTGTCGTCGGTTTCGCCCCGGCACTGCCCCGAGTAGCGCAGGTTGCCGCGTTCGTCGTAACCGGTCAGCGCGAAGATGTTGTTCGCATTCTTCACCCAGGACGGGTAGCCGTCGGCGTCGTAACCGTAGGTGGTCTTGTGCCCGAGCTGATCGGTATAGGCGGTGATCCGGTAACCGCGCCAGGCATCGTGCTCCAGCTTGACGTCCTTATTAGCTGGATCGGTCAGCGTGACGATCGAGGAGCCGGTCTCACGGTCGATCTCGCTCGGTTCGCCGATCTTGTACAGGCCGCCGTGCTCGTCGGTGTGCGTCAGCAGCCGGTCCCTGCGTCCGTCGTAGGTGTTGTCCGCCCAGATGCGGCCTGACGGCAGAGTGATCGTCGACAGCAGATGCGGCGCCGCCAGCCGGGCCGCGAAGTGCTCGCCCACATCCGCCACGCCAAGCGGGCGGTCGTACAGGGCCACCTCGTCGATCTGGCCGGTGAACCCCCACTTGGTGAAGGTCAGATCACCGGGGTCGAGCGGCTTGCTGGCCGGCCAGCCCGTCTGGGTCAGGCCGTGGCCGATCGTGGTGTAGGCCATCCAGTTATGGTCGATCTTGCCGTTCAGCGACCCGACAGCGGTCCCGTCCAGATACAGCGTCTGGGTGTTGCCCGACCCGGCCAGCACCGCGTGATGCCATTGCCCGTTGTTCACCGCCGCCGAGGAGGTGATCGGAGAGAGGATCATGTCGCCGGCGGAGTCGCGGGCACGCCACTGCCCGCGCAACTTACCGTCGGTGCCGACGTACAACACCGGCGCTCCGTCCGGCGGGAACAGCGTGCCGGGCGGCGGGGGCGCCTCCACCGCGGTGTAGGCCAGCACACCCGAGGAGGTGGTCTTGAACCACAGCTCCAGCGACAACTGATCGTCCAGACGAGGAATGACGCTGTCCGGCAGTTGGATGAACGACTGCCCGGACAAGCCGACCGCAGTGTCCGTCGAGCCGGCCAACGCGCCCTGCTGTTCGAAACTCAGCCCGCCGTAGTCGGCACCTCCGGCCCCCCACCCGAAGTCACGCAGCAGCAGATCGTCCCCGTCCGGCACGCAGAAGATGGGGTTGATCTCGCAGTTCGGATCCGTGGGCGTCGGAGTCGGAGCGGGCGCGGTGTACGGGTCGCCCAGCCGCCAATAGCCCACCGGCTCGTCGTCCTCGACCAGGCCACGGTATTGCGAGCCGCTGCTGTAGGTGTAGGTGGTACAGTTCGGCGCCGCCCCCGGCCGGCACGCGGTCGCCAGCTTGTCCCCGTCATAGGTGTAGGTCCACCTCAGCGGCGCACCGTCGACCGCGTCCGTGGCCACGCCGGACACGTGCCCGCCGCTCCAGGTGAACGTCAGCGACCGGCCACCTACCCCGGTCACCGTGGCCAGCTTGCCGTCGCTGCCGTACCTGAGTTCCTGCGCCCGGCCGCGAGCATCCACCACCCGCGCCAGTCGGCCCTGCGCGTCGAAGTGGTAGACGGTGGAGCTCTTGTCCATCAGCTTCCACCCGCCGGCCGGCACCACGCCCAGCGTGGCGTGCATGCCAGGCGGCGGCTGGAAGGTGCCGTCCCCCTTGGCGCCGAACCGCAACCGGCGGCCATCGGGGTAGGTCACCAGCAAACTCGCGCTCGACTCGGCCACGATCCGCATGTCGAACCGGGTCGACCAGCCGGCACCGAACAAGCCGTCCCGCCGCGCGTCCATACTGTTGTACGTCCGCACCACCGACAACGCCGGCCCCGCCGACGGCACCGAGGCGTCGACCACCGTGGAGGTGTAGTTACCCGACACGGCCTGGAACTCCTGACCGGCCTGGTCCCGCGTGGCCAGCTGCGAGCCGATCGCCGGCTGCCGCACTCCGGTCACGAACGTGTGATACGCCGAGGTGACCGAGGCCCCGCTCGCATCAGTGACCGCCACCTTCCAGGCGAAGGTGGCCCCCCACTTCAACTCCCCGGCCGGGACCGTCCACGCATGCACCCCAGGCGCCAGCTGCCCGGACGACGCCACCGGCCCATGCCAGGTGCCATCCGGATCTTGCCGCAGACACCACAGATCGAACTCCGCCTCCGAAACCACCCGCGGATCATCCGTCGGAGCCTGACAAACCGTGAAGTCATACCGGTACGGCGCCCTGCCACCCTCCGCGTGCGCCCGCAGCGTCGGCGTCGCCGGCACCGTCCTGGCACCGCTCAACGGCCACATGTCCGTCACCCTCGGCGCAGCCGCCACCGCCGCGTCCTGCGCCTCAACCCGCACCGCCCCCGGCGGCAACCGCCGCCCATCAGCACGCGCACTCTGCACGGCCAGCGTGCTCTGCGAACGCGGAGCCCAATCCGGCTCATTCAGCCCTGCAGGCGGCTTCGCCTTCCCAACGTCACGCTTGCCCTGCACCGCAGGCGAAGCCATCGTCACATCCGCAGACACCACCGACGGCAAACCTTCACGGCCCACCCCCATCTGCTGGGGTGGGGTCTGCCATGTGCCTTGTCCAGTTACGGCTGCCACGCTTTGGGAACCGGCCACTGCAGGCAACGCGACCGCCTGAACCAGCCCCGGCAGCAGCGCCACCAACACCACAATCCGCGCGGCTAACCAACGGCGACCCGAACGATTCCATGCCGAATACCGGCGCATACGCCGTCACGCTCCCTAACCACAACGAGGACACCCCCACGGGGGCGCCAAACGTCGCTCCACCCCACCCGGCAGGCCGATCCCGACTCGTGCGGCTCAGGAGCACTTGATCAAACGGACAGAGCGTAACTTTTGTAAGATCACCCGACAAGAGCGACTTTAGTGATCACGGCAGCGCGGAATGCGACGTTCCTGAAGCGTGCGGACGGTCACAGCGCGGCCGAAACCGCTGAGCTGTTGGTGTCGAGCCGTTGTGCGGTTCCTGCATCTGCGAATGAATGGGCTACCGGGCTGCTACTCGGCGTGTTCCATATCTGTGACCAGATTCGCTTTCTGTCACTGGATAGCATCCGCATGAGACGGCATCTGTGTTCTTCTGTCATGGGAGAGATGCTCGGCATCGATCCGCCGTACTTGCTCTGACAACTGCAGCCCGGGGCGACAGGGGCGTCGTCTTCCACGGCATCCCGGCTGGTCAGTCCTCGATGGCCAGCAGCGAGCGCACGTCTCGTACCGCCGGCCGGGCCCGCTGCTCCACCGGGACCGCACACAGGGCCATTCGTGCGGCTTGTATGACCATGGTTGTGCGGTGCTTGTCCGGCAGATCGTCCATGACGCCTGCGGCCTCTCGCATGCCCTCGTCCACGTTGCCGGCGACCACGGTGCATTGCGCGGTCAGCAGCTTGGCGATGGCCGGAAACTGATAGTCCGGGTTGGAGGCGATCACCTCATCTCGCGCCTGGCCCGCCCGCTCGATGTCGCCTGCTGCGCTGTATACCCAGACGCGGGCGTACGGGAGCTGCCCGGCTCGCCAATAGGCGGGCATAATGCTGGCCGGCAGGCTCCCGGTCATCAGCCGTTCGCTGATCCGCTCCAGCGTCGCCCGCGCTTCCTGGTGGCGGCCGATCATGGCCAGGGTCCTGGCGCGGGTGTAGTCGATGAGAGCGGCGCCGTACGAGCCGGGTACCCGGTCCATGAGTGGTTGGGCGGCATCCAGGAGTCTCAGGACAGCCTCGGGCGCCCGTTGGCCGCTGTCCACGCCGTGGCCTGCCTCTGTCGACCGTACGCCGAGCTGTAGATACAGATCGCCGGAGGAGTCCGCGGCGGCCCGCGCGGTCCGCCACCACCGGATCGCCGCCCCGTGCTCGCCGAGGCGGGTGAGCATGTTGGCATGCACGGTGGATAGGGCCGCCAGCACCCGGTGCAGGTCGCGGGTGTGCCGGTGATCGACGCCGTGCTGCGCGGTCGTCTGCTGGAGCTGGTTCAGCACGAAAGCGAGGTCGATGTGGATGTCTACTTGCGCCTGTGCCGGTGGTCGGTAGCGGATGGCGTGCAGGTGGTCGGCGCAGGCGAGTTCCCAGTCCTCAAGGGTCCGCGCGGCGGGGACATTCAGGTCGATGAGCTGGCGAAGCGCCTCTGTCGGCCCGAGAGCTCCCAGTCCCGCAGCGATCTGTAGCAGGCGGCGGCGTTCCGTGGCGTCCTCCCCGTAAAAGGTGTCAGCTCTTTCCAGAGTACGCACGGGGCCCATCGTGTCGATAGAGGAAGAAAACTCTGCATTTCGGGTGCGGCGTTTCTCGTCCTCCTCGATCGCCTCGATCAGCGCTCCGCGCGCATTGGTCGCAGCTTCCAGCGCCTCGACCACTGTACGAGTCGGCTTCCGCTGCTCGTTTTCCAGCTTGTACACGTAACTCGTGGAGATGCCTGCCGCCTTCGCTACCGCTTCAAGGGTGCGGTTGCCACGCAGGCGGCGCAGGACCTGCCCGAACGTCTCTTCGCTCATCGCCACCTCCGCCAGCCCAGAGATCTTTCCCCTGACTTTTCCTGAAACTCGAGGAAATGGCGGGGACCGTGAGGCAACGCACCGTGTCTAGACCGCGCCTTCCCGTGCTGGCCACGCTACTGCTGAACGGCGTAAACGTCCCGCGAATCCTTTTCTCGCGCACCCTCAGGACGAAAAAGCCGCCAGGAATATGAAATGGAGGTCCGGAAATGTCCGAGTCGCTGTGCGATTGCGCCGAATCCCCGATCCGTGACGCCGTGATCTGGGAATGGCTGCGGCTCAGCGCGCGAAACCGGCAACTCGCTGTGCTGCGCAACGCCTTCCGCCCGTGGCGGATCACCTACGACCGCGCCCGAACAGGGCTGCTCTGGAAGGCCGAGCCATCGTGGCAGCTCACGCAGGACGAGGTGACCGCCGGAGTACGGCAGAGCGTGGAGTGCCACAACCCCATCGACCTCATGGCCGTGCTGACCGACCAAGCAGCGATCATCCAACGCCTGACCGGCCCCCGCCCCTGAAGCCCCCATGCGCCACATCGCGCTCCACCGCAACCCGCGAGCCCCGGCAGGGCTCCGCCCATCAGCCACAACCATGAAGGAAGACAGCATGACCGAAACCCTGCCCGACCCCATCGCGCCTCCTACGGCCGCCGAAGCCGCCGCTCACCTCGGCAAGCTGCAAGAAGCGCTGCAAAGCCGCGGCCTGCACGCTCACCTGCTCACCCAGAACGGCCGGCTACCGCGCCTACGCGTGATCAACCCCCAAGCCACCGCCCTGTCGGAGACCATCTCCATCGTCCAGCAGCAGGACCGATGGCTGTTCACCTGGTCATGGAACGAACCGATCACCGAAGTCACCCACCTCGCCACCGCAACCGAGCACATCCGCCGCGTCCTGGCCGCAACAGCCCCCAACGCCGGATAACCCCGCTCAACACGTGCTCGACGCGTTCACTGAACCTGGTGGCAGACCGATCCTGCTCTCGGTCGACCACCTCCGCGGCGATGATCAGGGCGCTCCCCCGGACACCTGATCGTCGCCGAGGGCGGCCTCGCTGATGCTGGCGGCCGGGGTGGAGATGAAGGTGGTACAGGAAACACTGGGACATACCTCGAGTGCGTCCACCGCCGACACCTACACCTCCGTCTACCCGCAGGTCGCCATGGCGGCAGCCGAGAAGACCGCCGCCTTGCTGTTCAACGATGACGGTCAGACCGACACTGCGAAGCTCATCTCGCTGAAGAGCTGACAGTCGGATTAAGCATCCGGCCCCGCGTTCGCCGCCTGCTCGCGGCGAGGCGGGGCCGCCGCTCTTGGGCCGAGTGAGAGGATGGCAAATGGATCATGGTGTGTGCGGGGTTGGTGCGGGCGAGCACGTACGGAGCACGCAACCGCTAGACGAAAATTCTAGAACGCGTCCGATCCCGCATCACCGCAGGTCAAGCCATGATCAAAGCGCGCCCTGCAGGATTCGAACCTGCGACCGTCGGATTAGAAGTGGAGCGATGGTTATAGGTCCCCTCAGGCCCAGACCTCAGGGAATGAGCCGTAGGCGCTCAAATCATGAAGATCATTCCGCGCATGTTCCGGATCATGAATGCTCGGCCCCAGTGGCGCAGCCGCTGCAAACCAAACCGCATTAGCAGCTTGGATCGTGCCTGTCCAGATCCGTTCCGCCTGGACCAGCATGCTCCCGTGATCCACGCGGAACGTCCTGGTACAAAGATGAACTGCAACCCGAACTGCAACCCTAGGTGATCCGGGCTGACGTACAGGTGCCACCTCATCTGCCAGCCACCGCGTCCAGGGGCTGAGCTGATACGAAGCTCAGCTCGTCGATCGCCGCAAGTCGCAAACCGCGACGAAAGCTCGACAGGGTCACAGCTCGTGGCAGCTAGGACATAACGTGGCCGCTACCTGCACGTAGATACACGCTGTCCTATACACGGCCTTTGATCATTATGCGCATCTTGCGCAGCCGCTTGAGAACTGGCCTCCTGCCTGCACGTCGCGGCCAGACAAATCAAGTCAGAGGTCCATAGTCATCAACTTGAAGCAACTACAGTTGTGACTGTTTGCTCCGAAATGACGGATGTCGTTAGCTATGTCGGTTTAAGCGATTTGCAAGCCTGGACGCGTTACCATACGGAGGCGTCTACGGACTCACGCGATAAAGTCACGCGGAGGGAGCATTTATGGCAGGCCCGAAAACCATTCATTGGGATCTGGAACCCCACACCAGAGCTAAGCACGAGATCCTCCGCGGATACCTCAACGGATGGTTTCCCGTCATGTCCCGCTACAACAACCGAATCTTCTTCTTCGATGGATTCGCCGGCCCGGGGCGATACAAGAACGGCGAGGCAGGCTCTCCCATTATCGCACTCACGACACTGCTCGACCATGCGCATTTTTCTAGAATGAAATGCGACTTCCTCTTCATGTTCTGCGAACACGACTCGAAAAGATTCACAAGCCTGGAGGTGGAAGTAAAAAAACTTAAGGAAGCTCGTGCGCCCTGGCCAAGCAATGTGAAAGTCCAGCTGGTCAACAAGGAGTTCGAAGCGAGCGCCTCAGATATCATTACCGAGATGCAGAGGCTGAAGAAACAGCTTGTGCCAACCTTCGCCTTCGTAGATCCATTCGGCGTCTCTGGGCTACCAATCACTGTTATCAAAGATCTTCTCGCCTCTCCGCGCTGCGAGCTCTTTGTCAACTATATGGTCGATTCCGTGAACCGGTTCGCGGGTGCCGGCAACATAGACCATCACCTCAAAGACCTCTTCGGAACCGAACGCTATAAGGAGGCTGCGGCTCTTCAGGGACAGCCGCGCCAACAATTTCTTCATAACCTCTATGAAGAGCAGTTGAAGTCAGTCTGCGAGTTCTCGTTCGTGCAATCATTCGCCATGATCAACACATACGGGCACATCGGCTATTACCTGTTCTATGGCACGCGAGACATCAAGGGCCTAGAACTTATGAAAGATTCGATGTGGAAGATCGATCCCGGAGGGGACTACCGATTCTCCGACAGGCTTGTTGGACAAACTGTCCTATTCATCGAAGACGGAGTAGACGCGCGCCCTTTGCAACAAGCACTGCGCACAGAATTCGCTGGTAAAGCTGTACCGATCCAGCAGCTAGAGGATTTCACGATTACACGGACGCCCTACAAGAAGTCTCACCTGCGCCGATTTGCCTTGACTCCGCTGGAGAGAGAGAACGCGATCCAGGTACGACGCCCAGGAAGGTCTCAATTCCCTCCAGGTACAGTTGTGATCTTCCCTGCCTAGTGTTCTAGGCATCTCCTAGTGCTGCTCTATGCATTCACGAGGTTCAGAGAGCCTGATCGTTCAGGCATCTCATCCCAAGTACGTCCGTCAAGCATACGTCCTTGAGCTTTAGGGGTCCTGCCGCCCCATTGCTTGAAGAAGAATGGCACATTCGCGCCCACACATCGATCCCGAATCTCCTTAACCCAATATGGGTCAACGGGACGATGGTTGCGGCCACTTTCGCCACCTACGATAACCCAGGATATTCCGTCCAGATCCAGGGAAGGAATCGGTCCCAGCAGGGGCTCACAAGAGAGGAAGCGAGTCCGGGCTGGGATCCGCCTCAAATCATCGATTCGATCAGCTACATCCGAACTCTCGACACTAGTCCCTACCCAAACATTTTCCGGCCACGGTAGTTTATGGGCTATCCGTCGGAGACGTCGGGCACGTTTGGTAAGTATCTGATACGTGTGTTGAGGAGTCTTTTCCATTGTTTCGAATACACGGACTACGAAGTCCAAGGGGACCTGTGCATGAAATAGGTCACTCATAGAGTTGACAAACACGAGGCGAGGCTTCCGCCAGCGTTGAGGGAGATTCAACAGGTCTTCGTGTAGCGTTACGCCAAATCCAGGTCCGGAGGTCCTTGGATCGCCGTCGCGTTGATAGCGAGCTTGCCCCATCGCCTTGAGCCTTTTGGCGAGGCTTAGGGCATAGCAGTTGTCGCAGCCATGTGAGACGCGATCACATCCTGTTGTTGGGTTCCATGTAGCTTCTGTCCATTCGATGAGGCTACGGTCGCCCATTGCTACACACCTCCTCCGGCATGGTGAACGCTCTTGCGACACCGTACCGATCGTCAACGATCATAGCCGATCTCGAACGAAATTTCGATACTTCTGCCGCGAGTATGTGCAACAGTAGCTGGACACCGCAATCAAGATCAGTCGTTCGCCGCGTCCATATGCTTCACCGCCGGTCTTAGCGAGCGACACTCCTCGCGTGCGTGCCGAGGTTCGAGCTTGCCACACTTGCGAGTTGCTGCGTCGCCAATCCACTTGCCTCTCAGGCGAGTGCCTCCTGGTGTCTGACCCAGCTCCCTCCCGTCCGACACGAGACATTCACCTCTATCTGTCCAGCCCGTCGTCCCGTAGACCAACCGCCGCCGGGGCAAAGAGGTCAGCGACGATAGCGTCGCCGTGTTCTTGAATCCTGGGATCCACAGCTCGAAGATCAGCCACGTTATTCGGTGAGCCAGGGTGAGGAACGAACGCTGGATCGTCGATCGCCCCCGAGCATGTACGGCGACCGGCCGTGCAGTGGCGATCGTAGGGCTGCATCTGTCCGGCGGCGTGGCAACCCCGGTCGGAGCGTTCGGTCCGTACGGCTGGGCCGGCGTGCGGTGGCCGGCCCGGTGCCCCGCCGCCGTCCGGGACCGGCCCCCAGGCCGCACGCCCGGACGGCGGGCGGGCGGAGGGCCGGGAGTACGGCGGCGCGCCGCGCCGCCGCTTGATACCTAAGAGAACAACTCGGCAATTCGGCAGACCTGCAAGTGGTCCCGCTTCTCGCTCAATCGAGCAGGTCCGGACGGCGGTTAGTGAGGGCTCTACGGGCAGTGACGAACCGTTCGTGGAACTCTTCGGCAAGCGCTTCGCGTCGATAGCGCTGCCGTAGCACACGGTCGAGATCTCCAGCACGGTGCACGAGGTCGGTAAGGGACCGTCGATCGATGTCGAAGGCAGCCAGTCCCTGATCAACAGCCGCGTCAAGATCGCCGCGCCGAGCGTGGACGATGCCAAGGTCTATGTGTGCATCGGCGACTCTCATCGGGGCATTGGAGGTGCCGTCAGGGCGCATGTGCATCTGGATGGTTTCGCGGGCATGCTCTTCAGCGCGGTCATCATCGCTCAGCCATGTGTAGCAGGTGGCGGCGTAGAAGACCCACTTGGCGTGGTCGAAGACGAAGTGGTGGTCCGGGTGCTCGGGCATGGACAGGGTGCTGAGGACCTCGGCTCCACGTGTTAGTGCGCGGTCGGCTTCACGGCGGTCGCCGATGCGGGCAAGGCCGCGAGCCTCTTGCAGGGTTAGCTGAACCATGGCGCTGCTGGTCCCAGCGACGGCCTGGCCCATGCGGGCGGCGGTGACGACGTCTTCGTAGCGGCCTTCGACGAGGGCGAACCATGCTGACATTTCGTGTGCCCAGCCCATGAGTTCGCCGTGTCCGACCTGGCGGCCCATCTCGAAGGCGGCGCGTCGCGCTGTTTCGGCCTCTTCCCGCTCCCCCAGGTCGTAGTGGACGCAGCCGAGCAGGGCGGTGAGCCAGCCGGTGATGACGAGGAGTTCGCGGTGCTGGTCCAGGGTGAGGCGGCCGGAGAGCAGGCGGTTGATCTGTGCCAGGCGTTTCTGCGTCCGGTCCCGTAGCGTGCCTGCGGGCACGATCGGGTAGGCGCGGCACAGCAAATCGACGGCCTCGGCAAGAGCCTCCAAGGTTCCGGTGCCGACGTCGGATGCCTGGAGTTGCTGGGCGAGTTCCATGGTGCCGTACAGGTCGGCCTCGACACGGAGGGCGTCGGCGGGGATGACCTGGGCCTCGATGAGTCTGCTGTTGGTCTGTCTGGTCTGGGAGAACCCAAGTGCTTCCGGCTCCATCCCGGTCAGTTGAGTCAGCGCTAGCCGGTACGGCGTGCGTGGCCAGCGGACTTCGCCGGCCTCCCAGCGGCGGACCCGTTCCTCGTCGCACGTGAGGCGTTCGGCGATGCCTACCGGTGTGGCGTTGATGCGGTCGGCCATGTCGGCGCGGGTGAGGTGGTGCTCGTTGCGCCAGGCACGTAGCCGCACGTTCGGGATGTAGTCGGGCATCTTCGGGTCTTCCTCCCGGCTGGGGGCTCGAAAGGGGAAATGAGGGGGCCGTTCAGGGGTCCTGCTCAGACTCGGTTGCCGGTGGACTTGTCATCAAGCAACCACGGTACGTCACGCGGCCTCCCGCCACAGGGAACGCCGGATGAACGAGGAGATGGCGACGGTGATCCGGCCAGACGAGACAAGCAAGACGTCGCCCTGCCCCGGCTGCCGGGGACGCGGGAACAAGCTGCGCGACTCGCGCCATGCGCTCCTCATCGGCGACTGCGACACCGATCAGACCCGATGTGAGGAGCGAGAGTGTCTCGACTGCCTCGGAGGCGGCCAGGCCGAAGGGAACGCGAAATGAACTCGATCATGGGGGCGGCGATGGCCGGTTTCCCACCGATCCAGCAAGAGGGCGACATGCTCGTCCGGCTGCGTGACGAGCTCACGCACCTCGGCGTCAACGCCGAACTGCGGGACAACAACAGCGCGCTCATGGTGCACAAGCGGGAGCCGGGGATGCCGGTGTGGGTGTTCGTCGGATTCGGCGGGGCCTACTACTCCTGGCAGAGCGCTGAGCAGCGGCACCCGACCGCTGATCCGGAGGGTGCGGCGAAGCTCCTGGCTGACTACATCGCCAGGTGATGACCGGCGCGAAGAGGCGAGTGCGTTTCTCTGTCTAAGGGGGGCAGGGATCGCCGCCGCCCTTGTCTCGTCGCGCCTCCTTCCCGGCAGGCAGTGCAGTGGTGGCCCCCGCGGCGTTCTTCCCCGTCCGGCTGCTGTGCTGCCTGCCGGTTCTTCTCCTATGGCTTCCCCGCCTTATCCCAACCGCGTGGACAGGCTGTGGTTTGCCGGTTACTCTCAAACTTGGTAAAACAACCTGTCGGCTGTTGGACGGTCAAGATGTCGCTAGAGTCCGTGCCGCCTAAGTATGCGCAGCTTGTCCAGACTCTGCAGAGGCGCATCGAGGCAGGAGACTACCCACCGGGCACGCTCCTCCCCAGCGAGAACCAACTCATCCAGGAGTTCAGCGTCTCCCGCCCCACCGTGGTCGCCGCCCTTCGCGTGCTGCGTGAGCAGGGCTGGATCGAGTCCCAGCAGGGCAAGGGACGCTTCGTGCGCGGCCGTCCGGCCATGGCCTCCATTGAGCAGAAGCGGCCTGGACAGGCGTACCTCACTAAGCCGGAGGCCGACGCCAGCGGCGAGGTCGTCGAAGTGGGCGCCATGACGGCCCCGAATCGTGTTGGCGTGCTGCTCGACGTCCAGCCCAAGAGCAAGGTGTTCGTCCGGCGGCGGCTCATCGTGCGTGACGGCGAGCCGACCGAGCTGGTGTCGCTCTGGTTGCCATTGGATCTCTCCGGAGGTACGGATCTCACCAGTGGTGAGCCGTTGCGGCAGGGGTTGCGGGAACATCTCCAGGCGCGCAAGGGGGTCCGGTTCGATCACATCGTGGAGCAGATCACCGCGCGCATGCCCTCTGCCGATGAGGCCAAGCGCCTCGGCATGCCGAAGAACGTTCCGCTTCTGGCGGTGTTCGGTGCCGTCCGCGATGCCTCCGGCCGGCCCCTTGCTGTTGTCGAGGTGCTGCTGCCCGCTGACCGGCATGAGCTGGAAGACGCCTACCCGGTCACGTGATCCGGCTGCCGTCTACGCACAGCGGAAGTCCCAGTCGCTGGGGCTGATGTCGCCGAACGACACGGTGACTTCCATGTCGTCTCCCGTGGCGTCACCGAAGCGCAGAGACACATCCGCTTTTCCCTTGGTGTCGGCTCCGCTGATGCGAGCCTTGTCGTAGTAGGTGCGGATCTCGCCTTGAGACAGGCGGGTCTGGAGCGCCCGTTGGACGCGGTACTCACAGTAGTCGCCGTTGCCGTCCGAGATCTTGCCGAAGGTTGCGTCGTCGCTGCCCTTGCTCTGCGTCTTGGGCGGCAGCGGGTAGGCGAGTGCTCGCTCGCGGAAGCCGTCGAAGCGGGCGTCGTCGCGCCACATCGGGATCTTGAACAGTAGGAACAATCCGATCAGCGGTACGACGACGACCACGGCTAAGCAACCCACCGGATTTCGCACCGGATCCTCCTGATATGTCGGGCCATGGCTTTGGGCGACTGTCTATCGCAGTGGTGACACGCACGTCACCTCACACCTAGTCACTTGACCTAGCAAGCTACGGACAGTTATCGTCTAGCTACTTGATAGGTCGAGTGCCTGTCATCCAAGAGAGGAACGTAGTTATGGCTCTGCAAGGCCCCATCCCCGTCACCTTCGCCATGGTCTTCCCGCACGGCTGCTACATCGTCGGCGAGGTCGAGCCCGTCAAGGACTTCGACGCCTCCTCCGGCGGCCGGTTCGTGCAGGCCCGCGACAAGCAGACCGCTGAGCTGGTCTGGCAGGTCGCGGTCATGGACGGTGACCCGACCCTCAAGCCCGCCCAGAAGACGGTGGCGGTCAAGATCCTCGCGCCGGTTCAGCCGGTGCCGCCGCAGCCCATGCCGGGGTTGCCGTTCACGCCGGTCGCGTTCGACGGCATCACGGTCACGCCGTACGTCAACGCGGCTGGACGGCTCGCGTACTCGATCAAGGTGCGGGAGATGCACGCACCTCGCCAGCTCAACCAGCCCGCCCAGAGCAAGGCTTCGGCCGGAAAGGACGCCGCCTAAATGACCCGACGCCGTACGCCACGTAACAGCGTGATCCGGCTGACCACCGGGCACGCCGCCCACACGCTCAACCACCCGTTCCCGCGCCGTCAGCCCGTCCTGGCGCTCGACTTCGGCGCCACCTCCGTCCTGGTCACCACCAACGGACCCGTGACGGCCGAAGACCTGGAGTTCGCGCGGCAGCTCGCCCGCGAGGCGCACCGCTTCGCCCGCTCGCTGGAGCGCAGCTTCTACGGCCTCCCGGACGGGCGCGGGGTGGCGGCGTGAGCGAGCACCGCCCCTACACCTACGTCACCTTGTCCATGCAGCCCGACTCCGCGCCGGACGTCGGCGTCTCCTTCCACACCGCGCGTCTCAAGGTGCGTGCCGGACTCCTGCTCAGCAACCCGCGCCCATACCTGGACTTCGCCTCCCACGAGGCGAACGTGCACATCTCTACCACCGGGGCCGGACCAGTCACCGACGACGATCTGGCCATTGCGCGCGAGATCTTCAACGCCGCTGCTCGCTACCTGGCCGACTGCGAGCAGCTACACGCCGAACAGGCCGACAAGGACGCCGGGGACACGGCGGCCTGACAGATAAGGCGGGGCCGCTGGAAGCGGCAACTTCCGGCGGCCCCTCGGTTCTCCCCTGACTCCACATCACGAGAGGTTCCCAGCTTATGTTCAAGCGGCTGCCTGGCGATGAGGCGCGCAACCTCGTCTCCACCACGCCCGACACGGCCGTCGTCTTCCGACCGGCCGTGCTCAAGACACCCGCCATCATCACCTTCCTCGTCTACGGCTGGCGCTTCCTGTCAGCCCTCGTCCGCACCACCTGGCGGCATCCGATCGCCGTCGCCGTCCCGGTCATCCTCGGCGCCGTCTGGTACGGGTACGGCTGGCCTGCTGCCGTATCCACGTTCGGCTTCGTCGTGCTGTCCCTACTCGCCTGGGCCTGCACCGACGGCGACTCCTTCGCCCGCCTCGTCGGCTGGCGGCTACTGGCCTGGTGGCGGCTCATGTCGGTCTACCGCCGCCACTGGCACGGCGTCATGGACGTCTCCGGCCTCGCCAGGCGAGTCAACGGACGCGTTTACATGCCGCGCCTGCTCCACGTCACCTGCGACGGCTGGGCCGACCGCATCACCGTCCGGATGCTCGGCGGCCAGGCGGTCAAGGACTGGTCCGACCGCCTCGACAACCTCGCCCACGGCTTCGGCGCCACCTCCTGCCGGGTGGCGCTCATCAAGGGCGGCCGACTGCTGCTCATCTTCCCGCGCCATGACCCGCTGGCCACGCCCATCCCCGCACTACCCGTCCCCGACGAGCCATCGGTCGGACCGGTCGAGATCGGCAAGCAAGAGGACGGCCGACCACTCCGGCTCAAAGTCCACGGCACCCACATCCTGATCGCGGGCGCGACGGGGGCTGGCAAAGGCTCCTTCCTGTGGGACACCATCCGCGGACTGCTCCCCGCCATCCGGGCGGGCCTGGCCGAAGTCTGGGCGCTCGACCCCAAGCTGATGGAACTGTCCTTCGGCCGCGAACTGTTCCAAGGCCGCTACGCCGCCGACCCGGCCGACTGCGCCGACCTGCTCGACGAAGCCGTCTCCGTCATGCAGAAGCGGGCCGCCCGCTTCGCCGGCCTCCAGCGCTCCCACGTCCCGACCATCGAGGACCCGTTCGTCCTGGTGCTCGTCGACGAGGTGGCGTTCCTGACTGCCTACCAGCCCGACCGGCAACTCCGGCAGCGCATCTCCGCCGCCCTGGCCACGCTCGCCACCCAAGGCCGCTCGGTCGGTGTCGGCGTCATGGCCGCACTCCAAGACCCGCGCAAGGAAGTCATGAACATCCGCAACCTCTTCCCCGACAAGATCGCCCTCCGGCTCGACGAGTCCGAACAGGTGGACATGGTCCTCGGCGACGGCGCACGCGATCGGGGAGCACTCGCCGACCACATCTCACCCATCCCCGAACTGGGCGCAGGCGTCGCGTACATGCGCCTGGAGACCTCACCCGACCCCATCCGCGTCCGAGCCGCCTACGTCTCCGACACCGACATCCGCGCCATGGTCGCCTACCACGGGCAGGCCGCATGACTCACCTGCTCCACGGCCTGCGTTGCGCCACCTGCCTCACCCTGAACGCTCTCTGGCTCGACCCCGTACGCGGCCTGGTCGAGTGCGCCGAGTGCGGCCAGACCGCGCTCATCGTCACCGACCCCGACGAAGGGAGGACCGCATGACCCATGCGCACGACCGCGCCCTCCCCCGAGCCGTCCGCCAAGCCATGCCGATGGCCCGCGACGTACTCGTAGAGGTCGCCAAGCAGCACGGCGTCTGCATCCGCCCGATCCCGCTCAAGCGCCTCGACACCCACACCGGCACCTGGGAGGTCATCGACGTCCCCTGCGGGGCCACCCTCGACAGCAAGTGCCCGCCGTGTGCCAAGCGCAACAAGCAGCTCCGCAAGGCCCAGTGCCGCGAAGGCTGGCACCTCGACGAAGAACCCACCATCACGCCGGACGAACCCAACGAGGAACAGCGCTGGCTGGTGGAGTTCCGCGCGGACTACCAAGCCCAGCGCGACGCCGCCGAAAAGGCCGGCGACGACACCACCGAACTCGACGCGATCATCGCGGGCCTGGACGAGGAGATCAACGCCGCAGGCATGCGCGGCAGCGTCCTCGGCCGCACCACCGCCAAGCGCTCCCGCTCCACCCGGCGACGCCAGGATGCGCCGGACCTGCCCAAGCGCAAAATGGCCCACACCACCCTGGGACGTACCTTCCAAGCCAGCGACGGCAAGGTCTACCGGCCCTCACTCTTCGTCACGCTCACCCTGCCCTCGTACGGCAAGGTCCGCGACGGCGTACCCCTCGACCAGCACACCTACGACTACCCGCGCGCCGCCCGAGACGCGCTGCACTTCTCCAAGCTGATCGACCGCTTCGTGCAGAACTTGCGCCGGGTCGCGGGCTATGACGTGCAGTACTTCGCCTCGGTAGAGCCTCAGAAGCGACTGGCTCCGCACCTGCACATGGCCATCCGTGGAACGCTCCCACGAGCGGAGGTCAAGCAGATCGCCGCCGCGACCTATCACCAGGTCTGGTGGCCGCAGGCTGACGAAGTCGTCTTCGAGGGCGAGCACATGCCGGTCTGGCAAGACGGCACCGGCTACCTGAACCCAGCCACCGGCGAAGTCCTGCCCAGGTGGGACGAAGCCCTTGACGCGATCGACGAGGACGCCGAGCCGCTGCACGTGATCCGCTTCGGCGAACAGGTCGATGTCCAAGGCGTGCTTGCGGGCACCCCGGACGCCGACCAGTGCATCTGGTACCTGTCCAAGTACCTCACCAAGTCCATCGGCGACGCTCTCGACGGCGGTCAGGCCCAGCGCGAGCATGCCGCCCGCCTACTGGATGCCCTCCGCTACGAACCCTGCTCACCCACCTGCCCGAACTGGCTCCGCTACGGCATCCAGCCCAAGGGAGCCAAGCCCGGCATGAAACCCGGCCGCTGCCGTGGCAAAGCCCACAAGCCCGACCACCTCGGCTACGCCGGACGCCGCATCCTCGTCAGCCGCAAGTGGTCCAACAAGACGCTCGCCGAGCACAAGCAGGACCGCCGTACCTGGGTCCTCGAAGCCCTCGGCCAAACCGACCAACCCACCGACCCACACCGCTACATCTGGCGGCCCGTCCCGGCCGGAGACGCCAACGTGCCGCCTCTCGCCGTACGCCTCCTGCGCACCGTGGCCGAACGGCAGCGCTGGCGAGCCCATCTGCGAGAGCTGGAGGCCAGAGCAGCCGGTCAAGATCTTTCGGCAACCGAGGACATGGGGAGGGCGGCGTGACCAAGCGAGACGAACTATTGACCGTTGCTCAAGTCCTCGACGAACTCGGCGGCGTCTCCCGCCGCACCTTCTACCGCTGGCGCGAGATCGGCAAGGCACCGAACGGCATCCGCCTGCCCAACGGCGAACTCCGCATCTACCGCAGCGACCTCGACGCCTGGCTCGAATCCCTCAGGAGCGCCGCATGACCACCTCCTACAAGGTCAAGTTCTGGGATATCCGTACCAACACCCGAACGGACAAGCCCGGCAAGAAGCCTCGGATCGTCTCCCACACCGTCCGGTGGACGGTCGGCAACCGTGAGAAGTCGCAAACCTTCAAGACCAAGGGGCTGGCCGAAAGCTTCCTGTCCGATCTGCGGCAGGCGGCCAAGAAGGGCGAAGCCTTCGACGTGGAGAGCGGTCTTCCCGCTTCGATGGTCAAGGCCAAGGATGCCCGGACCTGGTACGCCTTCGCCGTCGCGTACGTCCACGCGTGGTGGCCTCACGCGGCGGCCAAGTCCCGTGAAGGCATGACCGATACTCTCGCCAGCGTCACCCGCGTTCTGGTCGGCGACGTACCCGGCCGACCGTCCGACGAGATCATCCGGCGGGCGCTGCGCGAGTACTCCTTCCTGCCCGAGGACCGTCGCCGGGAGCCGACACCGGAGATCGCTCGCGCTGTCCGCTGGTTGGAGGGTGCTTCGCTCCCGTTGACCGCTCTTGAAGAGACCAAGCACGCCCGTGCGGCGCTGGAAGCCTTGGCGCTGTGCTTGGACGGCAAGCCTGCGGCGACCTCGACGTACCGCCGCAAGCGGGCCGTCTTCCATCACGCGCTCGAATACGCCGTGGAGCTGGAGGAACTTTCGGCGAATCCACTGCACAAGGTCAAGTTCCGCAAAGCCAAGGTGAGCGGCGAGATCGATCGGCGCTCGGTGGTCAGCCCCAGGCAGGCGCGTGAACTACTCACCGCGGTGACCTACGTGGGGCGGTCGCGCGGGCCGATGCTGGCCGCCATGTTCGCCTGCATGTACTTCGGCGGTCTTCGCCCGGCAGAAGCGGCGGGACTGCGGCAGAAGGACTGTCGGCTTCCAGAGACAGGCTGGGGGCTGCTGACGTTGGAGAAGACTAGACCACAGAGCAACAGGCGGTTCACCGACTCGGGGCAGGCTCACGACGAGCGCGGGCTGAAGCATCGGGACGTGAAGCACACGCGCACCGTGCCCGTCCCGCCCGAACTCGTGGCCATTCTGCGGGATCACATCGCGGCGTTCGGAGTCGCCGAGGACGGCCGGCTCTTCCGTACGCGCACGGGCGGCGTGATCTCGGGTTCGGCGTACGCGAAGGTCTGGCAGGAAGCCCGGACGTACGCCTTCACACCCGACCAGGTCGCCTCTCCCCTGGCGGGCCGACCGTACGACCTCCGGCACGCTGCCGTCTCGCTCTGGCTCAACGCGGGAGTGCACGCCCCGGAAGCGGCCGAGAGAGCGGGACACGGCGTGGACGTGATGCTGCGTGTCTACGCCAAGTGCATCGACGGCCAACAGGAGATCGCCAACCGGCGCATCTTGGAAGCGCTCGCGGCGTGACACAGGAGCTACGGCAGGACCCCGGGACACCTCGGGGTCCTTTCGCCGTTCCGAGCCTCGAAACCCCCGTGCCGACCTGGGAAAACATGGCTGCGGGCATTCCGCGTATGTTCCGTGAAGAGTGGCACAGGGCTGCTTCGGGCCGCCTCCCACTGCCTACAGGGCAACTGGGCCGATCATGCAAAAGACCAGGTCAACCCGTGGATTGCCTGGTCTCGAACGCGCGCCCTGCAGTGTGCTGGTTCAGGACATAGGAAACCCATGTCGCAAGACATAGGAAACTTCAACAGAGTGTGTCTCGGGACATAGGCAACCATCGCGATCATGA
>NZ_JBEZFZ010000019.1:0-173105 GCF_040649735.1 Nonomuraea sp. NPDC048892 | reverse complement strand
AGCGCAGCCGTTTTCCTGACACCCGAGCATCCCGCTCATCACGCGCTGGCCACCCACGACGAGCGAATGCTCGTGTTGTTCGAGCGCCTGGCCACTGCGGCAGGAAGCACGCAACCAACCGTCGTGGCCCGGCAACTGCTGGTGCTCTATGACGGCGTCAAGACCCGGGGGCTGGTCGATCACACCGGCACTGCAGCCAGTGATGCCCGCGCGGCAGCGATGGCACTGGTCACAGTCGGATGAGCCAGTCGGGCCATTCTGCAAGGACAACGGCCAGATCATCGGCTGGTGGTACGACGCGCAGGGACAGAGCACGGCGCCGGAGGTGCCCGTACCGGGCGTGACCGCCATCTCGTTCCACCCGCCGTACCGCCTGTGGGTGCCAAGAACTCGGCCGCCTCATGCGACCTGCGCGTATTCGTGGATCAGCCCGCCGAGGCGGTCATGTCGGATGACCTTGATATCGTCCTCGACCGGGTCGGGAAGGGCTCGCAGCGGGGCGGCCTGGCCCAGGGAGCGATGCGGGCGATGCTCATTGAAGTAGGTTTCGTACGCAGCCAACACGCACCGTAAGTGGCGGGCGTTGACGATGAGGATCCGATCGAGCAGTTCTCGGCGCAGACCACCGATCCAGCGTTCGACGAACGCGTTGGCCCGCGGAGCGCAAGGCGGACTCTTGAGAATGCGGATGCCCTCGGCCGTGAAGACTTCGTCGACCATCGTGGTGAACTTGGTATCCCGATCGCGGATGAGGAACCTGAACCCCTGCGCCCTGTCCCCCAACTCGATCATCAGGTTCCTAGCCTGCTGCGCCACCCACGGCCCGGTCGGGTGCTCGGTAACGCCGAGGACGTGCACCCTGCGGGTGCTGATCTCCATGACGACCAGGCAATACAGGCGCTTGAACAGCACGGTGTCGCAGTGGAAGAAGTCGCATGCCAAGATCCCCTCAGCTTGAGCACGCAGGAACTCACTCCAGGTCGGTCCCGCGCGTCGCGGCGCTGGATCGATGCCGGCCTTCTTCAAGAGGAGCCATACGATGCAAGAGCCCACCCGGTAACCCAGAGCGGCAAGTTCCCCAGCGATCCGCCGGTAACCGCGTCACGAACAACCGCCGACGACCAGATGGAGACAGCAGCCGCGCCAGCGCGCTGATCACCGCCCGATCCGTCCACGACAGCCGAGGCCTTGCCGCCTGCCGACGCAACACCGCGACCTGATGACGCAAGACGAGGATCTCCGCTTCCTTCGACCGATACGAGCGACCCAGCAACACCAACCAACCCGCAAGCCGGACAAAGATCAGGTAAAGCAACCGCAGCGCCATGAACAGCGATCATGCCCGCCAGAACGGGAACACCAAACACCAGGTCAGCCCCAATGGCCGAGTTTCGGGCACCCACAGGCTCGTGCTCAGCGGCCTTGATCTTCACGGTCGCGGCCGCTGACACGAGCGGCGGGGGCGTGTGCTCAGGGGCGGGTCTGCCGGTGCCGGTGGGCCAGGACGAGCCAGGCCGCGAGGGCGGCGAGCGCCGCGAGGACGATGACGCCGATCCGCAGCACGCTCCCCATCGCGCCGTCCCCGTCCGTCTTACCCGCCGCGCCCGCCGCGGCCTCGTGCAGGTGGGCGGGTGCGGACGCCTGGCCAGGAGCGGGGGCGGCCGTCGTACCCGGTGCGGGAGCGGTCGTCGAGCCCGGCGCGGGCGCGGCGGTCGGGCCCGGTGCCGCAGTCGCCGTCGCCGCCACCGGCGCGGCGACCACGCCGGCCTTCACCTTCACCGTCTTCTTCGCCTTGGCCGGCTCGGTCGCCCTCACCGTCACCCGCCACTCGCCGCTGGGCAGCGGCTCGGCGGAGCGGTAGAGGTTCTGGCCCTCGCCGGCCGACCGGAGCGGGACCGGGCCGAAGGCACGGCCGTCGGACGAGGTAGCGGTCAGCGTCGCCGCGACGATCTCGGTCACGGGATGGCCGTCCTTCTTGTACGTCACGAGCACGTTGACGTTGTCGGCCCCGTCACCCGTCACCTCCAGCTTGATCGGCCCGCCGTGCGCGTGGGCGGCCGGTGCGCCGAGCACCAGCCCGGCCCAGGACAGCAGGACGGTCAGGACGTAGGCCGATGCCTTCTTCACGGAACATGGCTCCCTTGCGATTCGATGCCGGCGCCCGGGCCGGTTGACGGCCGCCACCTCTGAGGGCGGGTGACGGGACTCACGTCTCCTGCGGCCTGCCCTCACGGGCGAGCCTGATCAGTTCTTCGATGCGCCTGCGGCGCCGCGCGGCGTTCAACCGGAGGGCGAAGAAGGCGAGGACGAGCAGGACGACGAGGCCGAGCTGCGGCCACGGCAGCGCCCAGACCGTGGTGGCGACCGTCGCCTGCCGCACGGCGACGTCCGGCGCCGCCGCACCGGCGAAGGAGGGGACCGCCACGACCGTCGTACGGACCGGCCCCAGCGGCCAGGCCCCCGCCACCCGCGCGACGTACGTACGGCTGCCGCCCGGCATGAGCTCCCTGGCCCTGGCCGCGGACGGGTCGCTCCAGGAGTTCTCGGTGAACAGCGTGGACGACAGCACCCGGTTGTCACTGACGAGCCGGATGTTTCCGGCGTTGGCCACCGTGTACGTCACCTCGACCGTCCCAGGGACGAAGGGATTCCACGAGCCCGTGTACTCCGCCCGCACCCCGCTGACGGCCACCTTGGCGACGTAGCCGCCGGTGACCCGGATGTTCAGGCGGACGCCCACCCGGTTCTGGACCCGTACCTGCCCGGAGACCGTCTCCAGGGACGCGGTCACTCCGGCAGGATGGTCGCCCGGCGTCGCGTTGCCGGGGATCGACACCGTCACCGGCACGACGGAGGTGGCACCGGCGGCGACGGTCACCTTCTCGGGCACCGTGATCCACGAGCCGCCGTCCACCGGCGCGACGTCCGACGGCCGCATGTCGAAGTATCCCTTGGAGGTCAGGTAGCCGTCGTTGGCGTCGATCCCGAACTCGACCGGCTCGGTGGAGCGGTTGATGACCGCGACGTGCTCGACCACCTGCCCGCCGCCGGGGAGTTCGAGGTCGATGGCGCTGCGGCCGTCGGGCCCGCCCGCGTTGGCCGGCACGACCGACCAGGTGGTGTCGGCGTGCGACGGGGCCGCCGGCCCCACCAGGACGGCGGCCGGCAGGGCGGCGAGGACGGCGAGGCGGGCGAGGACGCCTCGCGCACGGTTGATGCTCAACAGAGGATGTCTCCAGTCTCGTCGTCGTGGCCGCCCGGAACCCCGCAGGGGTCCCGGGCGGCGATGGCGTCCCGCGCCCCGGCAAATGGCTCAGGACTGGTTGAACAGGGAGAGCGTCAGGGTCGAGTGGTATTCGCCGGCGGCGACGTCGGTGGGCGTGCGCAGCGCCAGGTCGGCGTTCACCTCCCAGGTGCCGATCTCGTCGGCGGAGTTCGCCGTGGACACCAGCAGTTCCTGGCCCTGCAGGCCGACGGTGGGCGCTCCCGAGCCGTCGGAGATGACGCTGGAGACGGGCTCGCCGGCCGCGACCGCGCCGGTCGAGGAGTCGCTCAGCAGCCGCGGCCGCCAGCCCAGGTACTGCGGGCCGATGGGCGGCGCGGAGCCGTCCGTCGCGGTGAACTCGCCGGCCTGGCCCACGACCGCCCAGAAGTCACCGTCGGGGATCTCCCCGGGATCGCGGGTGTCGGTCACCGTGACCGTCGGCAGGGTGCCGACGAACTGGCGGGCGGCGGCGTCGGAGCCGCTCTCCTGCAGGGCCACCCCGCCGTTGTCGGCGACGGTCATGGACACCTGGCCGGTAGTGGTGCCCGGCTCGATGGTCACCGACACGTCGATGCCGTCCTCGGGATCGTCCTCGGCCACGGCAGGACCGGCCAGGCCGGCGCCGGCGAGCGCGACACCGACCACCGCGGCGGCGAGCAGCCGCGCGGCCTTGTTGATTCTCATGTGATCGCTCCATCTATGAGTGGGCCGGGCCGGCCGGCCCAGCGGCCGGCCCGGGGGTTCTGTCTCAGCTGCAGTCGAGCGCCGGGTACGCGGCGTCGTACGACGAGGTGACCTCCTGGCCGCCGATCGTCGCCGTCCCCTTCACGGTCACCGTGCCGGCGTCGATCTGCCCGGCCCGGCTGTTGAAGGACTGGTACGCCTGCTTGCCCGGGGCCACGCCGGCCACGGTCTTCGTGCCGTACGGCGTGGTCAGCGTCACCGTCGCCGCCGTCTCGGAGGTGTTGACGGCGGTGACCGCCACGTACGCCGAGGTGCCGATGCAGCGGGACGCGGCGGAGACCGCCAGCTCGACCTGCGCCGCCCCGGTCAGGCGGAAGAAGTCGAACGTGACCGTCTTCGAGGCCGTCTGGTTGGTGCCGATGGTGTAGACGCCGACCTTCGCGTCTTCGGCCACGGCGCTGTTCTCCACCGGAGCGGACAGGTCCGTCCAGGTCTGGCCGTCGGAGGAGTAGGAGCCGGTGAAGGTGTCGCCCTCCTTCTTCAGCCGCAGGTGCCACTCGCCGCCGGTGAGGTTGTTCGCCTGCGGTTGCGGGCTCTGCACGGTGCCGCCGACCTCACTGCGCAGCTCGATGGCCCGCGCCACCGTGGCTCCCGGCGAGTTGGTGGTGAGGAAGTCGAGCTTCACGTAGTCGTCGTCGCCGGTGTAGACCATCAGGCCGCCCTGCTGGTACTGCTCGTTGAGCGCCGAGGCGTCCAGCTTGGTCTCCAGCGTCCAGTCGCCGTCCGGGGCCAGTTGCAGGATGAGGTTCTTCGGGCCGGTGTTGGTGGTCCCGTAGATGTCACCCATCGTGGTGTCCAGCTCCAGCTTGCCGCCGCTCACCCGCGCGGCGGTGGCGTCGGGGCGCACGACCGCGCTCCAGCGGCACGTGTCGAGCGCGGTGCCGTCGAACTCGTCGTCCGGGGCGGGCGCGGTCGCCGTGTCGTCCGGCGTGATGTGGAACCAGTCGAAGGCCGCGTCCACCACCGGGTGGTTGGCCCCGGCGAGCGAGATCAGGCCGATCTTCGGGCTGGTGATCCCGGCGAGCGACTTGGTCTGCGGCATCGCGGTGAACGTGCTGCCGTCGGAGGAGTAGTGGGCGCTGATGGTGCTGCCGTCGCTGACGAACCGCACGTACACGGTGTCGGGGTAGGCGTCGCCGAGGGAGGCCGTGTTGCTCTGCGACACCTCGTTGGGGGCGGCGTTCTCCTCCCTGATGAACTGGAAGATGCGGCTGGCGTGGTCGGAACCCGAGGTCGAGCGCGCCTGCAGCACCATCTTGGCGTAGTTGTCGTCGTCGCCGTAGATGACCAGGCCCGCCTGCTGGTACGCGTCCCGCGCGTCCAGCGTGAGCTTGGCCGTGGCCGTCCAGGCGCCCGAGGGAGCCGGCTGCAGCACGATGTTCGGCGTGTTGCCGCCCGTGCTGTAGATGTCGGTGGTCGAGGTCGGGATCACCAGCTTGCCGTCCTCGACCTTGAGGTCCTGATTCTCGCGGACGACGGACCAGCGGTCACGGTCGAGCTGGTCGCCGAGGAAGTCGTCGGACCGGCCGGTGAAGCACACCGTGGCTTGGGCGTCCACCTTGACCTGGACCTGCGCGGTGGCCGACGCGCCCTTGTCGTCGGTGACGGTCACCACGGCGGTGTAGGTGCCCGGCGCGGTGTAGGTGTGGCTCGCCTCGGCGGTGGTGGGCTCGGGTGCGCCGGCCACGCCGAAGTTCCACTTGTAGGTGAGCGGGTCGCCCTCGGGGTCGGTGGCCGTCGCCGTGAAGGCCACCTGCAGCGGGGCGACGCCCGTCGCCGGGGTGGCCGTCGCGGTCACCACCGGGTGCTGGTTGTCGGTCGCGCCCTTGCCGACGAAGTCGACCCAGTTGACGTTGATCAGGTAGGCGTCGTCGGCCGCGTCCGTGGGCTTGCGTACGACGAAGTACAGCGGCCCGCTCGCCGACGGCGGTTCCGTCAGGTCGAGAGTGACGTCGGTGAACGTCTGCCAGCCGCCGGTGGGCGGCACCTCGACCGAGCCGACCAGCGTGCCGGTCTCGGGGTCGCCCGCCCGGATCTGCACGGTCCCGCCGGGGCCACCGGAGGAGGCGCGCAGCCGGATCGCGGTCAGGTTCGACAGGTTCGCCGGGTCGAAGGACCACCAGTCGCCGTCCTGGATGAACGCGATGTGCTCGTTGCCGCCCTGGGTGTCGCTGGTCGTCTCCGCCGCGACGCCCGCGGCGTCGGTGCCGGTGCCGCCGCTCACCCGGCCGGTCTGCGAGAAGTGCTCGGCCTGCTTGCGCTTGGGCTCCAGCAGGACCTCGCCCCGCCCGGTCAGCGACTTGGCGCCGTTGGCGCCGTCGTCGGCGTAGCTGGCCTCGATGACGTAGAAGAGGTTGTCGTACTCGCCGTGGCCGGCCTGCTGGGTCTGCAGCACGCCTTCACAGCCCTTGTGCTGGTCTAGCGGGTGGCCGTGGCTGTCGTGGCCGAGGATCGCCTGGATCTGCACCCGATCGCAGTCGATCGTGCCGTCCTCGGGGTCGGTGACGGTGACCTCGAACTTCACCTGGTCGCCGAACTCGAAGAAGGAGCCGTTCGGCGGCAGGTCCACCGAGACGGTGGGACGGGTGTTGCCCGCGCTGATCGCCACGCTCGCGGTGGCGGTCCTGCCGTCGGGGTTGGTGATGGTCAGGACGGCGTTGTAGTCGCCGCCCTCCTCGTAGGTGAAGGACGGGTTCGGGTCGGTGGAGTCGGTCTCGCCGTCGCCGTCGAGGTCCCAGGCGTAGGTGATCGGCTTGTCGTCCGGGTCCCTGCTGCCCTCGCTGGAGAACGTGACGGCCAGCGGCAGCGGCCCGTCCGTCTTGTCCGCGGTGGCGCGGGCGATCAGCGGGCGGGTGCCCTTGGTGTACTCGATGCGGTAGATGCCGGAGTCGGCGTTGTCGCCGCCGAAGCCGGAGCCCCATTCGATCACGTAGAGCGCGCCGTCGGGGCCGAACTTCATGTCCATCGGCTTCTTGAACGGCAACGTGCCGAGGATCGGGTTCATCTCAACAAGTTCGGTGCTGTCCTCGTCGAGCTGGAACGACCAGATCTTGTCGTTGTTCCACTCGCCGAACAGCGCCTTGCCGTCCCAGTACGCCGGCCACTTGACGTCCGACTGCAGGTCGGGGTCGTCACGGTAGACCGGGCCGCCCATGGGGGCGCCGCCCCTCAGCTCCGGGAAGTGCTGCGGGTCGGCCGCGTAGTGGTACCAGACCGTCGCGGGGATGACCGGCGGCAGGCTGGTCAGGCCGTCGTTGTTCGGCGAGTCGTTGACCGGCGCCGCGCAGTTGAACGCCGACCCCGACTGCCTCGTGGCGAAGTTGAAGTCGACGTACGGGGTGTTGTCGCCGACGCAGTACGGCCAGCCGTAGTTGCCCGGCTCGGACACGATGTTCCACTCGACGGTGTTCTGCGGGCCGCGGGTGGCGCTGGCGGAGTTGGCGTCGGGGCCGTACTCGCCGAGCATGATGTGACCCGTCTTGGGGTCCAGGCCCATGCGGAACGGGTTGCGGAAGCCCATGCCGTAGATCTCCGGCTTGGTCTTCGCCGTGCCCGGTGCGAACAGGTTGCCCGATGGGATCGTGTAGGTGCCGTCGTCCTCGGGGTGGATGCGCAGCAGCTTGCCGCTCAGGCTGTTGGTGTTGCCCGCGCTGCGCTGGGCGTCCCAGCTCGACCGGCCCGACTGCTCGTCGATCGGCGTGTAGCCGTCGGAGGCGAACGGGTTGGTGTTGTCGCCGGTGCCCAGCCAGAGGTCGCCGGTCTTCGGGTCGATCACCATGCCGCCGCCGTGGTGGCAGCACTCGGCCCGCTGGACCGGGACGTCGAGGATCTTCTTCTCGCTCGCCAGGTCCAGGGTGTCGCCGGTGACGGTGAAGCGGCTCAGCCGGTCGACGTTCGTCCCGGTGGGCGAGTAGTACAGATACACCCAGTGGTTGGTGTCGAAGCCGGGGTCGAGCGCGAGGCCGAGCAGACCGCTCTCGTTGGCGGTGAAGACGTCCAGATCGGCCGCCGTCACGGTGCCGCCGGCCGGTTTGATGATCTTGACCTCGCCGAGGCGGTCGATGTAGAAGACCCGGCCGTCCTTCGCGACGTCCACCATCATCGGGTTGGAGGTGTCGTCGTCGAGGGTGACCTTCTCGAAGCTGGAGCTCTGCGAGGCCGAGCAGTCGGCCTTGACGACGCCCGCGGCGGTCTGGATGCCGCCGAGCAGCAGCTTCAGGAAGTTCGGCTCGCTGTAGTTCTCCTTCATGTGGCCGAGCCCGGTGTACCACGAACGGCCGCCGTCGAAGTCCTGGCACCACGTGTTCGGGTGGTCGGCGCCCATCGTGGCGCCGGTGTAGGAGGTCTCGTCCATCGACGTCAGCACGTGGACCGTCTGGCGCGGGTTCGCCTGGTAGTCGTACCACTCGTCGCTACGGGTCCAGGTCGTCGGCAGGTCCTTGGTGGACGGGTGCGCCGGGTCCTCGACCTTGACCGTGGCCTGCTGGATCGCCGGGTGGCTCTTGAAGTACGCGCCGACCAGCTTGCCGTACCACTCCCAGGTGTAGCCGCTGTCGGCGGCCGCGTGGACGCCGACGAAACCGTTGCCGTTCTGGATGTAGCGCTGGAAGGCGTCCTTCTGGTCCTGCGTGCTCAGCGGGTCACCGGTCGTGGACATGAAGATCACGGCCTTGTACTGGGCCAGGTTCTGGTCCGTGAACAGGGCGCTGTCCTCGGTCGTGTCGACCGCGAAGTCGTTGTCCTGGCCGAGTCGCTGCACGGCCGCGATGCCTTCGGGGATGGAGTCGTGCCGGAAACCGGTCGTCTTGGAGAAGACGAGGACCTTGTAGGCGGGCTCGGCCGCCGTGGTGGCCTCGGCGCTCACGGGCGCCGCGAGGATCGGGACGAGAGGGACGGCGAGGGGGGCGACGAGGGCGGATAAGGCCATCGTCGTCACGGCTCGGCGCCTGAGGCGCCGTCCGCGTAACGGCAGGGCCGCACGGAGCAGCCTGGCCCACGTGCGATGACGTGGTGACATGGAAACCCTTCCTGACCGGGGGGACGTCAGGCAAGGCGCGCGCCGCCGCGCTGTTGCCACTTCGTGGAGCGGATCTTGCGGGGTGCTGGAGGGTGCCGTCTCCAGGTCTGCGGGGCCGTCAGACGGGTGCCGGCCGGGGTGACGTACCGATGATCGCCGTCGGGTCGTCGATGACGTCGCTGACCACCATGCTGGCGGCGCCCCGGGAGGCGGCGCCGAAGCCGAGCGTGGAGGCGACAAAGCGGCACTGGGCGGCGGGGGCCGCCACCATGAGCCGGTCCAGCTGGTCCTGCGCGTGCGGCAGCAGCCACCGGGCCAGCGAGGCGAAGTAGCCGCCGATGACGATCACGCGCGGGTTGAACAGGTTGGCCAGGATCGAGCCGCCGAGCCCGAGCCACTCGCCGACCTGCGCCACCGCCGCCGTCATCCGCGGGTCGCCCGCGGCCAGGCCGCCGGCGATGTCGCTCACCCGTTCGCCGGGGTCGGGCACCGGCCTGCCGGGCAGCCCGTACGCCTGCTCGGGCATCGCCGCGCGGACGAGCGCGGCCAGGCCGACCTTGGTCTCCCAGCATCCGGCGCGGCCGCACCCGCACTGGGCGCCGTGGGGGTCCACCTGGAGGTGCCCGACCTCGCCGGAGAAGCCGTCCGCGCCGCGCAGCAGCCGGCCGTCCAGGATGATGCCGCCGCCGACCCCGACCTCGCCGGTGAGGTACACCAGGTAGGGCGTGCCGGCGGCGACGCCGGAGGTGTACTCGGCCAGGGCGGCGAGGTTCGCGTCGTTGTCCACCCGTACCGGCAGGCGCAACGGGCCGAGCACGGAGGTCAGCCGCTCGGCCAGGGGCAGCTCGTGCCAGGACAGGTTGGGGGCGAGCGTCACGACGCCGCGGGTGACGTCCACGAGCCCGGGGACGGCGACCGCGATGCCGGCGGGGGTCGCTCCGGCCCGCCGCATGGCCTCGACGGCCTGCCCTGCCACGGCCGCGAGCCGCCGCACGGAGCCGTCCGGGCCGCTGCCCACCGCGTCGTGCACGATCCGGCGCTCGACCAGGACCCGGCCGCTGAGGTCGGTGCCGTGGACCGCGATGTAGTCGACGTTGATCTCCATGCCGAGCGCGCCGACGTGCGCGCCGTGCAAGGCCACCGCGCGCCTGGGGCGGCCGACTGCGCCGACGTGCCTGACGCCGACCTCGCGTACGAGACGCCGTTCCAGCAGCTCGGCCATCAGGTTGGAGACGGTGGCGCGGTGCAGCCCGGTCGTCTCGGCGATGTCGGCGCGGGACAGGACCCTGTGGTCGCGCAGCTCGCGCAGCACGAGCGAGAGGTTCGCCCGGCGCAGCGCGGCAGGACCCGCCGGTGGAGCGCCGCCCGGGGCGCGATTGGGTGGCTTGTACGACATGCGCACCACCTGCCCCTTTGTTTATCTCTGAGATCAATTAATCGGGTTGTAACACGCCAATGTCCGACCGTGAACCCCTCCGTCGCGTAACGAGTTGGCATCGCTGATGTCTGCGCATTTCAGCGACCGTTTCGGCGTTAGTTACCGGAACGTTACCTAAATTGCAAACGATTTCACCCTTGTGTCGGCGAAAGTCCCCTCCTTTAATGCGGCTAGCCACCCAACTTGATCGAGGAGGAGCGTGGACCACATCCGGACCGACGGTCACGCCGCCGACTCGGCGAGTGATGGCGGGTCCACCTGAGCCCTCAGGACCCGTCCCCGAGACCCGCACCCCGCCCCTGAGCCCCCGCCCGCCTGATCGTCCGGTTTTCTTACGTCGCCGCGGCCATGACGCCTGCCCTCGATCGCCCGGAAAAACGCCGTCCTTACCCTCCCGCGCCCCTTTTTCACCCATGACTCCCGCCCGCCTGAACGGCCGTACAAAGCCGCACCGGCACCGTTGACGCCGACCTCGGTGCCGCCGCGGTGGTGCCAACCGGCACGCCAGGCGGGCGGGCACGCTGAAGGCCGCCATTAAGGCCGACGAGTGCCTGCGCGCGGTGGCGGCGCAGGCCAGGCTCCGCGAGTTCATCGGCAGGCTTCCGGACGGCTCGGACACGGTGATGACCGACGCGTCGGGCGGCGAGTGGCAGCGCATCGCCATCGCCCGCGCCATGTTCGGCCTGCGGCACGGCGCCCGGCTGCTGATCATGGACGAGCCGGCCGCTGGCCTCTGCGACATTTTCCACGAGCTGACGGCCGGCGCCACGACGGTCGTGGTGGCCGTGGCGATCCTCGAACAGGTGACCGGGGTCGGCCTCGCGATGCTGCTCGGCCTGTTCAGCGAGGCGGCGAGCGACCACGCGACGAGCACGGTGCCAGTGCTGTCGCTCTGCCTGGCCGCGTTCGTGATGCTCACCCAGAGCACGTTCATCGCCGGCTACTTCACCCGGCTGCGCCTGTCGGAGGAGCTCCAGAACGAGGTGGAGCACCGGTTCATCGACGTGGCCGGAACGACGCCGACGCTGGAGATCCACGAACGTCCCGGCCGGGCCGGCCGGGCGGCGGCGTTCCGCGCCGGCCCGCAACGGCCTCCGCGAGGGCTTCGACCGGGTTCTGCGGCCCACCGGGGGGCGCTGGTCTGGGTGTCGTCGGCGCTGCTGATGGCCTCGGTCGTCCCGATCCTGGTGGTCCTTCCGCTGTTCGCCGTCCCGGCTGGAGCGGGGCGTCACGCTGGAGGGGCTCGGCCTCCGGTACTGGGACCGGGACCGGCCGTCGCTGAGCGGTGTCGACGTCGAGCCGCCGGCCGGCTCCGTGGTCGCCCTGGTCGGGGAGAACGGCGCGGGCAAGTCCATCCTGGTGAAGCTGCTGTGCGGTCTGTACCGGCCGGGGAAGGGCCGCATCCTGGAGGCGTTCTGGACGAGCCGACCGCCAGCCTGGACGCGCGGGCCGAGGAGTGGCTGTTCGAGCAGTACGCCGGCATGGGCCGGCTGCGGGGCGGCGTGACCGTCCTGGTGACGCACCGGCTCACCACAGCTCAGGCGGCCGACCTCATCGTCGTGCTGGAGCGGGGCAGGGTGGCCGAGGTCGGCACCCACGACGCGCTGAGCCGCTCCGGCGGGCTCTACGCCGAGCTGTTCCGCCTCCAGGCACGCTACTTCGTGTAGTGGCGTGACGTGCGCGGCCGCGTGGGCCGGACGGCGCACGCGGGGGTGTCTCAGGGTTTGACGGCGAGGCCGCCGTAGGCCCAGGCGTGGCCGCCGGGGATCTGTTCCTGGTATTCGACCGGGTCCGGCCGCCACGTGACGACCTCGACGAGGCCCGGGTCCAGGAGGTCCCAGCCCTCGAAGAAGCGCAGCGTCTCGTCGTGGCTGCGCGGCACCATGGGGGCGGAGCTGTTGTCGTACGGCTTGGTGAACTCCTCGCGGCTCAGGTTGTCGGCGAAGTCCATGGTGATGTGCGACAGCAGCAGGTGGCTGCCGCTGGGCACCGCCGCCTTGAGCTGCTCGACCACCCCGTACGGGTCCTCGTCATCGGTGACGAAGTGCAGGATCCCGGCCAGGATGACGGCCACGGGACGAGTGAAGTCGAGCACCTCCCGGACCGCGGGGTCGGACAGGATCTTCTGTGGCTGCCGCAGGTCCGCCTCGATCATCTCCGTCGCGCCCGCCGGGTCACCGGTCAGCAGGGCACGCCCGTGCACGAGGACGATGGGGTCGTTGTCGACGTAGGCCACCCGGGTCTCGGGCACGGCCCGCTGGGCGATGACGTGGGTGGGGTCCTGGGTGGGGAGCCCGGTGCCGATGTCGAGGAACTGGGTGATGCCGGCTTCGGCCGCCAGATACCGTACGGCCCGGCTCACGAAGGCACGGTGGGCGCGCACGCCCTCACGGGTGCCCGGCGACAGCTCGATGAGCCCCTTGGCGGCCTCACGGTCGGAGGCGAAGTTGTCCTTGCCGCCCAGTAAGAAGTCATAGATCCGGGCGGGGTGAGGAGTGTGCGGATTGATCCTTGCAGCCGGGGCGTCGGCGTACTCCGGATCCCGCGGGTCCGTCTTTTTGCCACTGTGCGTCAAGATCTCTCCCTGATGGATCGGCGACGATCGCCGGGCCTGACGGGGGCGCGGGCGGCCCTCGCCGAGGAATGTGCTTTCAGATGTTTCCTCGCTGCCGGGCCCGGCGTTACGGACAATTCACGCTACGCCGTGACGGCCGCTCCTGAAGCGGGCGCGGCGACAGGCCACCGGCGTCGTGCACGGCTGCGCCGGCACCGGCAAGACGTTCGCGGTGCAGGCGGTGCTGGAGGACCTGCGCGCCGGGACCGCACCGTGCGGCCAGACGCCGCGCTGACGCTGACCTTCACCAGCAAGCCCACCATGCGCCTGGTGGCCGAGGAACTCCTCAAGGCGCTGACCGGCAGCGCGCACTCCGCTCGTCCCTGCGATCCGAGCCCGCGCCGCCACCCCAGGCGCCGCAACAGCGGCCGGAGGCGGCCGCCCCGCGTCTGCCCGCCACAGCGGAGGAGTGGCGCACGCAGCTCGCCGAGCTCACCCGCGCACTGGAGCCAGCGGACAGCTCGCCGACCAGCACTGGGAATTCGGCCGGCTGTACGGGGCGCTGCTAGACGTCGTCGTCGCGCTCGGCAACGCCTATCCCGGAGGCATCGACCGGTTGAAGCCGCGCCACTGAGCTCCCGGTCTCGACCCAGGTGCGCACCGGAGCTCTGGTGGCCCGCCGCTCGGGCCTGTACATGCTGATACCACAGCAGGCACGGCAGCCGGACGTGACCGTTCCCAGGTGCGTCGCTGGATCACCCAACGCCCTGCGACCCTCACCCCTCAGCTCCTCCACCGGATCACCGCGTCCGAGACCGCGACATGGCCGTAAGCCCCTGACTCCTGGGGACCCCAGGAGCATTCCTGGGCCCTCAGGAGGATTACGAGAACCGCGGGCTCTGCTCCCCGAGCTAGAGGACATCCTCGGCCCCGACCACCCCAGCACCCTCTACGCCCGGGGCAGCCTCGCCCGCTGGACGGGGAAAGCCGGCGATGCGGTCGCCGCGCACGACCAACTCACCGCCCTGCTCAGTCCTCGTCCTGCCACCTGCGCAGATCCGTCTGGTCATGATAGGCCATGCGGTCCGGCGTGGTGATAAATTCCATCGTCGTGCCCCAGGGCATGCGGCAGTAGCAGACCTTGTTTCCAGGACCTTTCTCCGTTGCATAGGGAATAGCGCGAGGCGCCGTGAGTGGGGTGCCTCCGGCCTTTTTGAAGCGCTCAACCGATGCGTCGATGTCGTCGGTGTAGAGAGCGAAGTGCGTGATGCCGAAGTCGCTCGCTCGGATCGGCTGGGCTTGTTCGGGGCCGTGCATTTCGAAGAGCTCGATATCGGGCCCGGTTCCGATCTTGACCATCGCCTGCGCGCGCACGACCGTTCCAGGGAAAGCGCCAACGGCCCGCTCGAATTCGGGTCCCTGCCGCGGCGGATCCTGCGGTCCGAAGGACTGATAGATCACCTGGCCGCCGAAAGCTTCCACCAGGAACGATTTTGCGGCTTCGATGTCGGGCACCGTGATGCCGATATGATTGACGCCGCGAATGACAGGTGCGGACATGACAGTTTTCCTTTCTTATTTGATCGATCGATCGGGATAGGTGCGGGCGCAACTTGCCCGCAGTGTCGCGATCCGCCCGGCCCACGACGGCGCGGTCGCAGATTTTCACTTGGCCTTGAGGAAATCGATCAGAGCGGCCGCGACTTCATCCGGCCGTTCGTCCGCGACATAGTGGCTACACTGCGCAATCGAGCCGCCCGTCACATTGCTGGCGAACTCTTTGAGCATCGGCACCATCTGCGCACCGAAGCGCTGATCCCCGCCGAGACCTAGCACCGGTATCTCGAGCGGTTGCTTCTTGTACTCGAGCGCGGCCGCATGGTCGGCGGTGAGAGTCCGATACCATTCCATGCCGCCGCGGGTGCGGCCAGGAAGCGCCATCGCTCTCGCGTAGATCTCGATGTCCGCCGGATTGAAGGTGCTGTGATCGTAGAACCGCTCAGACATGAAGGTCGAAATATAGTCATATTCACGGCCATGGATCAGGTGCTCGGGTAGATCCCGGTTCATATGGAAGCTGAAGTGCCAAAGCCTTGCGGTCGTCGCCTCCCATCCGGTCCAGCCGGGAAGCGGAACGTCGAGGACGGCCAGATGGGTAACAGCCTCCCGATAGATGGCGGCCTGCGGCAAGGCGACCATTCCGCCGATGTCATGTCCGCACACGGCGTAGCGTTCATGCCCAAGGGCAACCATGACTTCGTGCGCGTCGCGCGCCATCGTCGCCTTGTCATAGCCGTCGAGCGGGCAGTCGGAAAAGCCCGCGCCGCGCAGATCGATGGCCACTACGCCGAAATACTCGGCCAGCAGCGGCATCACATCGTGCCATTCCCACCATGTTTCCGGCCACCCGTGAAGCAGAAGGATCGGCGGGCCTGAGCCTCCCGTGACAGCGTTGATCTTGATGCCATTCACCGGCATCAGTTGTTGGGTAAACCCCTTCAAAGTTGCGATCATGATCGCTTTCCAGTCAGATGTTAACGTTCAAACAGAGCTCGCGGCCAGCGCTCAGGGCTGATCGAAATCGGTGGCGATCGTGATGTCGCGCCAGGCGTCGATATCGCTGCGGAAGGCAGCCAGCTTTCGCTCAGCAATCGAGTGCGCGATCAGGCCGAGTGGCAGATGAAGCGGGGCGTCATCGGCGTCGACTGCCTGCAGGATCACCGCGATCGCCTTGTCGAGATCGCCCGCCTGATTGCCGTTTTTGGTTTCGCGATAATGCTTGCGCGAGCTCGCGGCGTATTCCGGCATCTCGTTGGCCGCCATCGTGATCGAACGGCCAAGGAAATCGGTGCGAAACGGCCCAGGCTCGACGATCAGCACGCGGATGCCAAACGGCTTCAGCTCGCCGGCGAGCGCTTCGGAAATCCCTTCCACGGCGAATTTGGCGGCGTTGTAATAGCCTCCGCCGCCCGCGATTCCGGCGCCAGACGACATGTTGACGATCGTTCGGCCCGAACGTCGCAAGACAGGCAGGGCGGCTCTGGTGGTTTCGATCAGACCGAAGACGTTCACCTCGAACATCGGCCGATATTCCTCGGGCGCGCCTTCGCGCGCGTCCTGGCTGGAGGGCAGCCCGGAGATGGGCTCGTCATGGCGCTCGAAGGCGTCGCCGTCGTTGAGGCTCGGCGTCGCGCGCAGCACCTCCTTGACGGCCGCCAGCGCCAGCGGCGCATTCCTGGCGACGCGGTCCGCAAGGTCATGCTCGGCGCACGACGTCCTTTCGTCCATCATCGAGAATTCCGCCCGCCGTGGGCCCCACCCCTTCACCCAGACATGTCACTCAGTCTTGCTGCACGTACGGCAATCGCGAGAAATGCGATGGGCACAGCGTGGTAGATCAATAACCTGAATCCAACCTGAGCCACGGGTCACGGACTGGCCGCAGGCGGCGGGTGCTGCTGGACCGGGTCGTCGCCCTGTTCGTCCTGCTCTATGCGCAGCCCGTCACCCGTCTTCTCGGCGTCCTGCTCCCGAAGCTGACCCCAGCCCCAAAGTAACGTTCGGTAGCTGAATGGCTCACCGGCGTGGCAGTGGGTGTCTACGGTCGCTGTTCCGCTTGGGCGGCGGTCAGGGCCTTGTGGACGACGCCGATGGAGACCTTGACGCCGGCGGCGATGGTGCGGATGGATTCGCCGCGCTGGCGTCGGGCGAGGATGGCGGCGCGTTTGTTGTCGTCGACCACGGGGCGGCGGCCGCCAGCTTCGAAGCCGTCTTTGGTCTTGCGGACGATGTCGCGGCGGCGGTCTTCGGCCAGGGCGAGGGCCAGGTCGATTATGAGGGAGCGTTCGGTGTGCTTGCCGGCCGCGATGCCCTCCAGCACCTTGACGCCGATGCCGCGCTCGAACAGGTCGCTCACTGAAGCGAAAGCATCACGAGCGAACCTGCAGGGATGGTATGGCCGGCGATCTCCACCTCCGTCGTGGTCGTGCGCGGCGGTAGCGACTGCACGATGGACAGCCAGCGCAGCAGCTCCTCTATGGCGGGCTCGATCTGCGCCGGATCTTTGCGGATCGTGGCGAGCTGGTCTGGGTGTCGCAGCAGGGCCAGGGTGCCCAGGGCGAGCATGTTCGAGGTGGTCTCGTGCCCGGCCAGTAGCAGCAGTCCCGCGATGCCGATCAGCTCGTCGGTGCTGAGGTCGTCGCCGTGCTCGCGTACCAGCATGCCGAGCATGTCCTGGCCCGGGTCGGCCTGGGCGCGGGAGACCAGGCCGGCCATGTAGGCGCGGTCCTCCCGCTGCGCCGCGACGCGCTGCTCCATCGGCAACGAGGTGTCGAGCATGCGCACGGAACGCTTCTGGAAGGCGGCGCGGTCGGCGTACGGCACGCCCAGCAGTTCGCAGATCACCAGCGAGGGCACCGGCAGCGCGAAGTGCGCCACCAGGTCGGCCGGTGTGCCGGCCCGCTCGAGGTCGTCCAGAGCCGCCTGGACAATCTCGGTGATGCGCGGCTCGAGCCTGCGCAGCCGGATCCGACAGCACCTGGCGAACATCATCGTGGCGGCAGACCAGGTAGGCGGGCAGGCCGAACGGCGTCTCCATCCGCACGACGCCCCCGCCATCTCGCGCCTTGGCCAGTTCTTCGACCAGGTCGAACCCGTTCCGCCGCATCTGCAGCGGCAACTCCTGTGCGTACGTCATCTTCTGTCCATCCATCCTGTGATCGTGTGAAATATCCATGCGTTGGCAGGTGAAGGAAGGCGACTGAGATCGAGTGTCTTGTGTGGTTTCACCGGTCTGCGGCGATGCCCGTCCATCGCGGGCTGGGGGCGCTCGCGGAACCCTTTGACCTCAAGTAAGGCGCACGCGAAACCCAGCGTGTCCCGGACTCGCTAAGATCATCTTCTATCGTTCGGCACCACTTGCTGTTCCTGACTCTCCTACTGCGGCGGCCCCATCGTCCACGGCCTGAGCTTGTCGGGGTTGCGTACCGCCCAGATGCGCCTGATCCGGCCGCCTGCGATGTCGAACGCGTACACCGATACGGTGATGCCGTATTGCTGGGCAACCAGGCCGGGCTGGCCGTTGACCGTACGCTCCAGGATCGTCAGCTTGTGTAGCCTGCCCTCGAGATTGACCAGGGAGCGCGCGATCTGCTCGGCACCTTCGATCGGGTGGAGCAAGGCGCCGACGATGCCGCCGCCGTCGGCGATCGCCGTGGCGTCGGGGTCGAGGAGGCCGATGAGGGCATTGATGTCCTTGACCTCCCAGGCTTGCTTGAAGTCTTTGACGATGCGGGCCTGCCCGGCCGCCACAGGCGCGGGAGTCTGCGGCGCGCGGATGCGACGGCGGGCCGAGGAAGCGAGCTGGCGGCAGGCCGCCGGGGTACGGCCGACGATGTCGGCCACTTCGGCGAAGGAGTAGCGGAAGACGTCGTGCAGGATGAACGCGACGCGCTCGGCCGGGGTCATCGATTCGAGCACGACGAGGAAGGCCATGTTGACCGACTCATCCAGGGTGACCCGGTCGGCAGGGTCGACGGTGATGCCGTCCGCCCGCCCGGTGATCCACTCGGTAGGTTCGGGTAGCGGCTCGGGGATCCATTCGCCCACGTAGGTCTCTCGCCGGGCGCGTGCCGAGGAGAGCAGGTTGAGGCAGATGCGGCTGGCCACCGTCGTCAGCCAGGCGCCGGGGGATGCGATGGCGTCCTGCTGCCGCCGGGACAGGGCGTACCAGCGGGTGTAGGTCTCCTGGACGACGTCTTCGGTGTCGTCCAGGGAGCCCAGGAGCCGGTAGGCGAGATTGATCAGGTGGCGCCGTTCACTCATGATCGCGCTCAGGCCGGGATCGAGCTGGTCGCCTTCCGGCTCGGATGGGGTGGTCATGAGTGTCGTCGGCTCCCTTGGTCGCATCTGCCTTTACCAGTTCGACAAGACAGCGCAGTGAACTGTGAGGTTGGCGTATCGCCTCACATTTCGAGGTGTTGGGTTGTCGAACTGGTGAGACACCATCCAGCACGCAGGAAAAGCCGACCTCGTCGGCATGCGTGATCGTCCCCTGGGGCCGGCCACTTCGTGATGAAGGACCAATCCCATCGGGTCACAAGCCGCACTTCCTCGTTGAGATCGAGAAGGGAAGACCTCGCCATGCCCACGTCTGAACACCACACACCCCACAAGGTCGTCGTCATCGGCGGCGGCTACGCCGGAACACTGGCGGCCAACCATTTGCGGATGCGCGCCGACATCGACATCACTCTGGTCAATCCCCGCCCGGAGTTCGTCGAACGAGTCCGGCTGCACCAGTTCGTGGCCGGCACCGGCGAGGCCACGGTGGGCTACGGCACGCTACTGGGCGAGGGGATCGAGTTGGTCGTCGACAGCGCCACGCGCATCGACACCGCCGCCCGCACAGTGCAGCTGGCATCGGGCCGCGCGCTGAACTACGACTACGTCATCTACGCGGTCGGCAGCACCGGGGCGACACCGTCATCGGTGCCCGGCGCGGCCGCATTCGCGTTCGACATCGCTGAATTCGAGACCGCGCAACGGTTGCGCGCCAGGCTGGAGGAGTTGCCCCTCGATGCTCCGGTCACCGTGGTCGGCGGTGGGTTGACCGGTATCGAGACGGCCGCTGAACTGGCCGAACAAGGACGCACGGTCACGCTGGTGTGTGGCCGGACCCTGGCGCCGTCCTTCAGCGCACCGGGTCGCCGAGCCGTGGCCAAGTGGCTGTCCCGGCACGGCGCCGCGGTGCTCGAGGACGTCGCGGTGACCGAGGTCCGGCCGGCCGCGGTCGTCTTCGCCGACGGTGCGGTGCGCGCGAGCGCATTGACCATCTGGGCGGCCGGTTTCGGCGTGCCGCAGCTGGCGGCCGCGAGCGGGCTGCAGACCGACGAGCTCGGCCGGTTGCTCACCAACGAGACGTTGACCAGCGTCGACGACGACCGCGTCGTCGCGGCCGGCGACTCCGCCGCACCGTCGGGCCAGCCGCTGCGGATGAGCTGCTACGCCGCCGGGCCGCTCGGGGCGCAGGCCGCGAACACCGTGCTGAGCCGTATCGCGGGGACCGAACCGGCGACGATCAGACTGGCCTTCTCGGGAGCGTGTGCCAGCCTCGGCCGGCGCGTGGCCATCCGACAGCTCGCCGGTAAGGACGATACCGCGGTGAACGTCTACGTCGGCGGCCGCATGGGCGCGGCGATCAAGGAAGTGACCACCAATTTCGCGGTGTCGAGAATCCGTCGCGAAGCCCGCAAGCCGGGGTCCCTCGTCTGGCTCAAGGGCGGCCCGCGTCCGACCCTCCCCTGACTCGTGCGAGCAGTGAACCCCCGTTGTAAGCAACAGATTGAGAAGGAAGACCTCACCATGTCCACGCCCACGACGGCGACAACAATCGAGACTCAGAAAGCTCCGCCGCGGCTGCGTGGACGGGCGGTGCTGGGCGTGATGCGTTGGATCGTCACGGCGCACACCGTCGCGATCTTCGCCCAGCCGGTGTTCGCCGGCCGCTACATGATCGGCGACTACGACATGCTGGCGCTGCACACGCTCGGCGCCGACCTGGTCACCTATTTCGGGCTGGCGCAGGTCGTGCTGTCGGCGGTGCTCTGGCGGCGAGCCGGGACGCGCTGGCCGTTCTGGGCGAGCCTGCTGCTGTTCCTGGGCGAGTCCGGACAGTACTTCGCGGGAGTGGCCGGTGAGCTGGACCTGCATTTCCCGCTGGGCGTCGCGCTCGCCATGTACGCGTCGATCATGCTGGTCGGGATCTGGCGGACAGCCGGAGAGCAGCCCAGGGGGCAGCGATGAGCAGGCTGTCCCGGCGCCGGTTCTTCAGCCTGACCGGCGGGGCGGGCGCGCTGTTCGCCGCCGGGCTCGCCGGGCCACGGCTGTTCGGATCCGCTGCGACTTCCGGGGAACTGCTCACCAGCAAAGTGCCGCTACCCGCGCCGTTCCAGGTCCCGCTGCCCATTCCGGCTGTGCTGGCCCCGATCGCGCGGGACGCGGACGCCGACCGGTACGAGATCGTCCAGCGGCAGACCACGGTGGAGATCCTGCCCGGACTGCGCACGCCGATCTGGGGCTACCAAGGCACGTTCCCCGGGCCGACCATCGAATCCCGCAGCGGCCGGACGGCGATCGTCCGGCACCGCAACGAACTCCCGGTACCGACCGTCGTCCACCTGCACGGCGGCCGCACCCCGTCGGAGTCCGACGGCTACACCACCGACCTGGTGCTGCCCGCCGGCGGCACGCACACAACGCACTCGCACGGCGGGCACACGGGCATGCAGGATCCGCACGCGAGGGTCACTCAGGGCATGCGCGATTACGTGTACCCGTTGCAGCAGCATGCATCGACGCTCTGGTACCACGATCACCGGATGGACTTCACCGGGCCCGCCGTCTACCGCGGCCTGGCCGGATTCCACCTCATACGGGACACCGAAGAGGACGCGTTGCCGCTGCCGCACAGCGAGCGCGAACTGCCGCTGATGATCACCGACCGAGCGTTCGCCGAGGACGGCTCGATGCACTACCCGTCCGTCGACCGGTCACTGACCACCGTGCACGGCGTCGAGGACTCCTACATCGAGGGGGTGCTCGGTGACGTGATCCTGGTGAACGGCGCACCCTGGCCGGTGGCCGAAGTGTCGGCGACCAGACACCGACTGCGGGTGCTCAACGCGTCCAACGCCCGCCGCTACGACCTCGCGCTCGACCCACCGCCACCCGGTGGCCAGGCCTTCACGCAGATCGGCTCGGACCAGGGCCTGCTCGACACGTCGCGCGTGCACGACCACCTCCCGATAGCCCCGGCCGAACGTTATGACCTGGTCGTCGACTTCGGCCGCTACCCGGTCGGCTCCGAGGTCACCCTGATCAACCGGCTCGGCACCGGATCGACTGCCCAAGTGATGCGGTTCCGCGTCGCCCGGCGCGACAAAGAGGACAGCCACATCCCGGACCGGCTCAGCGAAATCGAACCACTCGACCGCGCGCAAGCGACCGTGACCCGGGACTTCTCCTTCCGCGGCGGGCGCCTCGGTGACCGGCACGGCTGGACGATCGGCGGCCGGCCGTACGCGCCGTCCCGAATCGACGCCCGGCCCCGGCTCGGCGACGTGGAGATCTGGCGCTTCGTGGTGGACCTGCACCATCCGATCCACCTGCACCTGGTGAACTTCCGCGTGCTCTCCCGCGGTGGCCGCGCGCCCGGCCCATACGACGCCGGCCGCAAGGACACCGTCGATCTGCGCCCCGGCGAGGCGGTGGAGGTGATCACCCGGTTCGACGGCTACCGCGGACGCTACATGTTCCACTGCCACAACCTCGAGCACGAGGACATGGGCATGATGGCCAACTTCGAGACGATCTGACCGGCATGAAAGCACCGAATCCAGCGCCGGCGAACTGGCCCACGCCCGCGGCATCAGCGTGTCGGCGCGGTGCTTCCACGAGCCGCCCAGGCGCCATGCCCGCGCCGTACCGGTGAGGCGAATCCGTTGGAAACTTCCCCGGGAACCACAGCGAGGCCGCGACTTCGAACCGAAGTTGTGCACAACCCCTGTAAGGAGACTCATTAACATGCCAAAAATATTCCAGCGCACCAATGATAAGGCGGCCACCGTCGCACGAAGCGGCTGGAACTTGAGCCGAATCCGCCCCATCGCCTTTTGGGCCACCACGTTTATCATCGTCTTCGAGTTGGCTGCTGGATCGGTGTGGAATCTTGTACCGATCGAATGGATGGAAGTCCAGATGCGCCACCTGGGATACCCGCGCTACTTCGTCTACATTCTCGGCGTGTGGCAGGTCGGGGCGGCCGTCGCGATCATCGCGCCCGAGCTCCGGCTGATCAAGGAATGGGCCTACGTGGGCGCCTTTTTCCTGTGGTCGAGTGCCGTGGCGTCGCATCTGATACTCGGCGACGGTCTTCAGGCGTGGGGGGTGCCACTGATGTTCGGGGTGTGCGCCATCGCGTCGTGGGTACTGAGGCCTGCCGACCGTCGGCTCCCGGCGACGCGGCTACGTCGGGACCGCCCTGCCGACGCTGGACAAGATGGGGCCGGTCCGCCGGAAACCCGTCCTCGCGCGTGGGCCGTTCCGATCGGGCTCCTCGTTGTTCTGTATGCCGTTTCGTTCCTCACGCTGCCCGCGGCCGAAGCCATGACGCACGAGTGGGCAGTTGAGAACGGCTGGATCGACGAGTAGCGGCCTTGAAGGTCTCGACGTCTCGCCGACACATGGTTCCGCGACAACCGATCCGGCTGCAGGCCCAGGGCAAGACCGTCATGCTCCTGTCCGCCGACAAACCCCAAGTCGCGGCCGACATCGCCGCCGCCGTCAGCATCGACGACTACCGCGCCGCGACCATGCTGCCCGAGCACAAGCCCTCCGCCGTCACCGAACTGCGCACCCGCCACGGATCGATCGCCCTGGTCGGCGACGGCATCAGCGACGCGCCCGCGGCGGGTGGCGCTCGATGAACGGAGCTCGCCGCTTGGCATGACTACCGCGAGGCCACATTTGAGAGGGCATTTGATTTGAGTAGGTTGCGGCTTATGTTCTAGTAAGTGCCGCGCCAGGTTGGGGTGCTTTCGTCTTTTATGCGCTTTGTCAGGTAGTTGATCGACACGATGTGGATCATGGCTTGAGAGCTGGCGGGCAGGGTTTCATAATCGCGGGTTACCCGGCGATACAGCATGAGCCAGCCCAAGCTGCGTTCGACGACCCAGCGGCGTTTGACGACGTGGAATCCGCGGGTTTCGGCTTTTCTGGAGACGACTTCGACGTCGATGCCTAACGTGGCGCCGTGTTCGATTGAGGCGTTCTTGAAGCCGGTGTCGACCCAGGTTTTGGATATCGTCGGGTAGGCGCTTTTGGTTTGGTCGAGGAGCCCTTTGCCGATCACGTTGTCGGACAGGCCTGCGGCGGCGACGGCCACGGCGAAGATGATGCCGAGCGTGTCGGTGACGATGCCGCGCTTGCCACCGACGTTGCTCGTCCTCGGTGGCGACGGCCACGGTTGTAATAGCGCAGGATCTAACAGAGGCATTCTAAGTGAGCACCAGCCGCTGAGGTAACGTGGGCTGATCTTCCAAAACTTAGGTACACAGGTTGAATTCGCAGAGCCGGTCATGGGTGGTCAGTGCTCTCACCACCGTACTGGCGGGCTGCTCCCAGCGTTGTAGCTCGGTCAGTCGTTGATCCCGGTGTGGTAGTGGCAGAAGACTCCACCTGTGGGATGACCCGCACCAGCGGCTGGACGACCATTGCGGGTTATGAGGACCCCATTGAGGTTCGTCCAGGCAACGCGCCAGGCCGCCATCGAGACGCTGCCGTGACTTCAGGCCAGATACCGAAGGGTGTCGCAGCGGTGCCCAAGCGAAGAGTCATCAAGATCTTCAGAGTGGTGCTCGCTGTCCTGGTCGGGATCCCGGCCGCGGTAGTCGCCGGGCTGCTTCTTTGGGACGGCAGCATCGACACCGGCCCGCGCCGGGAGCTCTTCCCCGGTGTCCAGATCGACCTGCGGACGGCCCAGACGCGGCGTGGCCCGATCGAGTACGACCTGTACGGTACGGAAGGTCCGGTGCTGCTGTCTGTTCACGCCGGGCTCGGCGGAGCCGACCAGGGACGACTGTTCGCCGGCTGGCTGCAGCAGGACGGGTTCCGCATCCTGAGTCCTTCGCGGCCCGGTTACCTCGGCACGCCCTTGGAGAGCGGCCGGACCAACGAGGAGCAGGCCGACCTGCTCGCCGCGCTGCTGGATGAGCTCGGCATCGACCGGGTCGGAGTCCTCGCGGTCTCGGCCGGGAGCCCGGTGGGCTACACCTTCGCCGCACGCCATCCGGATCGGATCTGGGGGATGGTCTCCATCGGCGGAGTGAGCAAACAGCAGCCCCCCGGTAAGCCGAGCTCGTCACTGCGGAGAACGTTCCTGAACACCGTCGGGCAGAAGCTCACCCGGCTGACGGCGATGCTCTCGTTCGAGACCGTGGTCTCGGCGACGTTGGACGAGACCAGCACCTTCAACGAGGAACAGCGGGCCGGGCGGCTCTCGTACATCATGAACACGCCACGCGTGCGGACGCTCTTCGAGGCGATGTTCGAAACGACATTTCCCTACGAGGAGCGCTGGCCGGGCACCGACAACGACGCGGCGCAAGCCCGGCGCGGCGGTTCTCCTCTGGAGCGGATCACGGCTCCGACATTGGTGATCCACGGAAGGCAGGACGGCGATGTGTCCTTCGACCATGGAGAATACGCGGCCGAGCGGATACCCGGCGCGCAACATTACTGGATGGAGAATGAGGATCACCTGGGCTTCTGGCTCAGCCCCAGGGCGGACCAGTCACAAGCCGTGGTGCGGACGTTCCTGCGGCAACACGCGCCGCGCGAATGAGTCGTCGGCTGCTACCGATAGTCCGTTAGATCAAGATTCTGGCTGGGCGGGGATGGTGTCGCGGGGGCTCCCGAGAAGGGAGCCAGGCGATGACCAAGCCCAAACCTGCTCCGCCCGCGCCAGGGGCGCTGGAGGGGTAGGCGACCAGGTTTGATGATCTGTTCACTCATCTGGGGCAGCGGCGCGGGGTCCGGGAGTATGTGACGGGGTTGCCGGCGCCGCGGAAGCGGAACAAGACGGCCGCGGCGCTGGCCGGGGCTGAACCGGTGGCCGGGTCCAAGAGCGCGGCGGCGCAGCGGGGGCAGTATTTCCTGTCGGAGTCGTGCTGGGATCCCGAGCGGGTTCAATGCCCGGCGGGTGGAGTTATTGCCGGCCGAGGCGGCGACCGCGTCCCATCCGGATGGGGTGTTGGTGATCGATGACAGCGGGGACCGCAACGATGGGAAGGCCACCGCGCATGTGGGCCGCCAGTGGCTGGGCCGCCTGGGCAAGACCGACAACGGCATCGTCACGGTGAGCACGCTGTGGGCTGATGAGCGGATCTACTATCCGCTGCATGCCCGGCCCATCATTTCGCCCTGGACCAAGCCGCCCCGCTGCGTCCTGCCCCGGACCCGATCACGGACCCGGGGCGAATCAGTGACCTGCACATACGCCGACGAGACCGGCTCGGCGGCGTCCTTCACGAGTACGCACATGCCGCTTGACCTGCACGGATGTAATTTCGGCGGGCGCACCCATCACGCCCTGATGAGGCTGCTCGGGCACCGCGACTGGTGGCTGCCCCGCCCGCTGGCCCCTCCCGCGCCCGGCCCCGCCGACGCCCGATCCCCAGCCGGAACCCGAGCGCGTCGCGCGCTCATGGCGTTCACCGGTCGAGCGGGCGCACGGACGCCGCCGGAAAGGCTTGCCCGATTGTCCCCTGGCACCTGGCGGCGCGCTCAGCTCAGGTACCGCACCAGCATCAGTCGCAGCTCGGCCACCAGTTCCGCCGCCCGTTCCTGCGTGGCCGTGGTGATCATCGGCATCACCGCCTTCACCATGGCCAGCGCCATCGTCCCGGTGAGCAGCGCCCGCTCCTCCGGCAGCCCGGGAGTGCGACGGCGCAACATGGCCGCGATGTGCCCCGCGATGGCCTCGTGCAACTGCTGCGAGGCCGCCGCCAGCCGATCGCCGGTGGCAGTGCCGTACAGCAGCGACCAGTACGCGGGCGAGGCCGTCTTGAACGCCACACTCTCATCCACCAGCCGCTCCACCAGCGTCTCCAGCGGCACATCCGGACTGACGGCGGCGAGCTGGGCGGCCCAGAACTCCTGCCGGTCATCGGTGTAGCGCGTCACCAGCCCGTCGAGGATCTCCTCCTTGTTGCGGAAGAACTGATACAGCGACCCGGGCGAGATCCCGGCCCGCGCGGCCACCTGGTTCGTCGTCAGCTCCAGGTAACCCACTTCGGCGACCACCAGTTCGGCGGCGTCGAGGATCTCGGCCATGCGCTTCAGGCCGCGCGCCTGCCGACGAACTGAGCGTTCAGGCATGGCCGACCTCCTCGTTGACAAATGCGAGCATTTACTTGTATTTCTAGGCTCGGCAGAGAAACACGAGCAGTTTACCGAGTTTCCCCGGGAGACCCCATGAGAACCGTGCTCGTCACGGGCTGCGGCAGCTTCGGCACCGACATCCACTCCCGCTGGTGGTGGCGCGAGCACGATCAGGAGAGCTTCGAGCGCCTCCTCGACGTCCTGGGACTGCGCCCGTGACGGCCGTCGGCGCCCCGGCCAGGCACTCCGGGGAAATGACGGTGGGGCCGCCGCTGCGCAGGCTCGGGTTCCTGCTCGTCCGCCGTCGCCGGCTGGTGCTGGCACTGGCGCTGGCCGGGCTGATCGCCGCGGGCGTGCTGGCGGCCGGCGCGGCGTCGGGGTTGTCGCTGGCCAGGTTCGAGGCGCCCGGTTCGGAGTCCGACCGGGCGCAGGCCGAGCTGGCCGGGCGATTCGGCACCGGCAGCCCGGACATGATCTTTTTGGTCACCGCGAGGCAGGGCACCGTGGACGACCCGGCCGTGGCGGCGGCGGGTCGCGAACTGACCGCCAGGGTCGGCCGCGAGGACGGCGTCGCCGAGGCCGCCTCGTACTGGACCCGCGGCAAGCCCGCGACCATGCGCAGTACGGACGGCCGGCACGCGCTGATCGTGGTGCGCGTCCCCGGCGACGCCGATCACGTGCGCTCCCGGGTGCTGCCCGTCCTGGTGCCGCGGATCACCGCCGGTGACGACCTGCTCCAGGTCCGTGCCGGGGGCGGCGAGGAGGTCTTCCGCGAGACCGTGCCGCTGGCCAGGCAGGACTTCGTCCGGGCGGAGCTGGTGATCTTCCCGGTGGCGTTCGTGCTGCTCTGGCTCTACCAGCGGCGCGCGATGGCGGCTCTTGTGCCGATCCTGGCTGGGGTGTTCGCCATGGTGACCGGGCTGGCGCTGCTGGGTGGCGTCCTGCTCTGGACGGAGATCTCCACCTTCGCCCTGAATCTGACCCTGGCCATGGGCCTGGGGCTCGGCATCGACTACTGCCTGTTCGTCATCCAGCGCTTCCGCGAGGAGATCCGCGACGGGCGGGACCGGGCGAGCGCGATCGCGGGGGCGGTCGAGCACGCGGGCCGTACCGTGCTGTTCAGCGGCCTCACCGTGGCCATGTCGCTGGCCGTTCTGTTCGCGCTGCCCTTCGACTTCCTGCGCTCGTTCGCCTACGCGGGCATCGCCGTGGTGATCGGCGGCCTGGTGGCGGCGGTGCTCGTGCTGCCCGCCGTGCTCGCCACGATCGGCGGCACGCTGCTGCCCAAGTCCACGCGATCCGAGCCCGGAGAGTCGGGGTTCTGGCACGGGCTGGCCGTGCGCGTGATGCGCCGCCCGCTGGTCTTCGGGGGCCTGGCGACGGCGGTGCTGCTCCTGCTCGCCTCACCCTTCCTCGGGCTGCGCTTCGGCGTCGCCGACGACCGCATCCTGCCGCCGGAGGCCGCCTCCCGGCAGACGCAGGAGGTCATCCGCCAGTCGTTCCCGGCCGAGGAGACCGACGCCATCCAGATCATCTCGACAGGTCCGGCGGCGGGCGACATATCCGCGTACGCGGAGTCGCTGTCCCGGCTGCCGGGCATCGCCCAGGTCGACTCTGCCGCCGGCTCCTTCGCCGGGGGACGCCGCGTGGGCGACGGCGACCCGATCCGCTTCCGCGGCACCACCGCGACCGAACAGGGAACCTGGTTGTCGGCAGTGCCCTCGGCCGCCGCCCTGGCCGACGACCCGGTACGCCTGGTGGCGGCCGTCCGCTCCATCGAGCCGCCCTTCGAGGTACTGGTCGGGGGTTACCCGGCCGAGCTGTCGGACTACCGGGCCTCGGTCGTGGACCGGCTCCCGCTGGTGCTGGCGCTCATGCTCGGCGTGACGTTCGCCGTCCTGTTCCTCATGACACGCAGCCTCATCATCCCGCTCAAGGCGACGCTGCTGAACGTCCTCAGTCTCGGCGTCATGTTCGGCGCGATCGTCTGGGTCTTCCAAGACGGTAACCTGTCTGGCCTGCTCGGCTTCACCCCGACCGGGACCCTCGACCCAAGCATCCCGATTCTCATGCTCTGCGTGGCCTACGGGCTGTCGATGGACTACGAGGTGTTCCTGCTGTCACGCATCAAGGAGGAGTACGACAGGACCGGCGACACCGAGCGGGCCGTGGCCGCCGGCCTGCAGCGGGGCGCGCCGCTGATCACAGCGGCGGGCGGGATCCTGGCGCTCACGTTCGCCGCCTACGCCCCGGCGCGGGTGACGTTCGTGCAGATGCTGGGCGTGGGCATGGCCGTGGCCGTGCTGGTGGACGCCACCGTCATCAGGGCCGTGCTGGTGCCGAGCCTCATGCGCCTGGCCGGCCCGCTCAACTGGTGGCCCGCAGGCGCGCCGCGGACGCTTCTCCACCAGCCTGACCGTGCTACCGGCCCGGCAGGCCCGGGTTGATCCCGGCGAGCGGCTGACATTCGGCCGCCACCGGCGGTGCCGTACAACCATCCCGGAAGCACGAGCCACATTCCCCTGACGGTTGACGCGGCGTAGGTTCCTCGCCGCCACCGGTGCCGGTACGGTGGCCGGTGGACTGCTGACGACCAGCTCGACGGTCAGAGCCATGGGCAACTCGACGAGCAGGACCGGCGTGGCCGCGCGGGACCTCACCCAGGTGGTGCTCGCGGCCTTCGAGCACCATCGGCTCATGGCGATCGGCGAGTCGCACGGCCAGCAGGAACCTGGTGACGATCAGCAGCTGCTGCTGGCGGATCCGCGTGCTCTCCCGTGGTGATCAGCATCAGCTTGGCGCCCCAGTAGAAGGCGTGGTGGGACTGGTCCATGCCGTAACCGGCGATCTCGCCCAGGCTCGACCGGTTGACCGTCACCCGCGAGGCGCCGCACCGGACCGGAGTGCCGTCCATCAGCCGCAGCGGTTCGTGCCAGGTGGGGACCTGGCGGGCGATCCACAAGGCCGCCGCCGACATCTGCGGGCCCAGCTCGCGCAACTGCCGGTTGCAGACGGCCTGGGAGGGGAACCGCGGGAACAGATGACCGATCCGGGCCGCCGCGATCCGCAGCCAGTAGCGCTCCTGATCACAACGCAGCAGTACCTGGGCCATCGCCACGACCACCGCCTCGGCCGAGGTCAGCACCGGGGGCCGGCCCCGCCCGCGAGGCCCTCCCCGCGAAGGCATCACGTGATCGTCCAGATAGACATAGAGTGCGGTCAGAAGGGCGTCCAAGTCTGTCTTCACACACCGGCCATGGACGCCCTTCGTCACGCCCGCAGCCGATCACCGAAATGTGACTTGGATCGCTGGATGACGTGATTTTGGGATCGCTATTTGTCGCGGCCCGATGGCGCGTCGGGACTACTACCGCGACCTGTCGGAGACGGAGCTGCGCGGGCGTGAGGACTTCGTCATCGAGGGCGGCTACCTGAGGCGCGGCCGACCGGCCAGCAGCAGGTCTTCGTCGGCGAAGCCCAGGAATCGCCGGAAGACCATTAGCTCAGCGTAGCCGGGCTGATGGTCACCCCTTGAGGACCTCGGCGGTCCGCCGGTCACCGCGCGTGCGAGCTTATGAGCCGTACGTCAGTCGGCGCAGCGCGGTCTCGGCCGGTCCCCGCCGTCCGCGGAAGGCCGCGGCCAGCACCACGGTGGTCAACCAGGCGGCCACGGCGATCCCCGAGGCGGCGGCGTCCCCCGCCTTGGCGCCGAGACCGCCCGCGTACGGCGCGAACACCGCCACGAAGATCACCGACTGCAGCAGGTAGCAGGTCAGCGACCACTGCCCGCACGCGGCCAGGGCGGCGACCACCGGGCCTGGCGCCCCGTGCCGCATCCGGCTCACGGCGAGCCCGACGATCGCCGCGTACCCGAGGCCGCCGACAATGCCGGTCAGGCTGTGCAGCACGTACGCGGCCACGGAGACCGCCATCGAGGGCGCCCAGACCCGCGTGTCCACGAGCATCAACGGCAGCCCGCCGACGACCGCCACGCCTACACCCACGATCGCGACCCGGGAGAGCAGCGGCCGATGGGCGGCCGGCTCCTCGAGCAGCCGCCGGCGGGCCGCCCAGATGCCGAGCAGGAACGCCGACACGACGCTCACCGCGAAGTAGGTGGGCGTCATCCCCGACCAGCCGATCAGCCTCATCACCAGCGCCTCCATCGGGTCGGCCATGGCCGCGGGCGTGTCGCCCTTGGGAGCGGAGACGGTGAGCAGGCCGAACGCGGCGAGTATGACGACGTGCAGGGCCAGCCCGACGCCGGCGGCCCACAGCAGGGCCCGCTCCTGGCGCCGGACGAACCCGATGAGGACGAGCCCCACCAGCCCGTACGCGCCCAGGATGTCGCCGAAGAACAGCAGCAGCGCGTGGCAGAACCCGAACGCCAGCAGCCACAGGCTCCGGCGCCGCAGCACCCGCCGCGTCTCCGGCCAGCTCTTGCCCGCGGCGAGCTGTCGGTTGGCCAGTTGGGCGAGGCCGTAGCCGAACAGGGCGGCGAACATGGGGAGGGCCCGCCCGTCCACCAGCAGGATCTGGAGCCCTGCGACCAGCCGGTCGACGAGGCCGCCGTCGAGGGCGTAGCCGCGGAAGCCGGTCTGGTGGCCGGACAGGTACATGTGCGCGTGGGCGACGGCGATGAGCAGCAGCATGAGGCCGCGCGCGAGGTCGGGGGCGAGCGCGCGATGAGTGAGCGGCACGGCGCCCCCGGAGTGGACAGGGGCAGGTGGGGCTAAGGACATGACTCTCCTGAGGAAATTAGATACATGAACTGTAGCTAATAAGCCCCACGGTAAGCTACAGCCGTGTACTTAAGCAAGCGGGAGTGAGGATGGGCGATCACAACGCGCGGACCCGGCGGCGTGGCGAGGAGCTCATCAGCGCCATCCACAAGGCGGTCCTGGAAGAGGTGGCGGAGGTCGGGGTGGCGCGGCTGACCATGGACGGCATCGGCAAGCGGGCGGCGACCCCGCGTACCACGCTCTACCGCCGCTGGTCCGACCCCGTCGAGGTGCTGCTCGACGCGCTCCACCACCTGCATCCGGTCGAGGAGCCCACGCCGGGCGCCGACGACCTGCGCGGCGACCTGATCCGCGCCCTGCGGCTCATGGTGGACTGGATGCTCAGCCCGGCCGGCCGCGCCGTCGCGGCCATCCTCACCGACCCGCAGCGCACACCGCAGATCTCACAGGCCCTGTTCGAGCGGGTCTTCGCCGAGCGCGGCGGCACGTTCACCAGCACCGTCCTTCGGCACTACGCCGAACGCGGCCACTTCCCCATCGAACTGCTCACCCCGGTCGTGGCCGACATCGGCGAGGCCCTGGTGACCAAGCGTATGATCGACGCCGCTGTCCCACCCAGCGACGACGACCTGGCGGCCATCGTCGAGCAGGCCATCCTGCCCGCGATCGGCCTCGGGAGGACCAGCTCATAGGGAACAGTCGGCAAGGAGACGCCTGCCATGGGCCCGATACGGCACCCCGGCTGGTGCCAGCGGATCGCCGAGATCGGCGGTAGCCGGGGCTGGACGATCACCGAAGATCTGAACTGAGCCGGTTCTCGTGGTTGGTGGAGGCACTTCTCCACCATTCGAGACCCCGCTCCACGAAGACCTGCAACAACTCCAGAGGCTCGCGCTCGGCGCGGTGCACCCGGGCCAGGCAGGCATTCGGCGTCTTCAGGATCCCCTGAGGGCTTCAGGGACGGCTGGGCCTCAGGATGGAGCGCAGGTGGCGGGGCAGAACTTGGCCTCGGGGTAGCGCGAGGACGGTTTGTCCAGCAGGGACTGCCGCTGGAACTTCAGGTGCTGGTCGAGGAAGGCCGCCACGTAGGTGCGGGTGAGCTCGGCGGCGCGCGCCGCTGGCAGGACGCCAGCGGTAGGTGTGATGCCGAGGGCGTCCGCCAGCAGCGGGGTGTCAGTGAAGGACTGATGTTCGGTGCCCGACAGTACGATCCAGCGTTTCCAGCCGGTGAGCAGTTTCCAGTCGCGGTCCCACGTGGGGGCGGAGCCTCCGGAGATGTGCCGCGCCGAGCCCAGGAACATGAACGGCCGGGAGAAGCCGCTCTTGGGGATCCGGGCGTAGGTGGTGCCGTCGATGTCGATTCCGGCCCGCACGCGGGGGTCTTCGAGCATGGTCGCCATGGCGCTGGACCCGCCGATCGACTGGCCGGCCATGGCGATGCGGGAACGGTCGATCCGGCTGGAACCGTCCCACTTCGAGGGCAGCTGGTCGAGCACGAACGAGACGTCGGCGGCCCGGCCCTGAACTAGTCCGGCGCCGAAGCCAGGATCGGAGTTGCTGTCGCAGGCGAGGCATTCGGCGATGCGCCCGTCGGGAAAGGTGGTGGCGTAGCTTTCGTAGGTGTGGTCGATGCCGGCCACGACGTAGCCGCGGCCGGCCAGATCCTCGGCCAGCGAGGTGAGAGTGCTCATCGGCTTGGTGAAGCCGGGAGAGAGCACCACCAGCGGTAGTGTCTTGCCTGCGGGCTCGGCGTCTTTGATGGCGTTCGTCCGGGTCTTGCTCAGCGTGTCGTACGGCGCACTCGCGATTCCGGTGCCTCTCAAGAGGAGCTCGGATTCCTTGGGCGTCATATACGGAGCGCGCTGCCCGTCGCCCTGCTTGGCCGGGTACCACAGGGTGACCTTGAGCTCTCTGGCTTTGGCGTCGAGGTTCCAGGGGTCGGGGCGGGAGGTGTCCTTGAGGTAGAGGACGGTGGTGCCGACCAGGTGGGGGCCGGTGGGGGCGGGCAGGGTGGCAGGGCCGGCCGGCGTGGGTGACACGGCAGCGGCCCTGGGCGGGGTGGGCGCGGAGCAGGCGGACGCGGCGAGGAGGGCCAGCCCCGCGGCGACTGCCAAGAGGTGTCTCATCGGAAGATCCCTTCACTTGTGCAGCAGGGTCAGGGCCTTGGCCAGGGCGGGGTCGCGCCCGGCGGCCGCGTCTGCGGAGGTCAGGGGCACGTGGTGGTCGGGCGGCACGCCGATCCGGTCGATGACCTCACGGTTCGGGCCCAGGTGGTGTTTGTCAGGAAGGCTCAGGATGGTGTTGTTGGCGAGCAGGTACGGCTGCGCCGGCCCGGAGATCATGCCAGCAGTTCGTGTGCCGACCAGCAGGCCGGCCCTCAGGTCCTTGACCGCGGAGGCGAAGTGCTCGCACGCCGAGGCGCAGCCGCGGTCGGTGAGCACCACCAGCGGCAAGCCGAGCAGTACGACGGTGTCGTCGGTGCGCAGGCTCTGGCAGGTGTCGTCGGCGGTGCAGTGATAGGCGGTGACCTTGCCGCGGGCGAACGCGCTCAGCAGCCGGGTCGCTTCCGTGGAGCCGCCGCCGCTACTGCTGCCGCCGCGCAGGTCGAGCACGACGCCGGACAGTGTCCGGCCCTTGCGCAGCCGGGAGATCGCTCGCAGGATCCGGTCCGCGGAGTCGGGCACGAAGCCGGTCACCCGTACGTAGGCGATGCCGTCGTCCATCAGCTTCGACCGCACCACCTGCAGGGCGGCCAGATCCCGCTGGTAGAGGCCGGGCTTGAGCGTCACGCTCCAGCGGCGGCCGCTGCCCTGCCGCAGGAGACGCAGCCGGACCGGGCGCGCCTGGGGGTACTGCGGGTAGAGGGCGGCGATCGCGGGGGTGGCCTTGTGGTCGATGAAGGGCGCCGAACCGTTGATCGATTCGATGACGTCGCCGGGGCGCAGCCCGGCGGCCTGCGCCGCGCCGCCCTGGACGGAGGTGACGAACAGCGGCGGTACGGCGGCGTCGAGGTTGCCGTCCGCCTGCGAAGCGTTGACGTTCGCCTCGAAACCCAGGCCGTAGCCGTCGCCGTCATAGTAGTCCGGCGGCTGCTTGACATCGTGCGCCCAGGAGGCGTGGTGATCGAGGGCGGCCACGATCGCTCCGAGGGTGGCGACGGCGAGCTTGTCGCGCAGGTCGGGCACCTGATCAGTGATCTTCCGGTAGACGGTTTCGAAGGCGGCCCAGTCGGCTTTGCGGTCGCCGTTCAGCGCCGGCACAGCCGCCTCGGGCAGGTCGCGTCCGTTGCGGTTGAGCTCCTGGGTCAGGGCGGCGAACCCGGCGGCCAGCAGGGAGCGGGCGTCCAGTGTGGCGCCGCTGTGGTAGTTGCCGAGGATGCAGGAGTACGCCTGCTCGATGACGTCGATCGTGGTGGCGCTCTCCTTGCCGGGGGCGCCCTGGGGCGGCGCGCAGACCGTACCGGCCGCCGTGCTCGTCTCGCCGCGCGGCGGCGCCGGCGCGGTGCAGGCCGTCATCAGCAGGGACGTCAGGAGGAGGGCGAGGGCGGCGGTCGCGGTCCTGACGCCTGCCGTGAAGGCGGTCATGACAGGCCTGTCCGTATCCGCCGGAAGCAGAGCCAGGTGAGGGCGAGCGTGAGCAGGGCGTAGGTTCCGGTCTCGATCCCTTGGAAGGGCCAGAACCGCTCCAGAGGCTGGTAGGTCGCCTGCTGCCGGTAGCCGAGCCGGTTGATCTCGGCTGTACACGCGTCGGCGCCCAGTCCTGCCCTGGGCGCGCAGGGTCCCGACGTCGTGGAGACCGGGACGGACCGCGCGATCGTCGAGGACGGCCCCGAGGCTCGATCGCCGCCGACGACGCGTCCGGACGGATCGACCAGGTCGCTGGACAGGACCCAGGCTCCCGCGTGACCAGGCACCGCCGACGTACTCAGGAAGACTTGCATGGCTCCGCCCTGCCGGCCTTGCGGCACGATGCCTTCCACGTTCGTCCGGCCGAGCTCGAATGTCGACGTGACCGGCGGCATCAGGTGGGGCCGGACCAGCAGCGGCATGGCGAGCTGAATCGCGGCGAAGGCGACCAGGGTGACAGCCATGGCGGGCAGGGTGCGGCGCACCAGCACGCCCAGGGTCACGCCCAGGACGAAGGCGAAGACCGCGTACCCCATCGGCGTGATGCCACGCGCGCCGAACACCACAGGAGCCATGCGCGCCATTTCCGGAACGGCTGACTTGTCCAGGGGGTCGGACCACCAGGTCACCGCAAGAGCGCACACCCCGGCGGAGGCCATGGCGGCCAGGCCGATGAGCCCGAGCTTGACCGCCAGCCAGCGGGCCCGAGTGATGCTCTGATTCCACACCAGCAGGTGCGTGCCCGCCTCCAGCTCACGGGTGACCAGCGGAGCACCCCAGAACAGCCCGGCCAGCGCCGGCAGGATCAGCACGACGAGGGTGAGGGCCAGGAAGGGGATCTGGTACTCGCCGAAGAACCGGTCGAAGAAGTCGGTGCAGGTGTCGTTCGGGGTGCAGTCGGCGATCCCGGCGGCGTAACGGGAGGCCAGACCCGGGCCGGTCACGGCCAGCGTGATACCGAGGACGAGGAGTACGGCGGCCGTCATCGCGGCCGAGCCGCGGAACTGGCGCCAGGTCAGCCAGATCATCCCTGCACCTCTTGAGTGACCCGCCGGTGCTCAGCGGTGCGCCGGTCCATGTAGGCCAGCACGAGATCTTCCAGACTGATCCGGCTGACCGTCCAGGCGGGGTCGTGCATCGGGTCACCGGCACGGACCACGAACGCGCTCTGCCGGTCGGTGTGCCGGGCCGAGACCACGTACTGGCCGGCGGGCAGCCTGCCGGGATCGCAGCGCGGGCCGGTGAGCCGGTAATGGGTGGCCAGCAGATGGTCGGTCCTGCCGGCGATCTGGACGCGGGAGTCGACCAGCACGACCAGGTAGTCGCAGGCCCGTTCCAGGTCGGAGACCAGGTGGGAGGAGAGCACCACGCTCAGCTTGCGCTCGGCGGCGGCCTCCATCAGGTGCTGCAGGAACTCGTGACGGGCCAGCGGGTCGAGGGCGGCCGCGGGCTCGTCGAGGATCAGCAGGTCGGGGCGTTTGGCCAGGCCCAGGGTGAGGGTGAGCTGGGCGCGCTGGCCGCCCGACAGCTTACCCGCCCGATGCGCGGGGACGAGACCGAGCCGCGCGATGCGTTCACGCGCCATGGCCCCGTCCCAGCGGGGGTTGAGCCGGGCTCCCAGCCGCAGATGTTCGGCAACGGTCAGGCTCGCGTAGACCGGGGTGTCCTGGGCGACGAACCCGACCTTGGCCAGCTGCGCGGGCGTGCTGCCCGGCCGGCCGCCGAGCACGGAGATCCCGCCCGCGGTCGGTTCGAGCTGGCCGCCGGCCAGCTTCAGCAGGGTGGACTTGCCGGCTCCGTTGGGACCCACCAGCCCCACGATGTGGCCGGCAGGGATGTCGATGGTGCACTCGCGCAGCGCCCAGCGGCTGCCGTATTTCTTGCCCAGCGCCTGGGCCTGCAGGACGGAAGTCACGCTATGTCCTCCTGAGCAGCGGTTCGAAAGGATGGTCATGAACAGCGCCTCGATCGTCGAGGCCGCCATCCGGGGCCGCGACTGCACCGCGGCCTGATGCCGGGAACGAAGCTAGGCGCCGCTCCTGCCGGTGCGCTTCGGCCGTGCTGCCGAGATCACCTAGTGCTTGAGAACGAGGGGCCGGCAGGTCATCCTCGCGACCTAGTCCTGAAGAGCCTGCAGCTCCGTCACGACGGCCGATGTGGGACGGACGGGGCAGGCGTGACAATGTGCCGGTGGAGACCAGTGAACGACGGCCGTGGTGGCGGTGTGTGCTCGACCTGTACAGCCGGCTGAACGAGGACGACTCGGCCCGGGACACGCCCGAGCGGAGCAGCGACGGAGCTCCGCGACTGTCCCGCCGGGCGCTCGCCGCCGACGTGGTGGTCGCGATCGCCCTGACGGTCCTCGCGGTGACCGCTGCGGCGCAGTATCCAGCGATCGGCGCCGCCGCACAGCAGCCCGGAGTGATCGAGAGCCTGCGGCTCCGGGCTGACCCCCCACCACCTCCCCGTGTCCTGCCCCAGAGCCCGTCAGAGCTCTTCGGTCATCCGCTTGTCCAGCTTCCATCCCACGAGGCGCCCGCATTCCTCGTGGCGCTGACGGCGTTGCCGCTGGCAGTGAGGCGCCGGTACCCGCTCATCGCCTTCTGGGTGGTGCTGGTGGCGGCGCGCCACACACGCGGACGCGACTTGGATCACAGTCCTGACGTGCACGATCGCCGCGTACGGTGCCATCGTCCACAGCCGCAACCGGGTCCTGGCGATGGGTGGCCTGCTGCTCGCGGGCGGGCTTCTCGGCGCCGGTTTCGGGGACATCGCGCCCGCGCCGCCCGGCTGGATGGGCCCGTTCTTCGCCCTGCTGAGCGCCGGCGTGCTCGGAAACTTCGTCCGCTTCTGGCGGCGCCGGCTCACCGAGATACGACAGGAGCAGGCGGACGCCATGCGCCGGGCCGTCGCGGAGGAACGCTCCCGGATCGCCGCCGAGCTCCACGATGTGGTGACCCACAATGTCAATGTGATGGTGATCCAGGCCGGCGCCGCCCGCAGCGTGATGGACGCGGAGCCGGAACAGTCGAAACAGGCGCTGCTCGCCATCGAGTCCGGCGGCCGGGCCGCCATGGCCGAGCTGCGCCATGTCATGGGCCTGCTGGCCGGCCCGGGCGGCGAACGCCTCGACGGGCCTGTCGACGGGTTCGAACCCCAACCCGGGCTCGACCAGCTCGACGCCCTGGTGGAACGGGTCCGCGCCGCCGGAGTGCCGGTGGACGTCGCGGTGTCGCCGCCCGGGCCGCTGCCCCCCGGGATCGACCTCGCCGCCTACCGCGTCGTACAGGAAGCCCTCACCAACACGATCAAGCACGCGCCCGGGGCTGCCGCGTCCGTGAAGATCGGCCATGGCGGCGACTGGCTGGAGATCGAGGTGGCCGACACCGGCGGTACACGCAGAGCCGAGCCCCGGACCGGTGGCGGGAGGGGGCTGCTCGGGTTGCGTGAGCGGCTCGCCGTCTACGGCGGAACCCTCGACGCCGGACGGACGGCCGAGGGCGGATTCCGGATCAAGGCCCGCCTCCCGTGGAGGACCGCATGACCGAGCCCTTGCGCGCCGTCATCGCCGACGATCAGGCACTGGTCCGTACGGGATTCCGTATGATCCTCACCGCCAACGGCATCGACGTGGCGGCCGAGGCCGCCAACGGGGACGAAGCCGTCGCCGCGGTCCGCCGGACCAGGCCCGACGTCGTGCTCATGGACATCCGGATGCCGCAGATGGACGGCCTCGAAGCCACCCGACGGATCCTCACGGGCGGCAATGAGGACACCCGCGTGCTGATCCTGACCACCTATGACCTCGACCATTACGTCTACGCTGCGCTCACCGCGGGCGCGAGCGGGTTCCTGCTCAAGGACGTCTCACCCGAGCACCTGGTGGCCGCGGTACGTCTGGTGCGCTCCGGCGACGCTCTGCTCGCACCCACCATCACCCGCCGCCTGGTCGAGCGTTTCGCCCGCCGCGACAACGTGAAGCCCACCCTCCACCGCGACTTGTCGGACCTGACGCCTCGGGAGCTGGACGTGCTGCGTCTGCTCGCCACCGGCCTGAGCAACGCCGAACTCGCCGGCCAGTTGTCGCTCAGCGTGGCCACGGTGAAGACACACGTCGCCAGCATCCTGTCCAAGCTCGGCCTGCGCGATCGTGTCCAAGCCGTGGTGGTCGCCTACGAGACCGGCCTGGTCTCTCCCGGCGGCACCGGATGACGAGAGACGGACTGTGGCTGCAGGGTGTCTCATGAATGATCGATTTCGCACAAGATCAGCGCTGGCCGGAGAAGCGCCGCCACCGGCGCGAGGGTCGTCATCGGCTCCCGCCGCCCAGCATCGGTCGAACGCGCCCTCGCCGAACTCCCCGACAACGCCGCCGGCCTCACTGTCGACGTCTCCTCCCCCGAGGACCTCGCGCGGTTCTTCGACCAGATCGGGCCGTTCGACCACTTCGCCTACACCGCCGCGGAGAACCTCACCTCCGTCCCTCTGGCGGAGTACACCGCCGAACCACCGGTAGGTCAGCCACTTCGGCATCTGAACCACCCGCTCAGGGTTGCTGACGTGCGGCCCGGTTCCCTCCCACACGCAGGAGGCCGCCGGGCGTCCGGATGAAGTGGATCGCCAGCAGCATCAGCCAGAGCCAGCCGATGCCGACCGTCAGGCGCTGGATCAGGCCGCCGACTTCGACCAGACCATTCACCTGGAGAGAGGCCGCGACGAACAGGACGAACCCGATGGAGAACAGGATTCCGCTGAGTGCCGAATACAGTGCCCATCGGCCTTCGCCCCAGCCCGCGAAGCGCCGAGTGAACACGAAGCAGGCGACGGCCAGCGCCAGGAACCCGACAAGGGAGATCTTGCCGTGCAGGTCGCCGTGGAGGGTGGGGGGCACGGTGAGTGCCGGGGTCCCCGGCGGATAGCCGCTGACCGGATCGTCCAGGAAGACGCCCGCCCCGATGAGCCCCGCTCCCCACAGGGCGACGAGCAGCGATCCCCAGGCCGACTGCCGTCCGCGCTCTCGCAGCGCGCCGGGCAGGGCCAGCGCGAAGACGATCACGAGCACTCCGGCCAGAAGGAAATTGGCCTGCTGTATCCATCCGAGCCTGCTGCCCAGTTCCAGAGAACTGCCCGCATGACGGATCGGGTCATAGCCGTCGCGGACGGCTCCCTGGATGAGGAGAACGAGCATGAACAGCGGTCCGGCGACCACACCGCACAGCAAACCGATCTGTTTGAGCATGACGTGCCTCCAGGAAACCGACGATGACGCGGTGTCTGTCAGTTTCACTTGACAGAAAGGTCGTGTCAAGACAAACTGACAGACATGGGATCGAAATCCTGACGCAGCGCATCGAAGCACACGACCCGGCCCTCGGCCTGCGAGCCGTGGGAGTGCTGCACCCACTGGCCGAACAGGTGAAGACCGCAGCCGGCACCCACGCCCGGAGACAGGGACGATCATGGGAGCAGATCGGTGACGCGCTGGGCATGTCGCGGCAGTCCGCGCATGCCCAGCATGGGAAGTGAGGACACCGTGTTCGAACAGTTCACCGGCAGCCCCTTCGTGGTCGTCGTCACCGCCGCCCGGGAGGAGGCGCGTCGAGGGGGCGCCAAACGCATGGGGACCGAGCACCTGCTGCTCGGCCTGCTCCACGAGACCGGCTCGGACTCTGTACGAGCCCTTCAGGTCGATCTGGACGCCGCCTACGCAGCCTTGGAGGCACTGGACCGTGAGGCCCTGCGGGCCATCGGCATCGACCTCGGAGACCTCGTCACCGATCTAGGAGTGCCCTCCCGCAAGTACCCGCCGATGACCTCCACCGCCCAGGCCGTACTGACGAAGGCCGTCAAGGCCGCGAAGGCCAGGACCCGCGACATCGACACCAGGCAGCTGCTGCGCGCGCTGCTGGAGTTGAAACGTCCCGACCCGGCGGCGGAGCTGCTGGCGCGGCTGGGCGTGGATCACGCGGCCGTATCGCGACGCCTCGCGCGGGACGGCTCCTGACCGCACGCCATCCCAGGCAGAAGGATCAGGCTGTAAGGTACCCGCGGGCGGGCTGTCGGCTCTGGCCGCCTTCGTTGTCCCAGTCGACCAGGCTCGGCTCATGCTCGGTGGTGGCGTCGGCGGGGCCGTTCTGGTCTGCGGCGGTGAGGATGTCGCCGGGGCGGATACGGCCTCGGCATCGGGTGGCCATGCCGAGGGCCTTGTCGGCGGCGGGGGGTGTGGTGTCGGGTGGGATGACGAGCAGGTTGATGTGTTCGATCCCCGGGATGATGAGGTTGATCATGTGGGGGTCGATGGCGCGGAACCAGCCCACTTTGACCTGGCGGCCTCGGGCGGTGATGCGGTGCGGGGATGTTTCCCAGGTGTCCATATGCAGGCCCACGCGCAGGACCCGCCGCTCCAGCCGCTGGTCGATGGCGGCGATCAGGGCGGGCAGCTCCGCGCCGGCGTCGTAGCTGGCGGGCCACCACGCCCTGTCCACCGCGCCCCGGCGTGTGAGGGCAGGGTCCGGGCTGAGACGCACCTTGTCAGGGCTGGTCATGGGAAGGGCTCGCGGCGTCGTGCGGCCAGGCGCGCCGGCGTCGGCCAGCGTACCTCGTGGACCCAGCCGAACCGTTCCAGCAGCCGGATCAGCCGGGCGGAGATGTCGATCTGGCCGGGCAGCACGCCGTGCCGGGCGCAGGTGGGGTCGGCGTGGTGGCCGTTGTGCCAGCTCTCGCCGAACGACAGGATCGCCAGCGGCCAGAAGTTCGCGGCCCGGTCCCCGGCTCGGGTCTTCAGCGGCCGCTCGCCGAAGACGTGGCAGACGGAGTTGATCGACCAGGTGACGTGATGCAGCAGCGCGATCCGCACCAGAGCGCCCCAGAAGAACGCGGTCACCGCGCCCTGCCAGATGCCGGTCACCGCCAGGCCGATGGCGGGTGGCAGCAGCAGCGAGGCCGCGACCAGCGGCCCGAACAGCCGGTCAACCCGGCCGATGCCACCGTCGTCGAGCAGATCCTTGGCAAAGCGATCCCGGTTGGTGAGGTCACGCCCGAACATCCAGCCGACATGCGCGAACAGCAGCCCCTTGGCCAGACCGCGCACACTGCGGCCGTAGCGCCAGGGTGAGTGCGGGTCGCCGTCACGGTCGGCGAAGGCGTGATGGCGACGGTGGTCGGCCACCCACTGGATGACCGAGCCCTGCACGGCCAGAGACCCGGCCACGGCCAGACCGATCCGCAGCCACCGCCGGGTTTTGAACGCGCCGTGGGTGAGATAGCGGTGGAAGCCCACCGTGACGCCGAGCCCGGTCAGGACGTAAGCCGTGGCGGCGATCGCCACGTCGGTCCAGCTGAGCCCCCACCCCCAGGCCACCGGCACGGCGGCGGCCAGCGCCGCGAACGGCACCAGCACGAACATCCAGAACGCGACCACCGCCGCGACCGGTTTGCGCCCGTCGATGAGCGGAGCCGCGCCGCCTCGGTCCTGATCGGCGGCGCCAGTACCTGTCGAAGCCATGCCAGCTCTGCCTCCCCGTCGAACAGCGGTGCGCCTTTGCGCTCCGGGGATACAGTTCGCCTGCCCATGCAGGAGGCCGCGACGCCGCCCTCAGCACTGGCTTGAGACTGCCAGGGCCACTCTGTGGCCAAATCTTTGGCGCCGGAGAAGGCCGCTGTCAGCGGTTTTGGCGGCGGCGTGGACGGGCAAGGCGGCGGAGTTGGGTGATGCGGGCGGTGCCGAGCACCAAGGTGAACAGGATCCCGCTGATCATGGCGATCAGCATCGCGACCGCCAGCGGCAGCGTTCCGTGCAGGCCGAGGAAGGACACCTGCGTAGCAATGGTGTTCTGCAGCATGAACACGATGAAGGCGATGGACACGAGCGCGGCGGCCCAAACGCCCGCCCAGGCCACGCTGGTGCGGGTGACGGGCACCGGCCTGGAAAGCTCGGCGCTTGGGTCCGGCTCCGCGGACGCTACCGGCGAGTTCTCGCCCTGGGGCACATCGGCTTCAGCCGTCTCAGCAGATGCCCCGGATCTGGAACGGAAGCGGTGCAGGATGTCCATGACAGCCCTTTCAATGAACCGGCCTTGGCAGGCACCTCAAAGCGGCGGGATGTCGTCGTTTCCGGATACCTCGACTGTACGTCGCACTCACCCGGCATGCGAGGTGGGCGCTAGCCAGAGCGGCCGACCAGGCGGTAAGTGCCAGGTCCTTATCGGGCCTGCCGTCAGCCCGGATCCCGCGCGCAGCAGCTGCACACGCCCCGAGGCTCAGGAGGCCCGCCGCGCCCAGTCGCTTGACCCGCTCGATATTCCGGCCAACGGATCGCCCCCGCGACCTCGACCGGCGTCTGCCATGCGAAGGGCCTCTGCGCTCGGCGTCGGTGTGAATTCCCAGCCACCGGGGACACTGCAATGCCTACGGATCCCCTACATGAAGGCTGACATAAAAAATCGCCCGCGCCATGGCGCGAGAATCTTCTCACACACCACAGCGCAGGTTGAGCTTTTCGCGACGTTCAGATGGTGATCAGCTCTTATCGCGAATCACATCGTAGTTGGAGAACTCGATCGGGCCCTCGCACAGTCTGCCCATGTGCTCGTTGAACCGGTCGGTTTCCGGCAGCTTGCTGTTACGCTGGGCCTCCTCGTAGGAGGAGAACTCCACGACGGCCACGTAGTGATCGGGGCGATCGCGGTGCTTCGCCACGACCTCGCGTCTTACGTAGCGGGTGCCCTCGGTCTGCGTCCGCCACTCGTTCATGAGCGACTCGACTTCCGTGGCGCGTTTGGTATCGAATTCCAGAATCTGTACGAAGCTCATAAGAGCCTCCCTTTTTTCTTGGCTTGCGTTTCTTATTCAATACCCATTCGAAATAAATAGCAAGGAGGTTTCGCACAAATGAGCGAATTCCGCTCTCGGCATAAGGTGGTGGGAGGTTCGCGCAGGTGAAAATCTCCGGCCGATTTTGCGACCGGCGGGACCTAAAAGCCGCGATCCGGCCGGTCAAGACGATGCACTGGCTTCTCTCGATAGATCTCACCCGGCCTCGTCTGCACCGCTGGGGGCGGAGGTCGCCGACACGTATGCATCAGGCGAGGGCTTCGCGCGGTGTTGGGCCCCAATTCAAACCCCGGGAGTGAACCGCCCCGGGTTTCGTGGAGGCCCTGAAGTCAGCAAAATCTTGCTGACGGAAGGGAGAATCACACGACGATGCCAGCCCCGAGGAAGTACCCCGAGGGCCAGGAGGCCCGCCGGATCGGGGCGTGTCCAGTCAGAGCCGAAGACCGTACAGTCCCAGGAAGGCCGTACTTCTTTGGCCGGCAGCAGCTCCATAGACCCTGCGCCAAATCCCCCTGTCAGTCCTCGATGGCCGGCAGCGAGCGCACGTCTCGTACCGCCGGCCGGTCCCGCTGGCCCATCGGTACTGCGCGCAGGGCCATTCGTGCGGCTTGTACGACCATGGTTGTGCGGCGCTTGTCCGGCAGGTCGTCCACCACGCTTGCGGCCGCTCGCATGCCCTCGTCCACGTTGCCGGCGACCACGGTGCATTGCACGGTCAGCAGCTTGGCGATGGCCGGAAACCGATAGTCCGGGTTGGAGGCGATCACTTGGTTCCGCGCCTGGCCCGCTCGCTCGATGTCGCCTGCTTCTAGGCACCTCACGCCCAACATCCGGTCGCCCTCGACGCCTGAGCGGAGACAGTAAGGCGCGGTTGTGAGCTATCACAATGAACGTCCCCTCAGTGTTGGTGTGCGGGCCTAAGACACGCGTTGACCACTCTGGCAGCCTCGATCTCAGCGGTGAGCGGCCCTCGGGCCGCGTCGGCAGCCGCTCATCCGGAGGGAGTTGGTCGTGGGCGAGCAGCGTGCATGTGGGGATGGCCGGCCCCGCCCCGTGGTTCCCCGGCTCGAAGCTCGGGTCAGCTACGCCCTGCACCCTGTTCTTGCCGCCAACTCCCTGTATCGGAGGCTCGGCGCCTGGCTCGAACGCAGGCGGCTGGCCTACCGGTGGTTCACCAGGGTGGAGCGGGTGGCGAAAGAGCGGTTGTACGGCTGCCGTATGTGCGGTCAGTGCGCGTTGCCCGACACCGGCTACACCTGCCCGATGACCTGCCCGAAGCAACTGCGCAACGGCCCATGCGGCGGTGTGGCCGCCGATGGCCGCTGCGAGGTCCATCCTGAGCTGGCCTGCGTCTGGGTGATCGCGTTCGAGCGGGCACAGGGCGCCGGGCACGGCTCCGATCTGGATCTGTTGCAGCGCCCGGTGGATCATCGCGAATGGGATCGCAGCTCGTGGGTGAACTACTGGCAGGGGCGCGACGACGGGCTGGGGACCGCGCCCAGCAAGGACGAACCTCGTCCGTTGCTGCGACGCGAGTTGGGGTTGAGGCCGCGATGAGCGGGCTGCGTGCCGCATTCGAAGCGGGCAGGTTCGCCGTCACCGCCGAGATCGGCCCGCCGAGAGGGGCCGACGCGGAGGCGGTCACGCGTAAGGCGGATCTGCTGCGGGGCTGGGTCGACGCCGCGAACATCACGGACAACCAGGGGGCGAACGTCAGGATGTCGAGCCTGGCCGGGAGCGTGCTCGCCCAGCGCGCCGGTGTCGAGCCGGTGATGCAGCTGACCTGCCGCGATCGTAATCGGATGGCGCTGCAGTCGGACCTGCTCGCGGCGGGCGCCCTCGGCATCCCGAACCTGCTGCTGCTGACCGGCGACCATCCCCGGTTCGGCGACCATCCCGAGGCCAAGCCGGTCTTCGATCTGGACGGGCTGCAACTCGTCTGGGCCGCGCGCACCCTGCGGGACGACGGCGTGCTCATGTCCGGCAAGACCGTCTCCCAGCGCCCGGTCTGGCTGATCGGCACGGTCGAGAACCCGTTCGCGCCTCCGCTGGAATTCAGGGCCCGCCGGCTGGCGAAGAAAGTGGCCGCGGGCGCGGAGTTCGTCCAGACGCAGTACGTGTTCGACTTCGAGGTGTTCGAGCGCTGGATGGCGGACCTGCGGGATCTCGGTGTCACCGAACGCTGCAAGATCATGGCCGGGGTCGGCCCGATCCGCTCACTGCGTGCCCTGGAACACCTGAGCACTGCCGTCCCCGGCGTGCGTATTCCCGACGAGGTCGGCCGGAGGTTGCGCGGGGTGCCCGCCGACCGGGTCGAGGAGGAGGGGATGCGGGTGTGCGTGGAGACCGTGCAGCGGCTCGCCGCGATCCCCGGCGTCGCGGGCGTGCATCTCATGGCGCTCGGCTTCGAACACGGCGTGCCCGACATCTTGCGGCGGGCCGGTATCCCCGGTCGCCGACCGTAGCTTTCCGATCAGAACCGCCACCACCCGATGGAGGGCACAGGTCATGCTCGTCGACTTCCGGCCTCACTCTCAAACCAGCGGTACGAGTCCCCTGGACCTCATGACCTCGCTCGCACCCGTCATCGAGGCGTTGCAGGAGGTCTCCATGGACCTCGGCAAGGTCCGGCTCGTGTGCGACTGGGTCCAGTACAAGTCGAACTTCCGCAACGCGGTCGACGTCCGGGCGATCCTGCCGCGCCCGGAGCTGAGCGCTGGGCCCGGCCCCGCCATCGTGCCGCTGGGCGTCCGGGACGACGACATAGAGATCGCGGTCGACGTACGACGCAGTCCCGGCATGTCCGTCGCGCAGGTCACCGCGGCACTGCGGCGAGAGAGCAGTCGCATCTGGCTGGAGGACTGGGGGCTGGGGAGCCGCAGTTGCGTGTGGGACTTCAACGCCCGCTACTGGAAGGACCTGGACCTGTGGGAGAAGTCCACCGGTCGGGGATACGAGCAGGCCCTGCCGGGCGGTGTCAGCGACGCGCACAACCACGACGCCGCGCGCGCGGTGATCCGTGACCTCTTCGAGGTGTGGGACGCGCTGGCCGACGGTGACGCGTTGCCCGAGGAGCTCTACGTCGTCGAACTCGGGGTGGGCAACGGCACCCAGGCGAAGGTTTTCCTGGACGAGTTCCGCGTCCTCGACGCCGGGCACGGACGCGACTACTACCGGCGCCTGCACTACATGATGTGCGACTACTCCCCGCATGTGCTCGACCTGGCCCGCGAGGCGGTGGGCGAGCATCGGGCGCGGATCAGCTCGTTCGCGCTCGACGCCACGGCGCCGTCTACCACGCTCGGTTTTCTCAAGTACAAGGTCTTCCTCGTCTACATCTCCAATGTCTACGACAACCTGCCGACCGATGAGGTCGCCCAGCTGGGTGGCCGGACCTACTGCGTCCAGACGCGCGCCTACCTCAACGACACCGACGTGGCCGGGCTCGCCGAGTCGGTGGGGGTCGCAGCGGATGAGCTGCCGGCTCTGGTGCACAAGCTACTGCGGCTGGGGCCGGGGCTGCTGACCGAAGCCGATCCGGCCCGGTTCGCCGACGTGGAAGCCGCCGTCGCCTTCTGGCGGGCGGTGTGGGACGTGGTCCGGCTGGAGGAGCGCTACGTGCCGCTGCCTGGTCTCGACTTGTACTCCCTGGCCCCGGCCATGAGCGGGGAACTGCTGCGGCCGCTACTCGAATCCGGCGCTGACATCCGCATGCATGTCAGCAACGGGGCGGTGGCGAGCTTCGCCGACAGCCTGAGACTTCTGCATCCGTTCGGCAGGCTTGTCTGCCATGACCTGTTCGTCACCGATGTGCACGCGTACCGGGCGAACTTCCGAGGGCCGGGAAAGTACGAGGGGTCCGTCGTCAACTGGGTCAACGGACCACTGCTGGCGCATGTGGGCCGGCGCAACGGCTTCGACGTGCACTACGCGCCCTTCGCCCATCGGGTGGGCGGGAACATCGTCACGATGACGGCGCAGGTGAGGGACTGATGCCGGAGCTGATGAGCGGACTACCGCTGCTCCCCACCAGCGTCGTGGGGTCCTACCCGGTGCCGGAGTGGATGGAGCGGTTGAAGACCGACTACTACCGCGGCCGGATGAGTCACGCGCAACTCCAAGATCTGCACGACATGGCGATCAAGGCAGCGCTCCGCGACCAGGAACTGGCCGGTATCGACATCGTTTCCGACGGCGAACTGCGCCGCGACAATGACATCGACTACTTCCTGGCCAGGATGCCGGGCATCGACATCCCGCGGACCTCGAAGGACTTCTACTTCGACTACTACGAGGCCAAGGTCAGCGAGCGGCTGCCCGTCCCGGTCACGGCGCCGATGATGCTGGCCGACGACTTCGCCTTCACCGCCGAGCAGACTTCGGGGCCGGTCAAGTTCTCCTTCACCGGGCCGTTCTCGCTGTCGCGGCGAATACGGAACGAAGCGTACGACGACCCCCGCGAGCTGGTGCTGGCGATTGCGCGTGTGCTCAACGGCGAGGCACGTGCGCTGGCCGCACGCGGTGCGCGGCTCCTGCAGATCGACGAGCCTTTCCTGGCCGGATACCCCGGTGAGGTGGAGACCGCGATCAGAGCCGTCAACATCGTGACCGAGGGCGTCGACGTCACTTGGGCGCTGCACATCTGTTACGGCAACCGCTACGCGCGCCCTTCATGGGAGGGCCATTACGACTTCTTGTTCCCCGCGGTGCTCGACGCCAAGGTCGACCAGTTCGTCCTGGAGTTCGCCCGCAAAGGGTACGCGGATCTGCCAGTGATCGAGAAGTTCGGCTCGGGCCGCACGATCGGGCTCGGCGTCATCGACGTCAAGTCCGCCGAAGTGGAGGCCCCGGAGGCGGTCGCGGCCGGAATTCGGAGTGCGCTCAGTTTCGTCCCGGCCGACCAGTTGGTCATCAACCCCGACTGTGGACTGCGCAACATCTCCGCGCCCCTCGCCAGGGCCAAACTCGCGGCCATGGTCGCCGGAGCCGCCACGGTGCGGTCTGAGCTGACCGGCGCCGTCCACCCCCTGAACCCGCTCAAACCATCGCCACAGGAGCCTGCGCCATGAGTCAGCCGGGAATCGACGACGACTATGTGTTCACCTCCGAGTCCGTGACCGAGGGCCACCCCGACAAGATCGCCGACGCGGTGTCGGACGGCGTGCTGGACGCGGCGCTGACCCTCGACCCCAACTCCCGGGTCGCCTGCGAGACCCTGATCACCACTGGCATGGTCGTCCTGGCCGGGGAGATCACCACGCCGCAGGTGCTCGACTACACGCGGATCGTCCGGGACACCATTAACCGGATCGGCTACGACAACGGCGACTACGGCTTCGACGGTCACTCGTGCGCCGTCCTGGTGGCGCTCGACAAGCAGTCACCCGACATCGCGCAGGGCGTCGACCTGGCGCACGAGCACCGCAGCGACCGCTCCGGCGACGAGCTCGACCGCGCGGGCGCCGGCGACCAGGGCATGGTGTTCGGCTACGCCACCGACGAGACGCCGGAACTCATGCCGATGCCGATCGCGCTGGCGCACCGCCTGTCCCGCAGGCTTGCCGCGGTGCGCAAGGACGGGACGCTCGGCTACCTGCGCCCGGACGGCAAGACGCAGGTGTCGGTGCGCTACCAGGGTGATGTCCCCGTCGGCGTTGAGCAGGTCCTGATCTCGACCCAGCATGCCGAGGAGACGCCCCTGGAGCAGATCCGCGAAGATCTCTGGCGTCATGTCGTCTCCGAGGAACTGCCGGCCGAGCTGTACGACGCCGACGTCCTACACCGTCGCCTGCTGGTCAACCCCACCGGCAGGTTCGTCATCGGCGGCCCCGCGGGTGACGCGGGCCTCACCGGACGCAAGATCATCGTTGACACGTACGGGGGATTCGCCCGGCATGGCGGCGGCGCCTTCTCCGGCAAGGACCCATCGAAGGTCGACCGGTCCGCCGCCTACGCGGCACGCCACGTCGCCAAGAATGTCGTCGCCGCGGGCTTGGCCCGCCGGGCGGAGGTACAGGTCGCGTACGCCATCGGGGTGGCCAGGCCGGTGTCGGTGCTCATCGAGACGTTCGGCACCGAGCGGGTGAGCCGTTCGGTGATCAGGAAGCTGGTGGCCGAGCACTTCGACCTGCGTCCCGCCGCGTTCCGCAAGTACCTCGGGTTGCACAGCCCCATTTACCGCCAGACCGCCGCTTACGGACATTTCGGTCGTATGGACCTCGACCTGCCGTGGGAGCGGACCGATCGGGCCGATCTGCTCCGCCGGGCGGCCGCGCTGTCCGCCGACTCCGTCCCGGCCACGCTGTGACCCCCACGGAGACCCCCACGGGGACCCCCACGGATCCAGATGTCGGCCGGCTGGTCGTGTCCTGCACCGACCGGCCGGGTATCGTCGCCTGCGTCTCGTCGTTCCTCTACCGACGTGGCGCCAACATCGTGCAGTCCGACCAAGATTCCACCGGGGCCGCAGGCGGCCGCTTCTTCCTGCGCGTCGTATTCCGCCTGGCGGGGCTGGACAAGGAACTGCCCCGGCTGGAACAGGAATTCCAGGAGGACGTCGCGGCGCGGCTCGGCGCGGACTTCCGTTTCCGCGCCGCCTCCGCGCCGACCCGGGTGGCGCTCTTCGTCTCGCGATACGACCACTGCCTGCTGGACCTGCTCTGGCGGGCCCGCCGGGGAGAGGTCCCCATCGAGGTGTGCCAGGTCATCTCCAACCATCCGGACCTCGCCGACGAGGTGGCCTCGTTCGGCGTGGCGTTCGAGCACATCCCGGTGACCAGGGCCACCAAACCGGCGGCCGAGCAGCGCCAGCTCGACCTCTTGCGAGGCCGGGTCGATCTGATCGTGCTGGCCCGCTACATGCAGGTGCTTTCGGCCGACTTCCTGGACCGGGCCGGAGTACCGGTGATCAACATCCACCACTCCTTTCTGCCCGCCTTCGCCGGTGCCGGGCCGTACGAGCAGGCCAAGGAGCGCGGCGTGAAGCTCATCGGGGCGAGCGCGCACTACGCCACCGAGGAACTCGACGAGGGACCGATCATCGAGCAGGACGTCGTCCGGGTGTCGCATCGCGCAAGTGTGCAGGAGCTGACGCGGCGCGGCGCCGACATCGAGCGGACTGTGCTGGCCAGAGCCGTGGCCTGGCACTGCGAGGACCGCGTCCTGGTGAACGGCCGCACCACAATCGTCTTCTGACCGTATCGCTGAGGAGTAGCCGTGTCCGTAGGGAGGACCGCCGTGGTCGGATCGATCGCCACCGACCACCTGATGCACTTTCCCGGCCGCTTCGCGGAACATCTGGTGGCCGACCGGCTCGATCGGGTGTCCCTGAGCTTCCTGGTCGACGATCTTGTCGTCCACCGTGGCGGGGTCGGCGCGAACATAGCCTTCGGCATGGGGGTTCTGGGGCAACGACCGGTGCTCGTGGGAGCGGTTGGCGCCGACTTCGCCGGCTACCGGGCGATCCTGGAACAGCACGGCGTCGACTGCGGCGGCGTCCTCACCGTCGAGACGGCCCACACCCCGCGCTTCACCTGCACGACCGATGACGAGCAGTGCCAGCTCGCGTCGTTCTACCCGGGGGCGATGACGGAGACGAAGAACATCTCCCTCGCCCCGATCGTGGAGCGGTACGGCATCGAGCTGGTGCTGGTCGGCGCGAGCGATCCAGGCGCGATGGTCGCGCAGACCAACGAGGCCAGGGCACTGGGCGTGCCGTTCGCCGCCGACCCCTCGCAGCAACTTCCTCGCCTCGACGGCGACCAGTGCCGCGCGCTGGTCGACGGCGCACGCTACCTCTTCACCAACGAGTACGAGCTGGAACTGCTGATTCGCAAAACCGGCTGGAAGGCCGACGAGCTCACTGACCGGGTCGGCCTGCGAGTGACCACCCTGTCCGACCGAGGCGTCGACATCGTGAGCCGCGACGGCGGCTCACTGCACGTCGGCGTGGTGACGGCCCGGACGATCGCCGACCCGACCGGCGTCGGCGACGGATTTCGGGCCGGCTTCCTGGCCGGCGGGAACAGCGGGCTGGGGCTGGAGCGGGCCGCTCAGCTCGGGGCGCTGGTCGCCACGCTGGTGCTGGAGACGAACGGTGCCCAGGAGTGGGTCATCGACGCCGACACCGGCGTGGCCCGGCTGCGTGAAGCCTACGGCGAGCAGGCGGCGGCGGACATCGAGCCGGTGCTACGTGCAGCCCCGACCTGAGCGGCGGCGCCGACTTTCCGCCAAGCATTCTTGCCGTGGCCGCCGGCTTTCCGGCCACGTACCTTGCCATGGCCGCCGGCATTCCGGCCACGTATTCTTGTCGTGGCGCACCCTGTGCGCCACGAAGTGCAAGGAGATGCGGCATGCGAAGCCTCGGGTACGTCGGCGTGCAGTCCGCGTCGGCGCGGGACTGGCTGGACTTCGGGCCGCGTGTCTTCGGCTTCGAGACCTACCAGCTTCCGGACGGCACGGTCCGGGTGCGCTGGTGCGACCGGTCGCACCGCCTCGCGATCCACCCGGGCGACTCCGATCGGCTGCTCTATCTTGGCTGGGAGATCGGCTCCGAGGAGTCACTGGAGGACGTCGCGGCCCACCTGAGCGCCGCCGGGTTCGAGGTGACGGCGGGTTCGGCGCGTCTGGCGGCGGCCCGCTCGGTCGAGCGGCTCATCGCCTTCATCGACCCCTTCGGCCTTCGGCACGAGTTCTTCGTCGGCCCGCAGGAGACGGCGGGCTCCTACCAGGGGCAGCGGCCGACGTCGCGGACCGTCACCGGAGCGCTCGGCCTCGGCTTCGTCGTGCTGTGGGTGCCCGACCTCCAACGGGGGCTCGACTTCTACACCAATGTGATGGGCATGAAGGTGTCCGACGCGATCAACCTCGGCGCGCACCTCGGCGAGATGTGGTTCCTGCGCTGCAACCCGCGCCACCACAGCATCGCCCTGCTGGAGGGAACCGGCTCTCTCCGGCTTGAGCACCTGATGATCGAGGCGACCACGCTGGAGGAGGTGGAGATCGCGTGGGAGCTTGCCCGACGCGAGATGGACGCCTTCGTCAGCCCCGGCCGCCGGCTGTCGGACAACATGTTCCTGTTTCGCGTGCACACCTCGACCGGCTTCAATGTCGGCTACGGGTGGGGTGCGACCCAGGTGGATGACGAGGAGAGCTGGATCCCGCGGTACATCGACTCGTCGACCGGTGCGGGCGTCGTCTATTCCGCCGCCGCCGTCGTGACGGCGAGTGACCCTTCCGCCGAGGTCAAGCACTGACCTCAAGGGCATCGATGATCTCCAAGGCGACCTGCACGGCGAGGCGGTCGCGATAGGTGTTCAGGTCCAGCCCGGTGATCTCCTCGATCCGGTGAATTCGATAGGTGACCGTGTTGGGATGCACGTGCAGGAGCTTGGACGCCCGTTGCGGGCTGTTGTTCTCCTGGAAATAGCAGATCAGCGTGGCGATGTACTCCGAATGGTGCTTCTTCTCGTGGCGCAGCACCTCGCCGAGGATGTCAGTGGCGAACTCACGCAGCGTCTCGATGTCGGGCACCTGGAGCAGCAGGCGGCTGATGCCGAGCTTGTCGAAGGCGACCACGGCGCCGCGCCGGCCGAGCCGCCGGATCACCTCGATGGTCCGCCGTGCCTCCTCGTACGAGCGAGCGATGTGCGCCGGTTCGCGGAACGCGCCACCGACGCCGATGGACACGCCGACATCGGGGAACAGCGCCCCGAGTCGCTGCATGCACAGAGCGCCGAGCTGCTCAGCCCTGGTGGTCGAACCCGGCGAGGTGTTCTCGGTCAGCACCACGATTACCTCGTCGGTGCGTACGGAGGTGATCGCATCCGGCGACTGGGCGAGGAACAGGCGGGCAGCCGCACCGGCGGCGCGTTCGGCGACGAGGGCGCTGCGCTGGGTGTCGCTCGCTGGGGACTCGAGAATGATCGACAAGACGCGGTGCTCACGCTCGGTGTCGTAGCCGAGATGTTGCGCCCAGCGCGTGACCTCGTCGTTGTCCCGGCCCGATCCGGACAGCAGCCCTTCGACGAGATCGTCACGGACCTGGCTGGCCGCCGAGAAGAAGACCCGCTCGCGGGCCAGGATGACCCCACAGATCGTCGCGGCATGCTCGGCGATCAGCAGGTCGATGTCCTCGCCCTGGTCGGGGGCCGCCGCGACGAGTGAGACGAGATAGGCGGGCACGGTGTCGCCGACGAGGATCGGGGCCACTATGCGGGCGCGGCCGTGCGCCGGGTCGGGCAGGCGGAGCGGGTGGCGGGACCTGCCGGCGCTGGCGAGCATGTGCGCCAGCCGGGGATGGATCAGATGGTCATGGACGTACTGGATGGCGCTGCCGTTGCTCTGTCCGGGTGAGGCGGCGGCGAGGATGCCCATCTTGTGGCTGATGACAGCCACCGTCACGTCGGTCCGCTGAGCGATGAGGTGGGCGACCGTGGCGATGTCGGCGTCCTGAAGAGCTAGTCCGGACAGGTGACGGTAGATCTCCACCAGGTCGCGAAGAGTCCGGTTCTCCTGGGTGATTTCGGTAGAACCGCTGGTGACACTGGTTCGGCCGGTGAACGGTGACTCTGCGGCCATGAGCGATTCCTAAGGTCGAACGCCAGGGTGCCATGTGCTTGTTTCGGGTGGGCACCGCCTTGCGATGGGGCCCCCGGTAACGATCGCGAAACCGCCCATTTGCGCAACGACCCACCTCTTGACGCTTATGTAGCCGCAGTGCAGCATTGAATTCACAACTATTATACATTTTGTCCCATTATCGGACAACGGTGCAGTGGATCGATCCGGCCTTCCAGAGGTACGACAGTCCAGTCGTCGTGATCGGGTGGCCGCCGTGCGCGGGACCGGTGCGGCCGATGGCCGTTGTAGTGATCGGCATACTCGGTCAGCGCTCTCCGGCGGCCGGGCCGGTTCGGATACGCCCATCGGCGTCGGAGAAGGCGTCGGCGCCAGACGATCAGCCGCTATGTCACGGCTTCGCCTCCGTCCTGCTGGGCGCACGAAAGATCGAGGTCAGGAGTAACCGGGTCCCACCCGCGGCTCGTGGAACCGCCGCCCGCCGAGCGTCTCGGGGTCATACGTCGCCGGGCGCAACGTCATGGGCAGGGCGAACATGGGGAACAGGCCGAGGCCATGGAAGGCGGTGGCCAGCATGGCGCCCTGGCTTTACGGAACACATCGTCGTAAACTTTCGCGACAGGATGTTCCATAAAACGCAGGCAAGCCTGCAGTGAACCGACAGGATTCTCATGACCTCACCCGTCGATCGCGCCGAGCTCATCGAACTGCTCAGCCACTATGCCGACATAGCGGATCTGAAGGAGTTCACCGAACTGCCCCGCCGTATCTTCACCGACCCGCTCACCATCGACTTCGAGTCGGTCACCGGCATGCCGCCCATGACCGTTCCGCTCAGCGAATACCTCGACAACGTCCGCGCCGCCTTCGCGCCCTTCACCGCGACCCACCATGCCATCACCGGCCACGTCGTCGAAGTGCACGGCGACAGCGCCACCGTTCACGCCCACGTTCGCGCCGACCACTGGCTTCCGGGCGAGCTCCCCGGCGACAGAGCACGTCACTGGCTGGTGGCCGGCTTCTATGACAACGAGGCGGTACGCACGCCGGACGGCTGGCGCCTCACAAGCGTCAAGCTCACCGCGACGCACCAGGAGAACACTCCCACCCCGGCCCCCGAGCAGGCCCGCTAGCGGCAGCGCGCCGAGGGAGGGCGGGCGAGATGCCGAGGATCCGGGGAGCCAGCATCGAGGAGCACCACGAGCTGGTATGGGCCGACCTCGCCGAGGCGATGCGGCACCTGCTGCTGGAGCGCGACTACGAGACGATCACCATGGGTCATATCGCGGCCCAGGCCGGGCTCGCACGCAACACGCTGTACAACTACGCCGGCGACAAGAGCACGCTGGTCCTGGCGCTGACCCGGCGGGCGGCCCGGCCCGTGGTCGAGCGGGTGGCCGCGATCGCGGCGCGCGGCGCCGACCCGGCCACGGAACGGATGCGGGAGATCATAGCGGTGGTCCTGGAGGCGTTCACGGACCAGATCCTGCAGCTGATGTTCCGGCCGGGCTCCGGTCCGCCGGGCGCCGAGGCGTCGAAGGAACCGGACGGCCCGTTCCACGCGATCGTGGTCGAGGTGGAGAACGTCGTCCGGGCCGGCATCGCACGAGGAGAGTTCCGCGACGTCGGCGACGTGCAGCTCACGGTGGAGTTGCTGTCGGGCGTCATGCGCGCGGGCGCCGAACGCATCGGCCGTACCCCGGCCGCCTTCGAGGTCACGGTCCGGGCAGCGCGAGAGATCATCCTTGCGTCACTGACCCGTCGCCCGAACTAGACCATGCCGAAAATCCACAGCCCGCGAGCGACCGACGTGTGCTTGGTCCGGGCGCCCAGGCCATGAACGGGGAGGCGTTCCGCGTCGAGCCGCACCGGGACGCGCCGCCGAGATCATCGACACCCCAAGCGAGAACGGGTTCCAAGGCGCCCTCATGTACGCCGGCCCGCGCACCACCGTCGACCTGAGCCTGGCGGCCGGCTCCTGCCGGGTCCACATCGTCGTGCACGACAGCGGCCCGCCCGACGCCGAACCCGCGTCGGCGGCCAACCGGCCTGAGCGCCGTTCTAACAGTCGTCTCAGGTTCGCTCGGTATGAAGTAGGCATCACCGGGCGACGCGGGTCTCGGCCTCGCAGGCATGGCCGGACGCGCCGCGCTCTACGCCGGCACGGTCAGCGCCGGCCTCGCATCGGACGACGGCTGGACCGTCTACGCGACCCTGAAAGGCAGCCATTCATGATCTCTGTGCTCGTGGTGGACGCCCAGCCGCTGCAGCGCTTCGGGTTTCGCATGCTGCTGGAGAGCGCCCCCGACACCGAGATCGTCGGCGAGGCCGAGAACGGCGCCGAGGCCGTTCGGCGGGCCACCGAGCTGCATCCCGACGTGGTGCTGATTGACATCCGCATGCCGGGCGTCGATGGGATCGAGGCCACCCGGCGCATCGTCGCCGCCGGTGGGCGTTCGCGGATCCTGGTGCTGACGACGTTCGACGTGGACCGGTACGCGCTCGCCGCGCTGCGGGCCGGGGCGAGCGGTTTCCTGCTGAAGGACATCCACCCGGAGGAACTGCTCGCCGGCATCCGGGCCGTCGCCGCCGGGAACTCGGTGATCGCGCCGGCGCTGACCCGGCGGCTGCTCGACGCGTGCGCCGACCGGCTCGGCGATGACCTCTGCGGGCCCGTGCGGGCGGATCCCCGGCTGGGCTCCCTGACCGGCCGCGAGCGCGAGATCCTCGTCGCCATCGGCCACGGCCTCACCAACAGCGAGATCGCGCAACGGTTCACGCTGTCGGAGTCGACGGTGAAGACCCACGTCGGGCGGGTCCTCGCCAAGATCGGCGCACGGGACCGGATCCAGGCCGTCATCCTCGCCTACGACCTGAGACTCACCCGGCCGGCCGATTCAGCGCTTCATCTCGCGCGTCCGTCGGGGGCGCGACCGTAGTTCCCAGCCGCACCGCTCCGGGCCGATCCACTCCGCGTGATCGAACCGCTCCGCTGCCGGTCCGCCTGCAGCCGCCCACGTCACCGCCCGTCCGACCTCCACGACACCGCACGGGTGTGAGTTCAGTGCGGACGTGTGTGAGCTCAGAGCTGTTTTCGGCTTGTTGACCTCAGTGAGCTCACACACGTTCGACGCTTCGTCAGGACTTGCGGGGGGAGACCGACATGATGCCCGTGCACATCTCGTCGCTGGTGCCGTCGCCCCACACCACGTAGCGCGGTGGCAGCTTGCTCAGCCGCGGCAGCAGTTTGCGCAGCCCCGCGTCGTGCGTACACGTCACCCGCAGCGTGTCCCCCGGGCCGACCTCCACCGGCGAGGGCAGCTTCATCAGCCGCTGGTTGTCGAAGTCGAACTGCGGCACGTCCAGCACGACCTTGGCCTTCGGCGTGCCCGGGTTGAGTTCGACCTTGATGGCCCGCCCGAGCAGGTGCATGTGGCCGAAACCGGCGAACAGCGTCGTCGGCGCCTCCACCTTGTGATCGCAGGTCTGGGTGTCACCGGGCTTCGGCGCGCCACCCCGGTTGCACTCCTCCACCTGACGGTCCGCCATCTCGCCGACATCCGGCCCGAACCGCTTCGTCACATCCGCGATCGAGGCCGCCCGGTCACAGAGCGGACCCGACTCGTCGGCGGCGCAGGGCAGGTCGATCGGCGCGTCGAGCGACCACGTCTCGAGTTCCCGGGTCTGCGGCGTGCCGTCCGTCAGCCGCAGCCGCACCGCCGAGCGGTCCGCCCCGGCCGGCTTGCCGTCGGTCACGAGCAGGTTGTAGTGCATCTGGAGGACGATCAGGCTGCCCGGCTCCAGCTTGAAGCCGGCGTCGTGGTCGAGCAGCGTCTCCGTGGCGCCCGGCGCCCAGGTGTCCACCCACGCCGCGTCCCCCTCTTCCACCTCGGCGCCGGCCACGCCGGTCCCGCCGAAACACCGCCAGCCGAGGCCGGGGGTCTTCGCGTCATGCTCGCGCACCGCGGCAGCGCCGCCCGGCGGCACCGCGTACACGATGGCGTGGTGCGCGATGGGGACGTTCTCCGGCATGACCTGGGTTCCGGTCAGGAACGCCGCCTTGCTCAGGCCCGGATCGATCACCTGGCACCGGTACTCGTCCGTGCCGCCCTCCGGCGGCACGGGCGTGTAGGCCTGGGCCATCTTCAGGTTGACGAACCGCTCGCCGGCCCGCAGCGGCTGCGGTGGAGCCGATGGCCTGCCCGCGTGCGCGCCGTGCGAGCCGGCCGCGGCGGGCGCCGCTCTCTTGTCGGCGTCCGACCCGCAGGCGGCGACAGCGAACGCCGTCGCCAGCGCCATGGTGGCCGCCCCTAACCTCCGAAGTGGACTCTCAGGTTTCGTCATAGCCCTGAACGCTAGGCCCGATTCCGTCCCGTTTCGTCGTACTGCGGTCGTCATCTTCGGGAGGGAGGTAGTACCACGGTACTTCTCTCCGGAGCGCCGTTCGACGGCCAGGGCCTCAATATCACCTCGGCAGGCCTGGTCCTGGCGGCGCGTTCGCGGTCCTCGCCACGCTTCCGCTGGTGATGCCGATCGAGGTCGGGCTCCTGGTCGCCTTCGGCGTCCTGCTCGACGCCCTGCTGGTGCGGTCGGTCCTGGTGCCCGCCCTCACCCTGCTGATCGGTCGGCGGATGTGGTGGCCGAGCCGGCTGTCCCGACCGGTGGAGCTGCCGGACCGTCAACGGCCGCTCGTGGACGATGAGGAGCCCACGCTGCAACGGTGAGTGCGGCGGCACGGACGAGATCCGGGACGGGGACCCAGGCCGTCCCGGATCCTTTCATGGACCCGACGGTCGCCGCCCTTTGCTCCTGCGCCGCGCCGCCGGGGCGGTTCAGCGCACCGCGGTGTCCTCCCCGGCGGTGAGCCGCGCGATCGGGGCGGCCGGAAGGTCGACCCGAAGCAGCGCGCCACCGCGTGGGGAGCGGGCGACGGTGGCCCGGCCGCCGTGGGCGTCGACGACCCGCTGTACGATCGACAGCCCCAGACCGGATCCCGGCAACGCCCGGGCGCTGTCGGCACGGTAGAACCGGTCGAACACCCGCGGTACGTCGGCGGCATCGATGCCCGGCCCGGCGTCGTCGACCTCGAGCACCGCCGACGCGCCCTGGGCACGGAGCCGGACCTGGACCGGTTGGTCCACGGGGGACCATTTGCCGGCGTTGTCGATGAGGTTGAGCACCGCTCGTTGGAGCGCGGCGGGACGCCCGCTCACCCACACGGAGGTCACGTCGAGCGCGACCTCGATGTCGGGCACGCGGGAACGCGCCTGGGTCGCGGCGGCCACCACTACGTCGGCGAGGTCGAGCAGTTCGGTGCTCTCGTCGCTGACGTCACCGCGCGCCAGGTCGGTCAGCTCGGCGACAAGGGTGCTCAACTCGGCCACCTGAGCGCCGAGATCGTTGAGCAGCCGGGTCCGGCTCTCCGCCGGCAGTGCGCTGTCCAGGGTGCCGCGCCGATCGAGCCGGATCAGCAGCTCGATGTTGAGGCGCAGGCTGGTGAGCGGGGTCTTGAGCTCGTGGGCGGCGTCCTCGGCGAGCAGCCGCTGGGCCCGCCGGGAGTCCCGGAGCGCGGCGAGCATGTCGTTGATCGACTGGATCAGCCGCCGGATCTCCCCACCGCCCTCGTCCGGGATGTCGGCGTCGAGATCCCGGGTGCGCGCGACACGGACCGCGGCGGCGGTCAGCCGGTCGATCGGTGCCAGCCCGGTCCGCGCCACGGCCCGCCCGACAAGGGCGCCGCTGACCACGCAGAGCAGCCCGATCAGCAGCATGCCCAACCCGAACCGGTTGATCGGGCTGTCGTCGGCGACGCGGGCCACCTGGACCGCGCCGTCGCCCGCCCGCAGCGTGTAGATGAGGTAGCCGTCGTCGTCGCTGTCGCCCGACTCCATCAGGTCGGCCGACGCGCCCCGCGCCACGCGCCCGGCGTGCTCGCTGACCGGGGGCAGCGCGGGTTGGCCGGCCGGCGTCCGGATCGAGCCGTCGGGCAGGATGACCCGCACCAGCCGACCGGATCCGGGATACGGCAGTAGCTGGACCTGCGCCAGACCGGCGCGCTCCGCGTTCGTCGCCAGGACGCGGGAGTCGGCGCGTAACTGATCCTCCGCGGTGTCCTGCAGCTCCCCGTCCAGTAGCTCGCTGGCCACCTGGAAGGCCACGAACACGCTGACCGCGATGGCTATCGCCGCGATCACCGTCAGCCTGGTCCGCAGGGACCGCCGGCGCCACCAACGGGTCAGCCGGCGCGAACCCCGGCCGGCGGGCCTGCTCACGGAGGAGTCTCCCGCAACGTGTACCCAAAGCCGCGCAGCGTGTAGATCAATCGCGGCTCACCCTCGGCCTCCATCTTGCGGCGCAGGTAGCTCACGTACACCTGGAGGTTGTTGGAGGTGACGCTCATGTCGAAGCCCCAGATCGCCTCGAACAGCGCATCTCGGGTCAATACCCGGGTCGCGTTGCGCACGAGGATCTCCAACAGGGAGAACTCGGTCCGGGTCAGGCGGAGCGGCCGCCCGCCCCGCCACGCCTCGAACCTGTCGGGATCGACCCGGACGTCGGCGAACGTCAGGATCTGCGACTCATCGTCGCCCGGCGCGCGGCGGCGCAGCAGGGCCCGGACCCGAGCCAGCAACTCCTCCGTGGCGAACGGCTTGGGCAGATAGTCGTCGGCGCCCGCGTCCAGCCCCGCGACCCGGTCGGAGACCTGATCCCGGGCGGTCAGCATCAGCACCGGCAGGTCCCGACCCGCCGCCCGCAACCGCCGGCAGGTCTCCAACCCACCGAGGCGGGGCATCATCACGTCGAGGATCAGCAGATCCGGCGCGTCGCCACCGACCCCGTCGAGCACAGCGAGACCGTTGGCGACAGTGCTGGTGTCGTAACCCTCGACCTGGAGCACCCGCTCCAGCGACTCACGGATGGCCGCCTCGTCATCCGCGATCATGATCCGCACGCCGGCCCGCCCCCCTCCAGTCGATGCTTTAGCCGCTCATTGTCCCCGATCAACCTGAGGCCAGGATTAGAGCGTCGCCGCTGTGGTACCCGCGGGCCGTGCTCTTACGGATGCCTAAGTGGTCCGGCCCGGAAGTCTCTCGGGGGTTGACGGGCTGGGGGCGGCCCTGCGCGGACGTTCAGGTGTCGATGCCGGTGACACACAGGTCGCAGACCAGGTTCAGGGCCTCTTGTTGAGTGCCGGTGAACCAGGGTGCGGCTTCGTAGCGGTCGTTGCTGGGGGTGTGGATGGCCAGCCCCCAGTAGGTGGCCGAGCCGCCGGAGTTTCGCCGGCAGACGGTGGAGCTGGTGCGCGCGGGACGGACACCGGAGGAGCTGGCCAAGGAGTTCCAGCCCTCCGCGCAGTCGATCCGTACCTGGGTGCGCCATGCCGATCTGGATGACGGCCGCCGCCAGGACGGGCTGACCAGCGCTGAGAAGGACGAGCGCCGACGCCATTCCGCCAACGGCCAGCTCAGCGCACCCGAATACGAACGTCGACACATGCTCAAGAACGCCCAAGACCTCGACTATGCTGCCGCGTAGTCGCAAGCCCTGATGTGTCTACCGAACCGGGGCAACTCCACCCGGGCCACCAGGGCCGTGTAGACGGCTTGTCCTTTCCGGTCATCGCCTTTGCCGACCGCCGTGACGACAGAGGGTAGGCATCCTGAAATGACTGAGATGGCCGATGCAGGACCGTTCTTCCGTTCGGGGACGAAGGTGCCGCGGAGTGGCAGGCGGTGCACGCCGATTGGCCCGCGCGCCGAATGCGGAGGGCGCCGAGCAGGCGGAAGGAGAGCGAGCGACTGATGGTTGCCGGGAACCTTGTTCTCCTCGCCGGCGCAGGTGGGACAGGCCGCACGGTGCTCGACCAGTTGCGGGCGCAGGGCGTGCCAGTGCGGGCGATGGTCCGCCGTGACGACGAGCGTGCGGCCGAGTTGCGTGCCCTCGGGGCGGACGTCGTCGTCGGGGACCTGACTCGGCCCGAGGACGTCGCGGCCGCGCTGGAGGGCGTCGGGCGGATGTACTTCTCGATGCCCGTGTCACCGGACCATTTGCTGGCGGCGACCGTGGTGGCCACCGTGGCGCGGGAAGGTGGAGAGCTGGACGTTCTGGTGGGTATGTCACAGATGGTGGTGTCGGAGATGACCGCCACTGGCGCCGGCGGGGTGGAGTCGCATCAGCAGCGGCTGCACTGGCTGGCTGAGCAGGTATTCGATTGGTCTGGCCTGCCAGTGGTGCACATCCGGCCGACGGTGTTCATGGAAAATCCGCTGTTCACCGCGTTGGCCGCCCGGTCCATCCGGGAGACCGGCACGATCGCGCTGCCATTCGGCACCGGACGCACGGCACCGGTCGCCGTGGACGACGTCGCCCGGGTGATCACCACCGTGCTCCGCGACCCAGCCCCGCACGTCGGGCACGCGTACGAGCTTGCCGCGCCACGCATGGTCGACATGACCGAGATGGCGGAGGAGTTTTCACGGGCGCTGGAGCGTCCGGTGTCCTATGTGGATGTGCCGCTGGACCGGTGGCGGGCGGAGGTGCTCGCCGAAGCGGGGCTGCCGCCCCATGTTGAACAGCACCTCGCCACCATCTTGATCCGGCTGCACGAGGAGAACCGCTATGACGGCCCGTCCGACGACGTCGAACGCGTGACGGGCGTACCCGCCCAGACGATCGAGGCGTTCGTGGCTGCTCGCAGGGACTTCTACCTGGGTTGAGCCGCGGCGGTCGCCGACACGCAGCACCCGCACGGCGGGTTCGGGACGGCGGCTCGGAGAAACGGACCGGTGGCAACACCGACACCGCGCTCCGAGCCGACCGCACAAGGCCACGTCAAGGTCCAGGGGGACCGCGCCCGGACGGTCAGCCGGCGGCTACGGCGGTCAGTTCGTCCAGGACCAAAGTGCCGGTGTAGCGGGTGTCAGGGTTGATCTCGTTGAAGAAGATGCGGCGCAGGCTCACCGGGTACGCCATCCCGTCCGGCACGTCGTACGTGATCTGCTGCCAGCCGGGCTCGGTGATGAAGGCGGGTTCGATCGTGTGCAGGGTGCCGTCGCGGTCGACGACCTCCAGGCGGGTCCGCTGGTCGTGGCCTTCGGAGTTCACCCACAGCTTGAACGCCGTCGGCTGCCCGGCCACCGGGAGAAGGTTGGCGGACGGCCAGATGCCGACGCCGCGCGTCTCCGTGCTCTGGGTGAAGTCGTAGTCCAGCTTCAGTCCGTTCCCGGCGTGGCCGTCAGGGGTGGAGGAGGCGGTGCCGGTGGCGCGCAGGCTCCAGAAGTTCCAGTTCGAGGTGTCGTCGAAGGTGTCCACGACGTCCTGGGACGTCCCGATGCCGACCACCAGCTCAGTCCGCACGCCGCCGGCGGACACCGTGACGACGTGCTCGCCCTCGGCAGCGCGGGCGGTGACGGTGAACGCGCCGGTGCCGGTCGCGGCCACGGCCAGCGCTGTCTTGTCGTAGGTGAGGTGGACGTCGGCGGGGTCGATGGGGGCCGCGTAACCGGCGGAGTCGGCGCCGTTGACCTCGAAGGTTGCCTGGGCGCCCTTGGTCAGCAGGTTGATGCGGCGGGTGCCGGTCTCCAGGCGGGCCAGCCGGCCCAGCACGGTGAGGTCGATGTCTCCGGTGGCCTTGCCGTGCTTGGCCGTCACGGTCGTCTCACCGGACGACAGCGCGCGGAAGACGCCGGAGTGGTCGACGCGGCCGATGCGGCTGTTCTTGATCCGCCACTGCGGCTTGATCGTGCGGGGCAGCTGGGCGGGACCGTACGTCTCGTCGTACGCGGCCGCCGTCAGCCGGCGGGTGAGGCCGGGGAAGACCCGCTCCGTCCGCCACGACGCGGCGGCCGAAGGCCCGGGGAATCGGTCGCGTTCGGTCGCCGTGTCCACCCAGAAGCCCTTGGCCTTGCCACTGCCGGCAGGCAGGAACAGGGCCAGCCCGGTCGGCACGGGACGGGTGCCCGCCGCGTCGGACGGCCGGTTGACGAGGTCTGCCTGCTTCTGGCCGGGTTCGCGTACAACGAGCGTCGTCGAGCCGCCGCCGTCGAGGTTGAGCGCGCTGTGGGCGCCCAGGCCGGCCATCATCTCGGCCAGCTCGTTCAGCCCGATACCGCGGGAGAACTCGGGCTGCCGGCCGTCCACCGCGACCAGCCACATCTTGGTCCCGTCTGCGGAGAAGCCGACGGCGGTCCTGGGCTCCGGCGTGTTGTTCTCGGGCGGGAGTTCGAGCGGCTTGCCGTCCGCGACGATGAGCTGTCGTCCGCTCACGGCCGCCTTGACCTTCATGTCGCCGGGAGCCCGTACGGCATAATCCACGGAGACCGGGTCGCCGACCCGCAGCGCGGACAGCGCGTCGGCACCGGCCTCGCGTCCTACCAGCACGAACGTGCCTTCGGCGAGCGCGCCCTCGCGGGGGACCTCCACCATCTCGGCCACGACGCCGTCGCGCACGACCACCTCGATGGTCCGGGCGACGCCCCTGACCGGATGGCAGCGGCAGTAGGTGCCCCAGACCGGGGTGAACATCCCGATCTGGTCCTTGAGCAGCTCGGCCTTGTTGAGCGCGTCCAGCGGGACGGTCCTGCCGGGCAGCTTGACGGTGCCCTCGAAGACGATCTCGCCGATGGCGCCGACCTGGTCCTCGGAGAACATCACCGCGGTCTGGTCCGTCTGCGTCGCCTTGGTGTTGGGCAGCGGCGACTGCAGCAGCTCGCCGTCCTGAACGGCCACGCCCCAGGGCGCGCCGGAGGCGGCGATGTCGAAGTAGTCGGCGTTCGTCGCCGCGATGGCGCCCGCTTCGCGTGCCATGTCGAGCAGCGGCCGCCGCGCGGCGACCTGGCCGGGGAACAGCCGCCCGATCCGCGCGCCGGCCTTCAGGTCGACGGACATCTGGTACGTCTGCAGCCAGCCGGGCTCCCCGGTGGCGCCGTCGGGCCCGTACAGCTCGACCGTGCTCAGCTCGACGCCAGGAGCGACCGGCTGAGTCTCCCGGTAGGTCTCGGTGCGGCCATCGAGCACGACCGCGGCGGCGGGAGCCGGTGTTCCCGCGTACGCCGGGCCGGTCAGGACGAGGGCGAGCGCCGTGGACAACAAACTCCATCGCATCAGAATCCTCCTCAAACAGCGATACCGGCCGCGCGCCGGAGCATGTACGCGGTCACCGGCGCGAACTCGGCGGGCGTGAAGTTGTCCTCGATCGGCAGGACGTGCTCGTGCCGTCCCCTGGCGCGCGCCAGGAACAGGGCGATGTCGTTGGCGTCGGCGATCGACAGCGTGCGCAGGCCTGCCGCGATCGCCGCGCCCGCCATGCCGTGGTCGGCGAGCACGAGATCGATCTGCGGACCACCGGCGATCATGGCCTCCATGTAGTCGGGCCGGTGGGTGTGCAGGATCGCCTCGTCGTGGAAGGCACACGCGACCCCGCCGAAGAACCGGATCCCCGTCTCGCCGGCGACGTGGGCCCCGACGGCGCGGTCGAGCCGGTGGTCGTCGAGGACGCGGACGATCCTGTTGCCCGTGTTCCGCAGCGCGCGCGCCAGGTCGGCGTAGTGGTCGAGCAGCCCGGTCGGGTGCCCGGTCGCCAGCAGCACCGTGCCGCCGCCGCCCCGCAGGAAGGGGACGAGGGCGTCGGCGTGGGCCAGGATGCCGGCCAGCGTGTGCTCGGGCGCGATGTACCCGAGCTCGGGGTCGCCGTCCGTGATGCGGTCGCCGATGCCGGCCTCGACGGCGGTCACGACCTCGTCGAGGGACGCGGTACACCAGTCCTCCAGGCCGAAGGTGTTGTCGGGGTCTCCTTTGAGCAGCTTGTGCGCGTACGCCAGTGACTGCCGGCGGACGGTCCTGATGCCGCCGGACAGGCTCCGCTCGACGAGCAGGTCGCGCAGGTCCGCCTCTTCGGATGCGATGCCCATGCGGTCAGCTCGCCGCCGCCGCGACGGCGAGCCGGGCGGCGGCTTCCGGTGGGCGCCACGCGCCCTCGACCCTGGGGAACGCCCGCGCCGCGCCCTTGCCGATGCTCAGCCGGACGTTCGCGCCGGGCGACCAGTCGCTCTGGGCCGAGTGCACGATCACCACCGAGCCGCCGACCTCGACATAGGTGCGGACGACCGGGCCCAGGAACTGCACGTCGCGGATCACGCCGCGCAGCGCGCCCGCGCCGGGGGCCTCCTCCTCGCTGAGCGAGCTGAGCGTCACGTCCTCGGGGCGTACCGACACATCGACCGGCGAGCCGGGCGAGCCGGGCGAGCCGGGCGAGCCGGGCGACATGGGGGACATGGGGGACGATGTGCTCGCGGGCGTCGCGGGGAGCACGGCTCCCGCGACGTTCACCTCCCACGAGTCGTCCGACCCCCCGGCGTACTCCCCCGCCAGCCAGTTCGTGATCCCGACGAAGTCGGCGACGTACCCGTTGGACGGGGCCAGGTAGATCTCGTGCCCGCTGCCGAGCTGTTCGAGCGAGCCGTCCTTCATGACGGCGATCCGGTCGCCCAGGGCCAGCGCCTCCTCCTGGTCGTGGGTGACGTAGACGATCGTCGTCCCGGTGTCGCGCTGGATCTCGCGCAGCTGGGTGCGCAGCTGGATGCGGGTCTTCGCGTCGAGGTTGGACAGCGGCTCGTCCATGAGCAGCACCGACGGCCGGATCGCCAGCGACCGGGCGACGGCGACGCGCTGCTGCTGCCCGCCGGACAGCTCGTTCGGCCGCCGGCCGCCGAGGCCCGTGAGGCCGACCAGCTCCAGCGCCTCCCCGGTACGGCGGGCCCGCTCGTCCTTGGGCAGCTTCTGCGCCTTCAGCCCGAACTCGATGTTCTCCGCGACGGTGAGGTGCGGGAAGATCGCGTAGTCCTGGAACACCATGGACGTCGGCCGCGCGTCGGGCCCGTACCCGGACACGTCCACGCCGTCGATGAGCACGCTCCCGCTGTCCGGCCGGACGAACCCGGCGATCATCCGCAACGTGGTGCTCTTGCCGCATCCGCTGGAGCCGAGGAGGCAGAGGAACTCGCCGCGGCCGACGACGAGGTCGAGGTCGCGAACGGCCGGCACCCCGTCGAACGACTTGCACAACGACTTCAGTTCGATCATGAAATCTCCAGGTGTCACAGGTCGTAGAGCCGCAGCCGGGAGCCGAGGGCGAGCTTCGCGACGGCGAGCCCGGCGAAGCTGACCACCATCAGGCCGGCCGCGACGCCGGTCGCGGCGCCCCACTGGCCGAACTCGGCGAGGTTGACGATGGTGGGCGCGCCCAGGCCGATGCCCGGCGAGGTCAGGAAGATCACGGCACTCAGCGTGTTGATCGCGTGGAGGAACCCGAACACGAGCGACGTGGTGAACGCGCCGCCCAGCAGGGGGAACATGATCTGGACGATGACCCGGGCGCGCGAGGCGCCGAGGTCGGTGGCGGCCTCGTCGATCGACGGGCTGATCTGGTTGATGGTGGTGACGGCGGTGCGGTAGCCGACCGGGATCGCCCGTACGACCATGACCAGCACCAGGATCAGCGCGGTGCCGGTCAGAGCGATGGGAGGCTGGTTGAAGGTGAGCAGCCACGAGATGCCGATCATCGTCCCGGGGATGGCCGACGGCAGCACCGCGAGCCCGTCGATCACGCCGCGGCCGAAGACCCGTGTGCGGTGCACGACGTACGCGGCGACCAGCGTGCTGATCGTCGTGATGATCGCCGCCGTGGCGGAGAACAGCGCGGAGTTGCGGATGTCGTCACCGCGCAGGAGCGCCGTCTGCCAGTGGTCCAGCGTGAGGCTCCAGTCCGCGCCCCACGCCCGGGTGAACGAGCCGGCCAGGATGCTCCCGTAGATGAGGATCATCAGGACGCTGACCAGGCCGAGGACGGTGAGGAGCCCGCGCCGCACGGCCGCGGGCAGCGGCGCGGGCGGCAGGCTGCCCGTCTTCCCCGACACGGTGACGGCGGAGCGCCGCGCGAGGACGCGGCGCTGGATCAGGAAGAGGATCAGCGTCGGTACGAACAGCAGCACGCACAGCACCGCCGCCATCCCGAAGTCCTGCCGGCCCACCGCCTGCACGTACGCCTCGACCGAGAGCACCTGGTACCCGGCGCCGATGAGGACGGGGTTACCGAAGTCGGTGATGACGAACATGCCGACGAGCAGCAACGCGTTCAGGATCGTGGGGAACGCCAGCGGCAGCGTGACCCGGCGGAAGGTCTGGAACCAGGCCCAGCCGAGGTCCCTGCTGGCCCACTCCAGGGTGGAGCCGATGTTCTTCAGCGTCGGCAGCAGGGTCAGCGTGGCCATGGGGAAGAAGGCGAGCGTCTGGACGAGCCAGAGCCCGCTGAGGCCGAGCAGGCTGATGTCCAGACCGAGCAGCTCGTGCGTGATCAGGCCGCGCCGCCCGAACAGCAGCAGCACCGCCAGGCCGACGACGAACGGCGGCGAGATCAGCGGGAGCAGGGCCATCACCCGCAGCACGGCCCGGCCCTTGATGTCGGGCCGGCTGAGGGCGTAGGCGAACAGGAAGCCGACCAGGGTGGCGCTCAGCGTCGAGGCCACGCCGATGACGGCGGTGTTCTTCGCGGCCGTCGCCACGCGCGGCTCGGCCAGCCTGCTCCATGCCTCGCCGTCGGGCTCGAACAGCATGGCCACCGTCGGCACGAGGACGAGCAGGAGGAGCAGGCCGGCGACGTAGGCGACGAGCGTGCCCACCGTGATCCGGTCGGCCAGCCGGCGTCTGCGGCTGCGCTTCTGCCAGTCCGGCCGGGCCGCCTGCCCCGAGCGCGTATCACCCGTGAGGGTCGTCGAGGGCACGGGCATCAGACCCCGTACCGCTTGGCGAACTCCTTGGACACCGCGTCGCGCATCTCGCCCGCCCGCACCGGGTCGTAGTCGACCAGGTCGAGCTCGGCGAGGCCCTGCGCGCCGTCGGGCAGGTCCACGTCGCTGCGCACGGGGTAGGAGTGGACGAGGTCGACGATCATCTGGGACGCCTTCTTGCCCTGGAGCCACTGGACGAGCTTCTCGCCGCCCTGGGGGTTCGGCGACTTCTCGACGAGCGCGTTGCCGGAGATGACGACGCCGGTGGGCTTGGGGTAGACGAGCTCGATGGGGAATCCGGCCCCGCGCACGTTGAGCAGGTCGTGGGCGAAGGAGACGCCGGCGGCGTACTCGCCGGTGGCGACCAGTTGCGACGGCGCTCCCCCGCTGTCGGTGTACTGGCCGATCAGCTTGTGGAACTCGTCGAGGAACTTCCACGCGCCCGCCTCGTCGCCGTGGCGGAAGATCTGCGTCGCCACGAACGTGTACCCGGTGCCGGACAGCGTCGGGTTCGGCATGACGAGCTGGCCCTTGAGGTCGGGGCGCAGCAGCTCGTCCCACGTCGTCGGGAGCGGGGCGCCGCCGGTCTCCTCCTTCCACCGGTCGGCGTTGACGCCGACGGTCATCAGGATGAGCTCGTTGGCGTGCCAGTAGCCCTGGAGGTCGAGGAACCGCTTGTCGATGCCCTCGGCAGCGGGCTTGAACGACCGGATCAGCTTCTCCTTGGCGAGCGGTCCCGCGTCCCCGCTGGCCAGGCCGATCACGTCGGCCGCCGGCCGGCCGGCCTCGGCCTTCAGCCGTGCCAGCAGCTCGCCGGCGCTCTGCCGCAGCACCTCGACCTCGATGCCCGACTCGGCCTGGAACGCCTCGGCCAGCCGCCGGGCGGGCTCCTCCGGCATCGGCGTGTACCAGGTCACCGTGCCACCCGACGCGGCGTCGTCGCCGCCGCCGGATCCGCAGGCCGACCCGGACATGAGGAGTGCGAGAGAGAGCGCGCCTGCGGCGACTCGTAACAGGGACTTGTGCATGAGTGACCGCCTTCGGATCGATGCGCCCCCAGGAAGGGACGCAAGGTCACAATGCACGAAATGGTGTTATCTGTGCCGCGAGGTGTCAATACCTCTTGTAGACCAATCAGCCCAGTGAGTGTGTCACTCCACGGGGGTGTCCGAGGTCCTCCTCAGGGGTCGCGGTCAGGTCCAGCTCCGATGTGATCATGTAGCGGTCGCCGCGGAACAACGTCTGGGTGAACTCGATCGCGACGCCGTCCGACGTGCGGGTCGCGGTCCTGAACAGGAACGCGGGAGAGTACGGCGGCGCGTCCAGCACGGCCGACTCCTCCTGGCTGAGCACCGTCGGCTCGATGGTCTGCGTGCCCGCCGTCACCTTCAGGCCGTACCGCTCGGAGAGCAACCGGTAGAGGGACTTCTCCTCCAGCTCCTCGGCGGGCAGGCCGGGCACCAGCGCGTCGGGGAGCGTCGTGGTGGCGAGCGCGATCGGGTCGCCGTCGGCCAGCCGCAGCCGGCGGATGGTGACGATCATGTCGGATGGCGCGATCTGCAGCCGCCAGCTCATGCGCACGCCCGCGTCGGAGCGCTCCACGCCGACGACGCGGGTCGAGGGCGTGATGCCGCGCCGGCGCAGCCCCATCGAGAACGACGACGCCGTCGGCGACTGGGTGATCGTGGGCCGCGCGACGTAGGTGCCGCTGCCCTGCTTGCGGATGAGATGACCGTCCCTGACCAGGTCGTCGACGGCGCGCCGCACCGTGAGCCGGGAGACGCCGCAGTCCTCTTCGAGCACTCGCTCCGGCGGGATCGGATCTCCCACGTTGAGGTCTTCGAGCAGGCTCATGATCCGCTCGCGGACCATGTTGTGCTTGCGCCCGCGAGGAGCGTCCGCGTCGCTCACGTCCACCCCCTTCTACCCCTTATGGCCCTTCATGGCGACAGCCGCACTTCTCCCGCATTTTACGCCACGGCCACGGATTGGTATTGACGACTTGTATACCAACTCTTACAGTCACCGAAGAATCATGACCTTCCGGTGAACCAGGGCGGGGCGCGACGACGCCACCGCCACTCCTCCGTCCCACGGCTGGCCGCGACCGTCAGGCCGGGTCCGATCATCGTCGCATCAGGGCCGACGCTTGACCACCCTGCCCCGACCGCGCCTTCCCCCGACTGGCCCCCGACCGGCCCCCGACCGGCCTCAGCCCTGAACAGCATCGTTCCGACAAGGGAGCACCGATGGGCAACCACCTGGTCAATCGACGTCATCTCTTCGGGCTCGCGGGCGCCGGCGGCGCCGCCCTCGCGGTCCCCAGCCTGTTATCGACGCCGGCGCACGCCGCCGCCCCGCACCGGCCCGCCGAGTGGCCCACTGAGTTCGCCGAGGTGACGCCCAGCATCGAGGCCGACATCGCCTGGTACGACGTCTCGCGCTGGGGCGTCGAGGGCAAGGGCTGGTCCGGCACGGCGGCCTACTACGACCGGCTCCCGGCCAAGGCCGAAGGCGTCGTGACCCCCGAAGTCTGGGTGCGCGGCCGCAACTCCTCGGGGCTCCTGACCCGGTTCGTCACCGACTCGACCATCTTCCGGGCCCGCTACCGGCTCAGCCTGGCCACCATCGCGATGTACCACATGCCCGCCATCGGCCACAGCGGCGTGGACCTGTACGCGCGCACCCCGGAAGGACACGACGCCTGGCTCGCCAACACCCACCCGACGGCGCAGAACGTCGACCAGCAGATGGGCATCGCGGTCGACCCGGGAGAGCGCCTCTACACCGCCTACCTGCCGCTGTACAACAGCCCGCAGCGGCTGGAGATCGGCGTCCAGGCCGGCGCCAAGTTCCTCGGGGCCGCGCCGCGCACCACCCCACCCGTCGTCTTCTACGGCAGCTCGATCATGCAGGGCGGCGTGGCGTCCAGGCCCGGCATGTCCATCACCGCGCTCCTGGGCCGCCGGCTCGACGTCCCCACCGTCAACCTGGGCTTCTCCGGCAACGCGCGGATGGAGCCCGAGATCGCCCACCTGCTCACCGAGCTCGACGCGTCCGTCTACGTGGTCGACAGCTCCCCCAACATGAACCCGCAGCAGATCTCCGAACGCGCGGAACCCTTCGTTCGCATCCTGCGCGCGGCCCGCCCCGACACGCCCATCCTGATGGTCGAGGACCGCCGGTACGGGGACGGCCAGTTCGTCGAGTTCCGCCGCACCCGCAACGCCCAGAACGCGACCGCCCTGCGCACGGCCTTCAAGAACCTGCACCGCTCCGGCGTCGGAGGTCTCTCCTACCTCTCGGCCGACGAGCTCCCCGGGCCTGAGGAGCTGGTGGACGGCTCGCACCCGAGCGACCTCGGAATGATGACGTACGCCAACGCGTACGAGAAGGCCCTGCGCCCGCTCCTGAACCGACGCGCCCACTGAGGATCACGACCCCACCCATGTCAGCCGGATACCGTCGTCGTACCGCCTAAAGCGCATTGACTGGTAGCAGACACATGTCTACTCTGTGGTTGAACAGTAGATCCCTGCGTTTCGACCACAGAAAGCTACCTTCGTCATGCCAAACGATGGTGAACCGGCTGAGGAGACCGCGTGCAAGAACGCTTCGGAAGCAAGTCGGCGATCGTCGCACTGACCGCCCTGACCCTGGCCGTGTTCATCTACGTGACCACCGAGTCGCTACCCATCGGCCTGCTCCCCCAGATCGCCCAGGATCTCGGCACCAGCCCGTCAGCGGTCGGGCTCCTGGTCACCGGATACGGCCTGATCATCGTGCTGGTGTCCCTACCACTCGCGCGGCTGACTCGCCGGCTGCCCCGGCGGCGGCTGCTGTGCGTCCTGTTGGGCATCTTCGTCGTGGCGACCTGCCTGTCGGCCATGGCGGGAAACTACTGGCTGCTCATGGGCGCCCGGATGGTGACCGCGCTGAGCCAGGCGCTGTTCTGGGCCATCGTGACGCCGGCCGCCGCCGGCCTCTTCCGGCCCGAGGTGCGCGGCCGGGCCCTGTCCATCCTGTACGCCGGCGCCTCCAGCGCCGCGCTGACCGGCATCCCGGCCGGCACGTGGCTCGGCCAGCAGACCAACTGGCGGGTCGCGTTCCTCGCGCTCAGCGGCCTGGCCCTGCTCGTCCTCGCCACGATCGCGGCCGTCCTGCCCGACGCGCCCGCCGGGCAGGGCGCGGCCGACCGCGGCAGCGCGCCCGACCGCGGCCGGTACCTGTCGATCGTCGCCACGACGGCGGTCGCGGTCACCGGCGCGTTCGCGGCGTTCACCTACATCAGCCCGTACCTGATCGACGTCAGCGGCTTCACCGAGTCATCGATCGGCCCGCTGCTGCTGGCACGCGGAATCGCGGGCCTGGCCGGGGTGTTCGTGGTGGGCTATCTCGTCGACCGCCACGGCTGGATCACCATGACGGGGCTCATCGGCCTGCAGACGCTGGCGCTCGCCGGGCAGTACGCGTTCGGCGCCTCCCCGGTCGGGGCCGTCATCGCGATCTCCTTGTCCGGTTTCACGCTCGCGGGCCTGACCGCCGTACTGGGGTCGCGGGTGCTCGTGTACGCGCCGGGCGAGTCCGTCATGGCGAGCGCCGCTACCTCCACGGCGTTCAATGTGGGAATCACCGCGGGCGCGTTCCTCGGCAGCGTGCTCCTGCCAGGTCCTGGCGTGCGCAGCACGGCACTGGCCGGGGCGCTGCTCAGCCTGGTGGCGTTCGCCATTGTGCTGGCCGAACCGGTCGTGTCCAGCCGACGGAGGATCACGTCGGCCATGACAGGCGACCCCCTGCCCGAGAGCACCCGGGTCATGTGATCCGATGCCCAACGCGCCGAACCGTGCAACCCCCTTGGCCGACTTGAGTGGTAGCCTCAACGGCATGTCACTCGACGTGGGACACCTCCCCCTGGTCGGCGGGCACCCCGCGCTCGATCTGGTCAACACGCTCGAACGAGGGACACCGCTCGACGGCGGGCCGCCCCACGACTCCCTGTCCGACACCTCCGCGTTGCTGCGCTGGACGGCCAGGGCAGGCCTGATCAGCGACGCGGAGCGCGATCGGGCCGACCGGGCGTGGCGCGACGATCCCGCTTCGGCGCAGGCGGGACTGGCCGCGGTACGGGACATCCGGGAAGGGCTGCACGTCGTGGTGCTCGCCATGATCCGGCCCTCCGACGGCGGGCCGGCGGGCGACGCGAGCGGCCCGGCCGAGGGGGACCCGATCGCGGCCGGGGCCGCGCTGGTCGCACTGCACGAGCGCTGGGCCGGGGCAGCCGCCAGAGCCGCACTGGTGCTCGACCGAGGCGACCCGCCGCAGGTGCGGCTCACCTACGGCACGATACCCGCCATGCTGATACCCGACCGGGTCGCCGAGGCCGCACTCGACGTTCTGCGGACGGCCGACCTGACCCGGGTACGCCGCTGCCCCACACACGAGGGCGGCTGCGGGTGGCTGTTCCTCGACCAGAGCCGCAACGGCTCCCGCCGCTGGTGCCGCATGGCCGACTGCGGCAACACGGCCAAGGCGCGGCGGCTCACCGAGCGCCGCCGCGCCGCCCGGGACGACAGCCTGTAGGCCCCATTCGTCCTTCGCCGGGCGGCCGCCGCTGAGAAGACCGGCGTGGCACTCAGCCCGCGAGCAGGGCGTTGGCCTCGGTGATGAGTTTCTGCGCCGCCTCGTCGGGGCTCATCCGGCCGAAGACGACCTCTTCGCCGTAGCGCCTGATGACGTCCTCCATCGCACTGGAGCCCCTCGGCGGGGCGGCGGGCGGATCGGTCAGCTCGTCACGGATCTCGTTCACGAACGCCATCGTCTTCTGGTCCGCGGGCGGCAGCTTGGCACTGATCGCCGCCAGCACCTTGGAGTTGGCCGGCAGGCCGCGGTCGCTGAGGACGATCTCACCGGCCTCGCTGGAGTTGACCATGAAGTCGATGAACTTCGCCGCCTCGGCCGGGTGCTCCGATTTGGAGGAGGCGGTGTAGAGCATGGCCGGCTGCAGGAACATGCCGCCGGTCGTGGCGCCCTCGGCCTTCGGCATCCGCAGCAGTTCGAGATTCTGGCCCGAGGCCTTGGCGGCCGCGCCGAGCACGTTGCTCCACATCATCATCGACGCGCCGGTGTTGGTGCCGATCAGCGTCTGTTCGATGCCGATGTCGTACAGTTCGGAGCTCTTGGCGGCGCCGGGTGAGCCCTTCGTCTTGATCAGGTCCTGCGCGATGGCCATCCAGTCCTTGATCGTCTGCTGGGACACGCCGAGCTTGTTGCCGTCGTAGAACTTCTCACCCTTCTGCGCGGCGTAGATCTGCAGGTACGCGGGGTTCCAGTTCAGCTGCGTGCCCGTGACCTTGCCGCCGCTGCCGACGGTGACCTTGGAGCTCAGCTCGACGAAGTCCTTCCAGGTCCACGAGGCGTCGTCGGGCAGTGCGGCCTTGGCGCCCTCGACCAGGGCCGGATTGAGCACCATGGAGTAGGCGTTGACGCCGGAGGGGATGGCGTACTGCTTGCCGTCGACGACGCCGGTGGCCAGCACCTTGGCGTCGATCTCGGAGGTGTCGACCTTGGAGGCCAGCTCGGCCAGCGTGCCGCGTTCGGCGTACTCACGCAGGCCACGGATCTCCAGGGTCATGACGTCGGGCGCGTCCCTGCCCGCGACCTGCGTGGACAGCCTTTCGTAGTAGCTGGGGAAGTCGGAGACCTCGGCCTCGACATCGATGCCCGGGTTCTTCGCCTCGAACTTCGCGATCGCCGCGTCGGTCATCTTCTGGCGCGCGTCGCCACCCCAGTAGGAGAAGCGCAGCTTGATCCCGCCTCCGCCGCTCTCGCCGCCGCCGCAGGCCGCGGTGACCGTCAGCATGGCTGCGGCGAGTAAGGCCGACGACCAGATCTTCTTGCCAGAGCTCACGGCTCTACCTCCTGCGGGTCTTCTGTTGGGGGGGTGGAAGGCGTCTTCGGCACTGCGGCGCCCAGCAACACGGGATCAACGGCCCGGTGTCGGCCCGGTGGCGGATCGCACACATCCGGGCGCTCCTGATGGGGGTCGAGGGGTGGCTCTGCGCATCGGTGCGACAACTGTACTGACGATGTCAGAGAAAGTCAGCAAAGATCACCCTCGAACCGCGCCGCTCTCGCACGCCGGCGCCCGCGGCGCGCCGACCACTATCCCTTGCCTATCCCTTGCCGCTGAGCCAGGCGGTCTCCCCCTGGTGGAACGCGTCGAGCTCGGCCCGCCGGTCGTCGCCGAGCAGGTCCTGGCTCACCTTCACGCCGCGGGTCGACTGGATCCAGGTGAGGAACCGGTAGGACGGCCGAAGCTCGGCGAGCTGGGCCACGTCCACCGGGAGCGCCTCACCCGCGTACACGGGGCGCAGCTCGTCACGCTCCAGCAGGACCTCGAAGCTCATCAGCTTCCACCGCCCGTCCTCCCGGACTGCACGGGAGAAGAACCGGCAGTAGGCGTGGAAGTCGACCTCCACTCCCTCCACCGTGGTCCGGTTGAAGATCTTCGCCGGGCTCTCGACGGTCGCCCGGTCGCCCTCGACCCGCGCGTAGGCGGGGAAGACCCAGTGCTTGCTGTTGCCGGTCCGCGCCATCCACTTCTTCGTCGCCTCGACGTAGGCCTCGCCGCCGCGTCCGTCGTACCACGTGGTCCTGACGTAGGCGTCGTCGTGGAAGCAGTCACGCATCACGTCGAAGAGCCGCTGGTCGCGGGCGAAGCGTTCCCGCCGCACCAGGTCGAAGAGCTCCTCGCGGTCCAGGAGGGCCGCCAGCCGCTCGCTGTGGTCAGGCATGCTGTCCTCCCGGATAGCCGAGCACGGCCTTGACCTCGAGGTACTCCTCGAAGCCGAACCGCCCGAACTCTCGTCCGTTCCCTGACTGCTTGTAGCCGCCGAACGGCAGGCTGCGGTCGAACGGAGCGCCGTTGAGGTAGACGCGGCCCGCACGGATGCGGTTGGCGACCCTGCGGGCGCGGTCGGGGTCCTTCGACTGCACGAAGCCCGCCAGCCCGTACGGCGTGTCGTTCGCGATCTCGACGGCCTCGTCCTCGCTCTCGTAGAGCAGGATCGACAGCACGGGGCCGAAGATCTCCTCGCGCGCGATCCGCATCCGCGGCGTGACGTCGCCGAACACGGTCGGGCGGACGTAGAACCCCTTGTCGAGCCCGTCGGGGCGCTCAGGGCCGCCGGCCACGAGCGTCGCGCCCTCGTCGATCCCCGACTGCACGAGCGCGGTGACCTTCTCCAGCTGAGCCTGGCTCACCACGGGCCCCATCGTGGTCGACGGATCGAACGGATCCCCGAGACGGACCTCCTCGACCGCCTGTCGCGCGGCGGCGTACGCCTCGTCGCGCTGCGAGCGGTGCACGAGCATCCGCGTGGGCGACTGACAGTTCTGGCCGCCGTTGGTGTAGCACGCGTGCACCCCGGCGACGACCGCGGACGCGAGGTCGGCGTCGGGCAGAATGATGTTGGCCGACTTGCCGCCGAGCTCCAGCGCGACGCGCTTCACCGTGTCGGCGGCGAGCTTGGAGACCCTGATGCCGGCGCCGGTCGAGCCGGTGAGTGAGACCAGGTCGATGCCGGGGTGCGCGGCGATGGCCTCGCCGACCGTGGGACCGTCACCGTTGACGAGGTTGAACACGCCGGGCGGCAGCCCGGCGTCGTGGATGACCTCGGCCAGCACCATGGCGCTGAGCGGCGCGATCTCGCTCGGCTTGAGCACCACGGTGCATCCCGTGGCGAGGGCAGGGGCCACCTTCGACGCGACCTGGTTCAGCGGCCAGTTCCACGGCGTGATGAGACCGCAGACGCCGATCGGCTCGCGCCGCACGATCCCGGCGCCCATCTCCTCCTCGAAGCGGTAGTCCGCGAGCACGCGGGCCGCCTCCTCGAAGTGGAACAGCGCCACCGTGGCCTGGCGTTGCGTCGAGAACGTGATCGGCGCCCCCATCTCGCGCGTCATCGTCTCGGCGATCTCGGGCAGCCGGGCCCGGAAGCCGGCGATGATCCGCTCAAGGTACTCCAGCCGCTGCTCCACGCTGACCTGCGCGTACGTGACGAAGGCCGCGCGCGCCGCCGCCACCGCGCGGTCGACGTCCTCGGCCGTCCCGAGGCTGATCTCCGCGAACGTCTCCTCGGTCGCGGGGTCGAGGACGCCCAGGGTCCGCGGCGTGGCCGGATCGACCCACGCACCCCCGATGTAGAACTGGTGCCTGGTGGACATGTCGCTCTCCAACCTCCTCATGGTGTCGCCGCGGCGAGCGGGACGTCGAGGCGCGAGCGGAGCTCGTCGAACGAGATCCCCCACGTCTCCCGGACGAGGACCTGGTCCTCTCCGGTGATCTCGAATATGGCGACGTCGGTATAAATCCGGTTCACGCAGCGCAGCGCGGTGAGCGGATACGTGCACTCCCTGACGAGCTTCGGCTCGCCCTTCCTGGTGAACAGCGACATCAGCACGAAGACCTGCTTGGCGCCCACGGCGAGGTCCATCGCCCCGCCGACCGCCGGGATCGCGCCGGGCTCGCCGGTGTGCCAGTTGGCCAGATCCCCCGCCGCCGAGACCTGGTAGGCGCCGAGGACGCACAGGTCGAGGTGGCCGCCGCGCATCATGGCGAACGAGTCGGCGTGGTGGAAGTACGCGGCGCCGGGCAGCTCGGTCACCGGGAACTTGCCGGCGTTGATCAGGTCGGGATCGATCTCGTCGCCCGTCGCCGCCGGCCCCATGCCGAGCATGCCGTTCTCGGTGTGCAGGATGACCCCCGCCTCCGGGGGGAGGTGGTCGCCGACGGTGGTGGGCTGGCCGATACCGAGGTTGACGTACGCGCCGGAGGGAATGTCGCGCGCGAGCACCTGCGCCATCTCGTCCCGTCCGAGCGGGCCGCGGCCGGTGTGCTCGGCGATGCTCGAAGACACCATGCTCATGACGCCACCCGCACGATCCGGTCGACGTAGATGCCCGGGGTGACCACGGCCTCGGGATCCAGCGCTCCCGGCTCGACGACGTGCTTCACCTGCACGACGGTGGTCGTCGCGGCCGTCGCCATGACGGGATTGAAGTTGCGTGCCGTCTTGCGGTAGACGAGGTTCCCGAGGGTGTCCGCGGTGTGGGCCTTGATGAGCGCGACGTCGGCGGCGATGGGCAGTTCGAGGACGTACGTCCGGCCGTCGATCTCGCGGGTCTCCTTTCCCTCCGCGAGGAGGGTCCCGGCTCCGGTGCGGGTGTAGAACCCGCCGATCCCGGCTCCGGCGGCGCGCATGCGCTCGGCCAGGTTCCCCTGCGGCACGACCTCGAGCTCGATCTTCCCGCCGCGGTACAGCTCCTCGAAGACCCAGGAGTCCGTCTGCCGGGGGAACGAGCACACGACCTTCCGCACCCGCCCGGCCGCGAGCAGCGCCGCGAGCCCGGTGTCCCCGTTGCCCGCGTTGTTCGACACGACGGTGAGGTCGCGCGCTCCCTGCCGGATCAACGCGTAGATCAGGTCGAACGGCATGCCGGTCGTGCCGAAGCCGCCGACCAGCACCGTCGAGCCGTCGGCGATGCCGCTGACCGCCTCGTCGACGGAGGTGCAGAGCAGCGTCATGCCACGTTCTCCAGCACGACCGCCAATCCTTGACCCACACCGATGCAGATGGCCGCCAGGCCCCATCGTTCACCGGACTCCACCAGCCGCGCCGCGAGGGTCCCGAGGACGCGCCCGCCCGAGGCGCCCAGCGGGTGCCCGATGGCGATCGCCCCACCCTTGGCGTTGACGAGCTCGGCGTCCCGCAGCCCGAGCTTGAGCCAGGCGTCGACGCAGGCGATCGACTGGACGGCGAACGCCTCGTTCAGCTCGACGGCGCCGACGTCCGCCCAGGTGATGCCCGCCCGCGCGAGCGCGCCGTTGGCGGCCTCGACCGGGGCGTAGCCGAACTGCTGCGGCTCCAGCGCCGACCAGCCGCGACCGGCGATCCGCGCGACCGGGTCACGGCCGATGCTCTCGGCAGCGCTCGCCGAGCCCAGCAGGACCGCGCTCGCGCCGTCGTTCAACGGTGAGCAGTTGCCGGCGGTGATCGTCCCGTCGGGCCGGAACGCCGGCTTCAGCTTCGCCAGCGCCTCGAGCGAGGTGCCGGCCCGGATGCTCTCGTCCTGGACCAGGTCGGCGCCGGGGACGGGCACGACGAGGTCGTCGTAGAAGCCCTTCGCCCACGCCTCCGCCGCCAGGCGGTGCGAGCGGGCGCCGAACTCGTCCTGCCGCTCGCGCGAAATCGAGAACTTCTCCTGCAACTGCTCGTTGCACTCGCCCAGCGAGACCGTCCACTCGGCGGGCATCCGCTCGTTCACCAGGCGCCAGCCCAGCGTCGTGGAGACGGCGGTGACGTCGCCCGCCGGGAACCGGCGCGACGGCTTCGGCAGGACCCAAGGCGCCCGCGTCATCGACTCCACGCCTCCGGCGATCGCGATCTCCGCGTCGCCGACCTCGATCATGCGGGAGGCCATCATGGCGGCGTCCAGCGACGAGCCGCAGAGCCGGTTCACCGTGGTGGCGGTCACCGAGACGGGCATGCCCGCCAGCAGCACGGCCATCCGGCCGACGTTGCGATTGTCCTCGCCGGCACCGTTGGCGTTGCCCCAGAACACGTCATCGACCAGGCAGGGATCCAGGCCCGGCGAGCGGTCGAGAAGTCCCTTCAGCGCGGTCGCGGCCAGATCGTCGGTCCTCGTGTCGGCCAGGGCTCCGTTGAACCGGCCGAACGGGGTCCGGACCGACGCGTACACGAATGAGCTGCTCATCGGAGCGTCTCCACTTCCTGCCCCATCTCTAGGAGGCGTCCTTCGCTTGCTTGCGGATGTCGTCGTAGGAGAAGTCGTTGATGGCCTTGAGAAAGTCGCTCGTGTAGATCTCCGTGGCCGGGAACGCCTTGTCCACGAGCCCGGCGGAGGCCATGAACTCGACCATCCCGGTCGCCGCCTTCGGATCGATCCGGCCCCAGTTCTTGTCCTCGACCCCCTGGTCGGCCAGCCGGACCTGGAGGATCTTGACCTGGGACGCCATCGCGTCCTTCTCCGGTCCGCTGCCCCTGGTCTCCGGGTGGAGCTTCCACAGGTCTCGGATCGCGGCCTCGGGGTTGGCCTGGGCGAACGCGAATCCCTTCGCGATGGCGCGGCCGAACCGCTCCAGGACGTCCTTCTTCTCGTCGATCGTCTTCCGCGTCGCGGCGAACCCGCCGCCCCAGATGCCGGCGGTCTGGGGCACCGGCAGCGGGGTGAGCGCGATCCCCGCGTCCTCGACGATCGCGTACTGGGTGTCCCAGAGGGCCAGCGCGTCGACCTGGCCGCTCTTGATGGCGTTGATCTGCTGGGCGCCGGCCCCGATCGGCACCAGGGCGGCCGCGTTCTCGCCCATCCCGTTGAGCTTGATGGCGGTCCTGGCGAACGTCCCGCCCGAGCTGGCCACCGCGGTCACCCCGATCTTCTTGCCCTTCAGGTCCGCGACGCTCTTCACGGCCGAGCCCTGGGGCAGCGCCAGGCTGTAGATCCAGTGCGGGTAGTACGACGCGAAGTAGACCAGGCCCAGGTTCTTGGCGTGACCGATCGCGACCGGCTCGCCGGTCATCAGTCCGATGTCGGCGCCGCCGGCGGCCAGTTGCTGCGCCGACTGCGTGCCGGAGGGGAACAGGTTGACCTTGACGTCGAGCCCTTCCTCCTTGAAGTAGCCCTCGGCCTCGGGGACCACCAGGGTGGTGTAGCCGGCGTTCCAGCTGGGCGCGCTCAGGGCGAACGTGACGGTGTCGAGGCCGCCGCCGCCCGCCGAGTCGCTCCCCTCAGAACCGCACGCGCTCAGCGTGGTCACCAGGAGGATGCCTGCGAACAGGCCGGTCAAGCTCTTGAGCCGTCTCGTCATCGTCGATCATTCCCCATCCGAGCTTGTGATCGCGTCGGAAGTCGTCGTGTCGTGCCAGTGCGGAAGGACGTGCCGCCCGACGAGGTCGAGCGTGTGGCGGGCGACCTCCGGCGGCGTGCCGAACGGGGCGACCCGCAGCTGGACGGACGTGACCCCCGCCCGGACGTACCGGGCGAGCGTGGCGTCGATCTCGTCGGGGGTGCCCACCATGGGGAGCTCGAGCTCGGCAGGGCCGTCCGCACCCATCCATGAGCCCCGCTCGGTGTAGTAGTCGGTCGCGGCCTTCAGGTGGCGCGCGGCGAGCTCGCGGGCGGTGGCGGCGTCCTCGTGGACGACGCAGAACCGGGTGGTGGCGACCACTCCCCCGCTCCCGCCCGGCCGTCCGCCGCGATGGGACCAGTAAGCGGCCGCCTGCTTGATCAGCAGGTCGTCGCAGTAGTTCGTCGCGCCGTAGAAGCCGTCGGCGAGCGTCGCGGCCCGGCGGGCCGAGGCGGCCACCTTGCCGCCCACCAGGATCCGCGGCCCGCCGCGCCGCACCGGCGGCGGGATCGCCACCGGCGCATCGGTGCTCGCGCCGGCGGACCAGGCGTCGCGCAGCCGCTTCAGCGTGGCGTCGAAGGCCGCGCCGGCCGGACCCGACGCGGGCAGCCCGGCCCGCCGGGCGACCTCCGGGCTGCCGAGCCCGAGGCCGAGGGTGAGCTTCCCGCCGCAGAGCTGGTCGAGCAGCGCGGCCTCGTAGGCCAGCTTCTCCGGACTGTACGCCCGCAGGAGCAGCACCGCCGATCCCAGCGCCAGGGACGTCCGTCCGGCCAGATGTCCCAGGACCATCAGGACGGACGGGAGGTGGAACGGCTGAGCGGCCGCGTGATAGCTTTCGCCCACCCACGCGGAGCCGAAACCGTGCCGCTCCGCGCGGGCGAGCATCGTGACCGCGCGATCCACCTGCGGGCGGACCGGCTCCTGGGAGCTCAGGTCGAGCGCGACCCCCAACCGCATTCAGCCGGCGCTTTCTGCTTGCTTGATGACGTCGTCGTAGGAGAAGTCGTTGAACGCCTTGAACATCGCGTCGGTGTAGACCTCCTTCGCCGGGAACTTCTTGATCAGTCCGGCCGAGGCCATGAAGTCGAGCGAACGGGTGAACGCGGCCTCGTCGATCCGGCCCAGGCTCTTGTCGTCGAAGCCCTGTCCTTCCAGGCGGACCTGGAGGACCTTGACCCCGTCAGCCAGCGCCTTCTCCTCCGGTTCCGACCCGCGGGTCTCCGGGTGGAGCTTCCACAGGTCGCGGATCGCGGCCTCGGGGTTGGCCTTGGCGAAGACGAACGCCTTCGCCACCGCACGACCGAACCGTTCGAGGACGTCCTTCTTGGCCTCGAGGTTCTTCCTGGTCGCCGCGAAGCCGCCGCCCCACGCGTCCGCCGTCTCCTTGACCGGAAGCGGCGTCAGGGTGACGCCGGCGTTCTTGACGATCTGGTACTGGATGTCCCAGAGCGCCAGCACATCGACCTGGCCGCTCTTGATGGCGTTGATCTGCTGGGCGCCGGCGCCGATCGGCACCAGGGTGGAATCGTTCTCGCCCATCCCGTTGAGCTTGATCGCGGTCCTGGCGAACGTCGCGCCGGAGCTCGCGACCGCGGAGACGCCGATCTTCTTGCCCTTCAGGTCGGCGATGCTCTTCACGGCCGAACCGTCCGGCACCTGGAGGCTGTAGATCCACTTCGCCCAGTACGAGCTGAAGTAGGCCAGGTCCAGGTCCTTGTCGTGCCCGATGGCCACGGGCTCGACCGTCATGAGGCCGAGGTCGGCTCCGCCGCCGGCGACCTGCTGCGCTGCCTGCGTGGCCGAGGGGAACAGGTTGGTCGTGACCTTCAGACCCTCCTGTTCGTAGAAGCCCTCGGCCTCCACGACGGCCATGACCGCGTAGCCGGCGTTCCAGCTCGGGGACGCCATCGCGAACGACACCGGCGTCAGCCCGCCGGACTTGGCCGAGGCTGCCTCGGGTTCGCTGTCGGAACCGCACGCGCTCAGCAGCGCGGTCGCGCACAGGATGGCGAGCGTACCACTCGCGACTTTCATGGCTCGTCTGGTCTTCACGACGGAACCGCCCTCTTACTGGTTGGGGAGTGGGTAGGTGTCTTCGTTGAGCACCCGGCCCGGCGTCAGGGAGAAGTCCAGACGCGGCGGGCAGAAGATGTCGATCAGCTGGTTGGTCCCCGAACCAACAGCTTCACTGGTGTGGATCATGGGCGGAGGGATCACGGCCACCGAAGGACTGCCGCACCGCAGGTGCCGGTCGTCGCGCCACTCGGTGCGACGCTTGGACCACGGGGTGCGCAGGTGGTGGACGTACTCCCCCTCCACGGCGAGCGAGCACTGCTCGAAGTCGTCGTGGTCGTGCGGAGAAAGGGTGTTCGGGTCACGCGGGCCGATCCTGGGCGCCAGGAAGTTGATCATGAAGGTGCTGCACCGCACGATCTGGCCCGGGCGGATGGCGTCCTGCGTCACCTCCAGGTCGGCCAGCCGGTAGGCCCGGATGCGATATCCCTCCTTCGGGTCGGGCCACGGCTCGAACGGCTTGGTGTTCGGGTGCGGCTGCGCGTACGAATCGCGGTTGCGCGCCTTGTCCATCAGGTCGGTGGACCGGGAGCTGAACAGCCGCACGACGGTGCAGTCGGCGACGCCGACGATCGCGCTGCCGCCCGGCGGGACCATCACCACCGCCTTGCCCGAGACCCGCTCGGCCTCCCGCGACGCGCGGACCTCGACGCTGCACTCCTCGTAGGGGAGGATCAGGACGTACTCGTCCGGCTGATCACTCCGCTCCAGCACGTCGCCGGCGACCAGCGTCGTGTAGGCGAGCACGAAGTTGTGCCCGCGGAAGTACCACGTCGACGAACCGCCAGGGGTCGTCTCATCGGGATCGCCCGTACCGAGGTAGGAGAACTCCGCGTCGGGCGGGGTGGCCAGGGTGGTCATCGTCTGTCCTCATCAGTCGTAGGGGGTGTGGTTGTCTTTCTGGCCGGGGGCAGGACGCCGGGCTCAGTCGTCCAGGCCGAGCAGGAAGGCCGGGTTGTCGCAGAAGATCTGCCGCAGCGACCTCTCGTCCAGGCCGAGGTCCAGCAGCGCGGTCGCGACGCGAATGTAGGAGTCCACCGGCAGCGGCCGATCCTTCTGACCGAGGTCGGAGGCGACCACGGTGTGCTCAGGGCCGATCCTCTCGATCCAGTCCAGGAGGACCTTCGGGTCCCACTTCTTGGTCCCCTCGGGGTCGTAGAAGCCGGTCTCGTGCTCGATGAACGCTCCGTAGCCGACGAGCTCACGACACTTCGCCTCGTCAGCGCCGATGACGTAGTCGGGATGGTTGAGCAGCATCCGGGTGACACCCTTGTCCTTGGCCGCGGCGAAGAGCTGGGTGATCGACTCGGTCTCCATGTGACCGCCGGTCACCATCGCGCCGCTCTCCTTCACCAGGTCGAGCACCTCGTAGACCTCAGGGATGAGCTCACCGTCCTCCTGGTGGATGTCGACCCGGGACGACGGCACCTCGACGGTCGCCGTGGGGAAGCCGACGCCCTCCGGATGGCACTCGATGTGCCGACCGGCCGAGAACGTCGGAAACCACACGGCCTTGCCCCCCATGCGCAGTGACATGGCCACCGCCTGCGGGTTGATGCCGCCGACCATGCTGTTCAGGGTGATGCCGCCGAAGACCGGGGTGCTGATCTTCGCCAGCCGGTCGCTCATCGAGAGCAGGTCCATGACGGTGTTGTGGTGGTGGGACTTCACCAGCACGCCCCGCATGCCGAGCCGCTCGCCGTCCTTGCCGGCCTCGGCGTGGTCGATGCGTCGAGGGAACGGGTTGGGGCCGGAATGGCAGTGCAGGTCAACGCAGCCATTCAGCAGCTTGACGATGGCGGGGGTTTGAGTCATGAAGTCTCCAGGCGCCGACGGTGCTCTCATCACTGTTCGCATTACAGACTGAGAGTTCGCTATCCGGTCTGTCAATAGCAGGCATTCAGCAAAACGCTCCCACGAATCCCCAGGAAAACCTTGCAGTGAGACGCAGGCCACGCTTACCCTCTGTCCGTACTGCGAACCAACGTGCTCTATTTATGGACAGTGAGGGTCGATGACGGACAGTGAGGGCCGATGACGGAGCGCCAGGACGACAAGCCGGAGACTGCTCGCGAGCAGGACATCCAGGCGGTGAGCCGGACCGCGCAGATCCTCGGGCTGTTCGGTCCGGAGACTCCGGAGCTCTCCGTCGCGGAGACCACCCGCCGGCTCGGTCTGAACCGGACCACGGTGCACCGCTACTTCAGCTCGATGATCAGCTCCGGCCTGCTCGAGCGCGTGGAGGACTCCGCCTTCGTCCGTCCAGGACGGTCGATCCTGCAGCTCGGCAGCTTCATGCTGGGACAGCAGCGCATCATGCAGAAGGCGCCGGCCCACATGCGCGAGCTCGCGCTCGAGATCAAGGTCAGCACCGTGCTGTCGCTGTGGGGCACCTCCGGCCCGGTGGTCTCGCTGGTGGAGGAGGCCGAGCATCCCACCCTGGTGACGGTGCGCGTGGGCTCGCAGCTCGCCCTGGACTCCTCGCAGGCCAAGGTCTTCCTGGCCTTCCTGCCCGACCAGTTCCACGCCGACCGGCTCACCGGCAGCCTCCCCGAGCCCCAGCGCACCGAGACTCGCCGTCGTATCGAGGCGATCCGGCAGGCCGGCATGAGCAGCTACGTCAACCACCGCGGCATCTGCGTGGTCGCGGCGCCGGTGTTCGCGGCGACCGGGATCTGCGCCACGATCGCGGCCGTCGGCACCGAGCGGATGTTGCCGGAGGCGCTGGACTCCCGGGAGGCCACGGCGTTGAAGGCCGTCTGCAAGCGACTGACCAAGGAGATGGGCGGCACGTGGCCCGAGGGGACCGACTGATCGCTGCCCGCACGACAACCGAGGCGCGGGCAGCCTGCGCTCGAACCAGGTGAGGAATGACAGACATGCCGACCAGTACCGACACCGACTACGTGATCCGCCTGGACTCGGTGTCCATGCTCTACCAGACGAAGTCCGGCGGGACCGTCCAGGCTCTCGACGACGTCTCCCTCAGCGTCCGAGCCGGTGAGTTCATCTCCATCGTCGGCCCCAGCGGCTGCGGCAAGAGCACGCTGCTGCGGATCATCATGGGCCTGTCCCGCCAGACCTCCGGCCAGGTCGCCTTCGGGGCTTCTGAGGACACCCACCGCAACCAGCTCGGGATGGTCTTCCAGCAGCCGCTGCTGTTGCCATGGCGTACCGTGCGCAAGAACCTGCTGACGTCGCCGGACCTGCACCGCGCCCGGGACGCTGCGACCCAGGAGAAGGCCGACGAGCTGCTGGTGATGCTCGGCCTGGAGGAGTTCGGCGACCGCTACCCCAACGAGCTGTCCGGCGGGATGCAGCAGCGGGTCGGGATCGGCCGCGCCTTAATGCACGACCCGCGCATCCTGCTCATGGACGAGCCGTTCGGCGCCCTCGACGCGATGACCCGCGACCAGATGGGACTGGACCTGCTGAAGATCTGGGACCAGGACCGCAAGACCGTGCTGTTCGTGACGCACAGCATCCCCGAGGCGGTGCTCCTCGCCGACCGCGTCGTGGTCATGACGCCGCGACCCGGCCGGTTGGCGGACGTCGTCGAGGTCGCGCTCCCTCGGCCGCGACGGCTCGAGAACATCAACACGCCCGAGTTCGGAGAGATCGTGCTGAAGATCCGCAAGCTGCTCGACTCCGAGCACAGCGCCCACTAGGAGACCTGATGTCCACCCACACCAAGCGCCACGCGGCCGACCAAGGGGCACCGGCCGTCCCGGACGGCGAGACCGTGGCGGTGGAGGCGCCCGCGAGCTCGGACACCCCGGTCCGATCCCGGCGCCGCCGAGTACCGGAGATCACTTACAGCGTGCTGGTGTTCATCGGGCTGCTGGTGGTCTGGCAGGTCGTCGTGGACCTGTTCGACGTCTCCAACATCCTCGTCCCCGCGCCCACGGCGGTCGCCGAGTCCCTGGTCGCCGGCTTCCAGGACGGCAGCCTGGTGACCCACTCACTGGTCACCCTGAAGGAGATCCTGATCGGGTTCGGCATCGCGGTCGGCTCGGCGCTGGTCTCCGCGGTGCTCATCACCCAGTTCCGGACGGTGGAGCGCGTGCTCTTCCCGCTGCTCATCCTGACCCAGACCATCCCGAAGGTCGCCATGGCGCCGCTGCTGATCGTCTGGTTCGGCATCGGGATCAGCTCGAAGGTGCTGACCGTCGCCCTGATCGCGTTCTTCCCCCTCCTCATCAACGCCGTCCTGGGATTCCGGTCCGCCGCCTACGAGCAGGTCGAGATGCTCCGGTCCTTCGGCGCGTCCCGCATGCAGGTCATGCGGCACCTGCAGATCCCGTCGGCGCTTCCGCACATCTTCGCGGGGCTGGAGGTCGCCGTCATCCTGTCCGTGACCGGCGCCGTGGTCGCGGAGTTCGTGGGCAGCTCAGAAGGTCTGGGCTACCTGATCCAGGCGACCAACTTCACCCTGGACGTGGCCAGGACCTTCGCGGTGATCGTCGTGCTGTCGGCCGTCGGCATCGCCCTGCACGCGGTCATCGTGCAGCTCGGCAAATGGCTGGTCTTCTGGACCTCCACCCCCGACACCACCAGTGAGGTCTGAGCCGTGCCACCTGTACGCAACGGAATCAACGGCGGCACGCTCGGGACCTGGATCAAGCTGTCCAGCCCCGAGAGTGTCGAGATCATGGCCTACGCGGGCTTCGACTTCGTGGTCATCGACCTGGAGCACACGACCCTGGACCTGGGCGCCGCCTCGGCCCACATCGCGATGGCCCGCGCCCTCGGGGTGGACCCGCTCGTCAGGGTGCCCGACCATGGCCTCAGCGTGATCCAGCGGGTCCTGGACGCCGGCGCGGCCGGTGTGCTCGTGCCGCACGTCGACACGGTCGAGCAGGCCCGGGCGGTCGTGCGGGCCACCTGCTTCCCGCCGCGCGGCGACCGCGGCTCCGGCGGCACCAGCCGAGCGGGGCGCTGGGGGCTGCTGCCACGGGCGGAGTACCTCGCGTACGGCAACGAGCAGGCCCTGTGCGTCGTCCAGCTCGAAAGCGAGGCGGCGATGAAGAACGCGGGCGAGATCCTGGCCCTCGACGGCATCGGCGCCGCGTTCGTCGGGCCGGCCGACCTGTCGATGTCGATGGGCGTCGCGGCGGGAAGCGACGAGGTGGACCGGCTCATCACGTCCGCGCTGTCGGCCGCCGCCTCGGCAGGCGTTCCCATCGGCACCGCGTCCGCCACGAGTGACCAGGCCCGGGCCGCAATGGCCCGGGGCTACGACTACGTGGTGGTCAGCAACGACACCTCGATCCTCGCCGGCGGAAGCCGGGCTCTCGTGAACGCGGTGAAGGCGCCCGTCGCCGAGGGAGCCGCCCGATGAGCGCGCCACGTGTCGCCATCGTGACGGGTTCGAGCTCCGGGATCGGAGAAGGGATCGCCCGCGGGCTCGCGGGCGACGGCTTCACCGTCGTGGTGAACTCGGCCACCTCGGTCGAGGCCGGTGAGAAGCTCGCGGCCGAGCTGCCGGGGGCGAGCTACGTCCAGGCCGACATCGCCGACCCCTCCGACGCCGTGCGCCTGGTGGAGACCTCCGTGCAGCGGCACGGCCGGCTCGACCTGCTGGTGAACAACGCCGGGGTGTCGCGTGCCGTCCCTCACGCCGACCTGGACGCGGTCACGGCCGACGACTGGCACCGGATCCTCGGCGTCAACGTCGTCGGGACGTGGCAGGTCTCCGTCGCCGCCGTGAAGGCCATGGAGCCCGGCGGCCAGATCATCAACATCAGCTCGGTGGGCGGCTCGCGCCCCCTCGGCAGCTCGATCCCCTACTCCGTCAGCAAGGCCGCGCTCGACCAGCTGACGAGGCTGCTGGCCAAGGCCGTGGGTCCGGACGTCCGGGTGAACGCGATCGCCCCTGGGCCGCTCCAGACCCGGCTGACCGCGGGCAGCCTCGCCGCGCGGGCGGCGCGCACCGCGGCGATCACACCGCTGGGCCGGCTCGGGCAGCCGTCCGACGTCGCGGCGGTGGTCCTGGCGCTCACCAAGACCCCCTTCGTCACCGGTGAGGTGATCAACGTCGACGGCGGCATCAACCTCGTCACCCACATGGACGCGCCGCGCACCGACGACGCGTGACCCGTCCCGGCCCTTGAGGCCGACCGCTGCGGGGACGGCACGCGCGACACCTTCCAGCCGCTGTCATGGGGCGGCTGGTGGGGTCGTCCTCATCGACAGGACACGTTCACGAACGGCTGTCCGCCAGGGGGAGCCGGAGGACGAACCGGGCACCGCGCGGTGAATCTTCGATCGTGAGGGTTCCGTTGTGGGCGTGGGCGATGTCGCGTGAGATGGCCAAGCCGAGCCCGGTTCCTCCCGGTTCCCTGCGCCGGCCCTCGTCCAGCCGGGCGAAGCGCTCGAAGACGCGCTCTCGGTCCCGCGGCGCGATTCCGGCACCGTCGTCGCACACGGTGATGACAGCGGAATCCTCCTTGCGTCCCACGGTGACCTCGACCTTCTCGTCCGCGTGCCGCCGGGCGTTGACCAAGAGGTTGTCGATGACGCGAATCAGCTGGATCCGGCTGCCCAGAACGTTCACGTCCCGGTCCGCGTCAACGTGGACCGGCACGCCATCCGCCATGGCCGCCGCCTCTCTCACCACCAGTGTGTGGACGTCGATCAGCTCGTACGCGTCCGGCTCTCCGGCACTGAGCCGGGCCGACACCAGCAGGTCGTTGACGATCGACTCCAGGCGATCGGTGACCGCCCTCGCCTCCCTGATGGTCTCGAGCGGGTCGACCTCGGCGGGGTAGAGCATCGCTTCGTCGAGCCGGGTGCGAAGAGCGGTGAGTGGCGTTCTGAGCTCGTGAGACGCGGAGGAGGCGAATCGGCGTTGTTCCTCGAACAGGTCCGCGTTGTCGACGGCGAGCCCGGCCCGGCTGGCGATGTCGCTGATGAGGGAGAGATCGGCCGAGTCGTACGCCACGGAGGTCTCGTACCTGCCCAGGGTGAGCGCACCCAGCACCCGGCGTGGGGCGCGCAGCGGCGCGATGATGATCGACTGGGCGCCCAGCTCCAGGTACGGCCACCACCGCTGGACCTCGCACGCTCCGGAGTCCTTCCATCCGGCCAGATCGTCCTGGCCGAACAGCAGTGCGGGGCCGCCGCGCAGCACCTCCGCCATCGGCGCCTTGGAACCGTCCGGAAACGCCGGAAGCGGCCCTTCCCATTGCTCGCGCTCGACACCGCTCCCGTTCTGCGTGACGACGACCACCACCCGGTTCACCCCGCCGCTGGGGCCGAGCAGGTCGATCGTCGCCCAGTCGGCCAGCTGGGGCACCACCAGACGGGACAGCCGTCGCAGCGCCTCGTCCACGTTCAAGGTGGACGCCAGAACGATGCTGGTCTCGGCGGTCAGCGACAACCTGTCGGTCAGCTTCTCCAGCGCCGCCAGGGCGATCGCCTGATCGTGTTCCACGGCCTTGTGCCGCGACAGGTCGTAGAACAGGACCACCGAACCCATGCCCTTGTCACCCAGCGAAAGCGGGGCCGCCATCACACCCAGCGGAATCAACCCCCCTGACCCTCGGATGAACCACGCCTCCTCGCTGCGGATGTACACCCCCTCGGCGAACGCGGCCAGGATCTGGCAGTCCTCCCGGGGGATCCGGCTCCCGTCGGCGTTCCTGTGCAACAGGTCGTGGGGTTCCGCCCCGATCAGCTGCCGTGCGGGAAAGCCGAGCAGCTCCTCGGCGTACGGATTGACCAGGAGGATCTTCCCCGTGTGACTGACCACGTACAGGCCTACGCGCAGACCGTGGAACAGGGCTTTGACGAGTTCCGCGCTGAACCCGTACCTCGCCCAGTCTTCTTCCATGTCGTCGCTGCCTACCACCGGCGCCCCTCCTGCCCCACCTCCGCCAACCCGCCCAAAAAGGGCATATTTCCTCAGCCTATGTATCCCGACATCGACCACTGCTTACGGACGGGAGATCCTCGATAGATTGTTCTCGACCCGCGCGGAGAGTGAGAGGCCGGGCGGCTTCGCATTCATTGAGCCGGCGGTCTATCCGGCCAGGTCGGCCAGGAGCGCGGTGGTCCTGGCCTGTTCCTCTTCCGAACCGAGAGGCAACGCCACGAGCTCGGTCGCGCCGGCGTCGAACAACCGGCGGATCTGGCGCTCGACCGCGGTCTCATCGCCGATGACCACCGCGCCCTGGGGGCCCGCCGCGTGACCGCGGTCGAGCATGGCGCGGTAGATGGGCGCTTGCCCGACCATCCCGAAGTTCTCGGCCACCCACGCCCGGCGTTCGTCCTCGTGGGAGGTGACGCAGACGATGGTGCCGGCGACCACCCGAGGCGTCCTCCCGCCCGCCGCCTTGGTGATCTCCGGCACGATGTGGTCGGCGAGCGCGGACGCGGTGGCCCAGGTCGTGATGGTGCCGTCGGCCAGCTCACCGGCCACCCGCAGCATCGCCGGGCCGAGCGCACCGACGGCGCGGCGGCCGCCACATCGACCGCGCCCACGGCCTTGAGCGTCTCGCCCCCGGCTGGTGGCCGCGACGCCATCCCAGGGGATCAACCGCCACCCCGACACCATATGCTGTAGCAAAAGCAGATGCGCGGTCTGATCGAGCAACCCTCTGTCAGGGCGCGATGCCCACGCCGTCGATCCGGCTCCAGGCGCGCTCCTGCGCGGCGGTCATCGCGGGCCAGCGCAGGCCGCCGGGCCGGGGCCGCACCTTGGTGGCGAACGCCGCGGGGCGGAACGTCACGTCGTAGAAGCATCCGCTGTCGTACGTACGTTCGAAGCTGTCGCAGGAACGGGCGATCACGTCCGGGGCCGGCTTCCGGCCGGTACGCGCCCACCCGTCGAGCGCGGCGATGGAGGCGGCGTACTCGGAGTCGCTCAGTTCGCCGTGCTCGGACTCCGTCGTGAACGTCTGGACGAGCCGCCCGTCGCGACCGGCGGCCCTGAGCGTGGCGCGGTAGGCCGCCTCGTGCTCGACGAAGACCTGCGGGTCGTTGATCGCGTGCAGGGACAGGACCGGGATGCTCACCCGGCCGGTGAGGTCGCTGTCGTAGGACAGGTCGCGGCGCGCGGCAGGGTCGGGCGAGAATCGGGCCACGCCCGCGTTGAGCGCCTTGTCGTCGTGGGAGCCGGTGTAGCGCACGCCTCGGTTGCCGAACGGGTTACGGCCGTCGAGCCGCTTGAACACGATGTCCTGGAACAGGTAGATCGCGTACAGCAAATCCGTTTTCAGGGACTTTTCCTGGATGCGGGTGACGGCGAGAATGTCGTCGAGGTTGCGCTGCTGCCGCGCGGTCCGGTCGGCGGAGTCGATGCCGGTGCACTCCTGCAGGCGGGCGTGGATCGCGTCGGGGGTCAGGGTGGAGCCGGCGGGAAGCCCCTGCCACAGCGGGTACTGCCGCTCCGTCGGGCGGGGGAGGTTGCGGCAGTAGTACTGGTAGACCACCCGCAGGTCCACGCGGTGGTCGTAGCCGCGCGAGCCACCGCTCAGGTTGCCGCTGGTCAGCAGCATCCCGTGGTACGCGCCGCGCTTGGTGCCGTAGGTCTCGGCGACCTTGGCCGCGACGTTGCCGCCCCAGGACTGGCCGTGCAGGTACGTGCGGGAGGGCCGGCCGAAGCGCGCCACGAACAGGCGGCGCACGTTCTCGGTGTCGGCGGCGGCCATCCTGACCCCGTAGCCGCCGCGCCGGTAGGAGGAGGCGGCCCAGGCGTATCCCTGGTCGACCATCACCGCCCAGCGCGCGAGGTCCTCGGTCGGGGTGGAGGCGTCGTAGGAGGTGTCGGGGCCGCCGTGGGCGTGCACGACGAGGGAGCCGTTCCAGCGCTTCGGGACGGCCATCGTGTAGTAGGCGCCGTGGGCGTCCCGGCCGGTGTAGCACTTCGCCTTGGCCGCCAGGCCGGACGGGCAGGCCGCGGGCTTGGGTTTCGTGGCCGCTGTGGGCTTCGGTTTCATGACGGTCGCGTCGGCGTGGGCGGCGGGCGTGGCCCCGAGCGGGCCGGCGAGCACAGCGGTGAGGACGGTGGGGAGCACCGTCGTGAGAATCACCGGGCGGCGGCTGCGCCCGGGGTGCGTCGGTGCGGGCGCGTCAGAAGTTGTCAACGAGTCGCTCCTTCGTGTGCATGCTGCGGATCGGGTGGAAGACAGGGGAAGCCGTCCCCTGCCAGGACTGTCCTAGGAGCGTAGCGTTCTATGTGCTATAGCAGGCAGCCCACAGCAACGGTCCCGAGTGACCCTGCCGAGCCTCCGTCAGTCGAGGAAACGGCCGGCGATCCGGGAGACGTTCGAGTCGTGACTGTGCGACCTCATCAGCTCCTCGGCCCGATCCCCGTCACCGGCGGCGATGGCCGCGAAGATGGCCCGGTGCTGCCCGTAGCGCTCATCGAGACTCCCCCGATGCTCGCCACGCGCCTGGGACAGCGCGCTGTCGCGTCGCTCCACCGAGCCGAAGGCGTCGACGGTGCGCAACATCTGGACCAGCGTCGCGTTGCCACTGGCCTCGTCCACGAGCAGGTGGAAACGCCGCATGAGCTCCTGGATCTCGCCCACCAGCTCCAGTTCCCGCTCGCCGCCCGGAGCGACCTGGCGCATCTCGGCACGCAGCGCGTCCGCCTCGTCGAGGCAGCCGGCCATCGCGCGCCGCTGGGCCGCCGTCGACTTCTCCGCGGCCAGCCGGGCGGCGAGCGCCCGGAGCACGTCCTCGATCATGGTGAACTCGCGCAGCTCGTCCTTGCCGAACTCGGCGATGCGGACCGACCGGGGACCCGTCCGCTCCACCAGGCGGTCCTGCTCCAGCCGGCGCAGCGCCTCGCGGACGGGGGTCGCGCTGATGTTGAGCGACTCGGCCAGCCCGCGCTCGGTGACCTTCTCCCCCCGCCTCAGCGAGCCGGTGACGATGGCCTCACGGATCGCGGCGTACGCCTGGTCGCCGAGGGTCACCGGTGCGGGGAGCTGGGGAAGCGCGGCCATGGAGGGGATGGTATGTGCTACAGCATCCTTGTCAATCCGCCGCGCGCCCGGGTGAGACCCCGACCGGAGGTGCTCATGAACATCAGGAGGCCACGAGAGCCTGGATGCTGACGGTGGCCGCCCCGCGCGCCCACTCCTCGAACGGCAGGGGGCGGATAGAGAGCGGGCAGTCGGCGGCGGTGCCGAACGCCTGGCGCTGGAAGCCGGCCCGGATGTGCGGCTCGAACAGGTCGTAGGCCGCCAGACCCTCACCGGAGACCACGATCCGGGCCGGGCCGACCAGGTTCGCGACCGCGGCGATGCCGGAGCCGATCGCGTCGCCGGCCCGGGCGAAGACGGCGCCGACCGGGGCGTCGCCGTCGCGGGCCAGCGCCACCGCGTCCTCGAAGGTCAGCTCGGGCCGGCCGGCGGCCGCCCTGGCCTGCCGGACGATGGCGTCGGCGCCGGCGATGGCCTCGACGCACCCGCGGCTCCCGCAGTGGCAGGCCGGGCCGTTCACGTCGATGCCGATGTGGCCGATCTCGCCGGCCACGCCGTGCGAGCCGGAGACGAGGCGGCCGCCGACGACCAGGCCGCAGCCTATGCCCGCGCCGACGGTCACGAGGGCGAACGACTCGGCGCCGATGCCCTCGCCGAACCAGTGCTCGGCGGTGGTCAGCGCCTTCACGTCGTTCTCCACGGTGACGGTGAGGCCGGTGAGCTTCTCCGCCCGTTCGCGCAGGGGCAGGTCGTGCCAGCGCAGGAACGGCGAGTACCGCACCAGACCGGTGGAGCGGTCGACGTCGCCGGAGACGGCCAGCCCGAGCCTGCGGGTGCGGGCCCGGTAGCCGCCGGGAGTGTCGAGCGAGCCGGGACGGTCGAGCAGTTCGTCGACGAGCTCGCCCAGCTCGGTGAGGACGTAGTCGACGTCGGGCGCCGACAGCCGCCGGTGGGCCGCGGTGCGGACCTCGGCGCGAAGGTCGCAGACCACGCCGATCAGCTCGTCACCGGTGATCTTCACGCCCACGAAGAACTCACGGTCGGCCCGGATCGCCAGCGGGCTGGCCGGACGCCCGGCGCCCGGCCCGGTCCGCTCGGTCGCGGCCAGCTCCTCCAGGTAGCCCATCTCGATGAGCGGACGCGCCGCCTTGGTGACGGCCGCGGAGGACAGGCCGAGCCGGCGGGCGAGGGCGACACGGCTCAGCGGGCCCTCGGTCAGCACGGTGGTGAACACCGCCGTGACTGCGGGCGCGACGGCGTCAGCCTCAGGAAACATGACCGAAATCTAGGCTCAATAATTTCCTTCGTCAAGTATTGATTTGGCCGCGAGCGCGGACCTACGCTCGCTGCACTCCCCGCCCATGCTCCCATGATCACCACCGAGGAACCAGATGCCCCCTCTGCTGTACGAGCCCCGCCGTCGCCTGTGGCTGCTGCGTACCCCGTCCACGTCGTACGCCGTCCGGATCGACGAGGACGACGCCGTGCGGCACGTGCACTGGGGTGCGGACCTGACCATGGCGCAGGTTCTGGAGCTGGCCGAGCGCACCCCGGCGGCGGGCAGCAGCTTCGACGCCGTGGGCGGAGCGGAGGAGCTGGCCGTGGAGGGCGGCGCCCGCTTCGGGCCGCCCGGCCTCCAGGTGCGCTTCGCCGACGGCACGCGCGGCGTCGAGTGGCGCTACGCCGGCCACGACGCCGATGACGGTTGTCTGAGCATCCACCTGGACGACCGGCACTACCCGCTGCGACTCACCCTGCACTACCGGGTGCACGAGGACAGCGACGTGATCGAGCGGTGGACCACCGTCGAGAACCGCGACGACCACCTCCCGATCACGGTGCAGCGCTGCGACAGCGCGGCGTGGACCCTGCCGTGCCGGAGCGGCTACCGGGTGAGCCACCTGGTCGGCGGCTGGAACAGCGAGTTCCGGCTGCGCCGGTCCGAGGTCGCCACCGCCGAGACGGTCTTCACCAGCCGGCGCGGCATGACCAGCCACCACGCCAACCCCTGGCTGGCTTTCGACGACGGCACGGCCGGCGAGGCGCACGGCGAGGTGTGGAGCACCGCGCTGGCCTGGAGCGGCAGCTGGCGGATCACCCTGCACCGCGACCCGGCCGGCCGCACGACGTGGACCGGCGGTCACGGTCACGAGGGGCTCACCTGGTCGCTCGCGCCCGGCGAGACCCTCAGCACGCCGGTCTTCTCCGGCCTGTTCACCACCGGCGGGTTCGGAGCGGCCAGCCGGGCCTGGCACGCATACGTCGCCCGGCACGTGCTCCGGCACCCCGGGGAGCTGCGGCCGGTGCTCTACAACTCGTGGGAGGCGACGGGTTTCGACGTCGACGAGGCGGGCCAGATGGCGCTGGCCGCGCGGGCGGCGCGGCTCGGCGTCGAGCTGTTCGTGGTGGACGACGGCTGGTTCGGCGGCCGGGTCGGCGAGCACGCCGGCCTCGGCGACTGGACGCCCAACCCGGACCGCTTCCCCCATGGCCTGCGGCCGCTCTCCGCCGAGGTGCACAAGCTCGGCATGCGATTCGGGCTGTGGGTCGAGCCGGAGATGGTCAACCCCGACAGCGACCTCTACCGGGCGCATCCGGACTGGGTTCTTCACATGCCCAACCGCGGACGTACCGAGCTGCGGAACCAGCTCGTGCTCAACCTCGCCCGGCCGGACACCGCCGCCTGGGCCCACGCCTGGCTCGACCGGCTGGTGACGGAGCACGACATCGACTTTCTCAAATGGGACGCCAACCGGCCGTTCACCGAGGCCGGCTGGCCCGGCCACGCCGACCCCGACCGGTTGTGGATCGAGCACACGCGGTCGGTCTACGAGATCATGGATCGGCTGCACACCGATCACCCCGGTCTGCGCATCGAGGCGTGCTCCGGCGGCGGCGGGCGCGCCGATCTGGGCATCCTCGCCCGCACCGACCAGATCTGGACCTCGGACAACACCGACCCCGTCGACCGGATCGCCATCCAGCACGGCTTCAGCCAGCTCTTCCCGGCCCAGGTCATGGGCGCGTGGGTGACCGACAGCCCGAACGTGGCCACCGCCAGGGAGACCCCGCTGCGCTTCCGGTTCCACGTCGCCATGGCCGGGGCGCTGGGTGTCGGCGGCGACCTCACCACGTGGACCGAGGACGAGCTCAAGGAGGCCGCCGAGCTGATCGCCACCTACAAGCGCATCCGGCCGGCGGTCCAGCACGGCACGGCGTACCGGCTCACCGGGGACGGCGCCCTGACGGCGGTGGGATACGCCTACGAGAACCGGTTCGTGCTGCTCGCCTGGTGCCCGTCGCGCCCGTACGGCCATCAGCCCGCCCCGCTGAGGCTGACCGCGCTCGACCCCTGCGCCACCTACCGGGATCCGGACACCGGCGCCACCTACTCCGGAGCCGTCCTGCTACGGTCCGGCCTTCCCCTCTCCCTGCCCGAGGGCGACCACGCCAGCGCCCTCGTCCAGCTCATCCGCATCGAGGACTGACCCATGGCCATGTTCGACCTTCCCCTCGACCAGCTGCGCGACTATCGCCCGGCCCTCGACCAGCCGGACGACTTCGACGCCTTCTGGTCCCGCACGCTCACCGCCGCCCGCGAGCACGACCTGGCGGCCGAGGTGACGCCGTACGACGCGCTGCTGCCCGGGGTGCGCGCCTTCGACGTACGGTTCAGCGGCCACGACGGCCGGCGGGTGGCCGCCTGGCTCATCGAGCCCGCCATCGGCGACCGGCCGCTGCCCTGCGTCGTGCAGTTCATCGGGTACGGCGGCGGGCGCGGGCGTCCGCACGAATGGCTGTTGTGGCCGGCCGCCGGCTACGCCGTCCTCGTGGTGGACTCCCGCGGCCAGGGCGACGGGGACACCCCCGACCTGCCCGGTGACAGCACCCCACACCATTCCGGCCTGATGACCCGCGGCGTGCTCGACCCCGAGCAGTACTACTACCGCCGGCTGTTCACCGACGCGGTGCGGGCGGTGGACCTGGCGGCCACCCTGCCCGCCGTGGACCCAGGACGCATCGTGGTGGCCGGCGCGAGCCAGGGCGGCGGCATCGCGCAGGCGGTGGCCGGCCTGCACCCCCAGGTCCGGGCCGCGCTGATCGACGTGCCGTTCCTGACCCATTTCCGGCGGGCCACCGAGATCACCGACTCGTACCCGTACCAGGAGCTATCGGTCTTCTGCGCGGCCAACCGGGACCGCATCGAGCAGGTCTTCCACACTTTGAGCTACTTCGACGGCGTGAACTTCGCCGCCAGGGCCACCGCGCCGGCGTTGTACTCGGTCGGCCTCATGGACGACGTGTGCCCGCCTTCCACGGTCTTCGCCGGCTACAACCACTACGCGGGGCCGAAGCGGATGCAGGTCTGGCCGTACAACCGGCACGAGGGCGGCGGGACGTTCCAGGCGCCGGTCCAGTTGCCGTGGCTTCGCGATCAGCTGGCATGAGGAGTCCGATGTCTTCCACCGTTCTGTGCTACGACCGTCCCGCCGAGCGCTGGTTCGACGCGTTGCCGATCGGCAACGGCCGGCTCGGCGGCATGGTCTACGGGGGCGTGGACGCCGAGAGCGTCCGGCTGTCGGAGTCGACCGCGTGGTCGGGGGCGCCCTCGGCCACCGACGTGAGCCCCACCGCGCTCGGCGCGTTGCCGGCCGTGCGGCGGCTGCTGTTCGAAGGCCGGCCGGCCGAAGCCCAGCGGCTGGCCGAGGAGCACCTGCTCGGCCGGCCGACGACGTTCGGCACCAACCTGCCGCTCCCCCGGCTGCGGCTGGACTTCGGCGGCGGCGCGTTCCGCGGCTACCGCCGCCGGCTGGACCTCGACGACGGTCTCGTCCTGGTCGAGTACGAACAGGACGGCGTCCATCACGCACGGGAGGTCCTCGCCTCCCATCCCCACGGGGTCATCACGCTGCGCCTCACGGCCGACCGTCCCGGCGCGGTCGGCTTCACGGCCGGCCTGGAAGACAGCGTGTTCCCCGGCGAGGTCACAACCACCGCGTCCGGCGTCGCTTTTATAGGCCGCGCGGTCGAGTCGCTGCACAGCGACGGAAACCAGGGCGCCGCCGTCGAGATCCGGGTCCGGATCGAGGCCGAGGGCGGAACGCTGCGCCGCGACGCCCACACCGTCACCGTCACCGGCGCGGACGCGGCCGTCGTGTGGGTCGCGGTCGGAACGGACTGGGCCGGCGACGACCCGGCCGGGCGGGCCGAGAGGCTGATCGCCGCGGCCGCCGAGGACGGCTACGACGTGGTGCGCGGCGCGCACGTCGAGGACCACCGCCGCCTGATGGGCCGGGTGTCGATCGACCTCGGCGAGCCGGTCGACCTGCCCACCGACGTACGCAGGGAACGCCTCGCCCGCGGCGAGCGCGACGACGACCTGATCGCCCTGTACTTCCAGTACGGCCGCTATCTCACCATCGCCGGCTCCCGGGAGGACTCGCCCCTGCCGCTCGCGTTGCAGGGCGTGTGGAACGACGGGCTCGCCAGCACCTCGGGCTGGAGCGACGACTTCCACCTCGACATCAACACCCAGCAGAACTACTGGGCCGCGGAACCGGCCAACCTGGCCGAATGCCACACCCCGCTGGTCCGCTTCCTCCAGCGGCTCGCCGAGCACGGCCGGGACACCGCCAAGGGGATGTACGGCGCGGACGGCTGGGTCGCGCACACGGTGACCAACGCCTGGGGCTACACCGCGCCCGGCGCCGGCATGGGCTGGGGCCTGAACGTCACCGGCGGCGCCTGGCTCGCCCTGCAACTGTGGGAGCACTACGAGTACCAGCCGGACGAAGCGTTCCTCCGCGAGGAGGCCTACCCCGTTCTCCGCGACGCCGCGCTGTTCCTGCTCTCCTACCTGACGCACCATCCGGTCCACGGCTGGCTCGTGGCCGGCCCCTCCGACTCACCGGAGAACTGGTACCTGGCGCCGGACGGCACGCAGTGCTCGATCGCGATGGGCAACACCGCCGACCGCGTCTTCGCCGAGGCGATCCTGCGGATCTGCGGCCAGGCCGCCACCATCCTGGGCCTCGACCCTGACCTGCGCGAGCGCGTCGCCGCCGCCAGGGAGAGGCTGTCGCCGTTCCTGATCGGCCGGCACGGTCAGCTGCAGGAGTGGCTGGACGACGCCGAGGAGGCTGTTCCCGCCCACCGGCACACCTCACACCTGTGCGCGCTGTTCCCCGAGCGGCAGATCACGCCGCGCCGCACGCCCGAACTCGCCCGTGCCGCCGAGGTCGTCCTGGAACGCCGGCAGCGGGCGCCGGGCTGGGAGCAGACCGAGTGGGTGGAGGCCAACTTCGCCGCCTTCTACGCCCGTCTGCTCGACGGCGACAAGGCGCTGACCCACCTCACCAAGCTGATCGGCGACGCCAGCGAGGCGAACCTGCTCAGCTACTCCGTCGGCGGCATCGCCGGCGCCGAGCAGAACATCTACTCCTTCGACGGCAACGCCGGCGGCACCGCCGCGATCGCCGAGATGCTGCTGCAGTCCGACGGCGAGGAGGTCGAGCTGCTGCCGGCGCTGCCGTCCGCCTGGCGCGACGGCTCGGTCCGGGGGCTGCGCGCCCGCGGCGGCTTCACGGTCGCCGTGGCCTGGCGCGACGGGCGGCTGCACCAGGCACGGATCGACTGTGACAAGGCGGCGCGCACCCGCGTCCGCTATGGCGACGCCGTCATCGACGTCGCCTGCCATCCGGAGGAAGGACTCATGCTTGAGGAGCACCACTTCAAGGGCTGAACGCGGCACGGTGGACGTGACCGCGTTCGGGGCCGACCCGACCGGCCGGGCCGACTCGGCCCCGGCGGTCGCCGCGGCACTGCGGCACGCCAGAACCCTCCGCCGTCCCGTCGAGATCGTGTTCGCCGCCGGCACGTACCAGCTCTACCCCGAGCATGCCGAGCTCCGTGAGCTGTACGTGTCCAACACCGTCGGCGCCGATCAGCGTTACCGGGACAAGCGGATCGGGCTGCTCGTCGAGGACATGAGCGACGTGACGATCGACGGCCGCGGCGCCAGGCTGGTCTATCACGGGCTACAGACGGCGTTCGCGGCGATCCGCTCCGCGAACGTGACTTTTACCGATTTCTCCATCGAGTACGCCACCCCGAAGGTGATCGACGCGACGGTCGCCGCGGCCGGCGTCACCGGCGGGCGGGCCTGGCGCCACCTGTCCCTCCCGCCCGGCACCCTCTACCGCGTGGACGGCACCCACATCACCTGGCTCGGCGAGACAAGCCCGGCGAGCGGGCAGCCCTACTGGTCGGGCGTGGACGGCCTGGCCTACACGCAGATCCACGACCCCGCCGCGCGAAAGACCTGGCGGGGGGACAACCCGCTGTTCATCGACGTCGCCGCGGTCACCGACCTGGGTGCGGGCCGGATCCGCATCGACTACGCCGGCGCGACGCCACCCGCCGACGCGGGCCTCGTCTACCAGATGCGGCTCATCGAGCGCGAGCACCCGGGCGCGTTCATCTGGGAGTCGCGGAACGTCACGATGCGCTCGATGAACGTCTGCTACCTCCAGGAGTTCGGCGTCGTGGGACAGTTCAGCGAGAACATCACGATCGACCGGGTGAACTTCGCACCTGACCCCGCGTCCGGCCGGACGTCGTCATCGTTCGCCGACCATGTCAACCTGTCCGGTGTCAAGGGCAGCGTCACGATCACCGGCTGTACCTTCGACGGGCCGCATGACGATCCGATCAACGTGCACGGGACCTACCTGGAGGTGACCGGTCGGCCTGCGCCGGCCACCCTCACCCTCGCCTACAGGCACCCTGCCGGATTCCCGCAGTTCTACCCCGGTGACCAGGTGCGCTTCATCGACAAGCGCACGATGACCCCGCTCCCCGGCCCGCCCGCGGCCGTCATCGCGGTGGACGGGCCGAGCGGCACGGACCACACCCGGCCGCTGACCACGATGACGGTGACGTTCGACCGCCCGGTGCCCGATGGCGTAGCGGCCGGCGGCACGGTGACGGAGAACGTCACGTACACGCCGGAGGTCCTCGTCTCCGGCAACGTCTTCCGCAACGTGCCGACCCGCGGCGTGCTGGTGACCACGCCGAAGCCCGTGCTGATCACCGGCAACCGGTTCGACGGCATGTCGATGGCCTGCGTCTTCATCTCCGCCGACGCCTCCTCGTGGTACGAGTCCGGCGCGGTCGCCGACGTGGCCATCCGTGGGAACACCTTCGCCAGGCCCGCCGGTCCCGTCATCTTCGTGGAGCCGACCAACGAGGTCGCCGCCCTGGTGCACCACGGCATCTCGGTCGAGGACAACACGTTCGAGGTCGGCGACGTGACCGTGGCCGACGTCAAGAGCGCCGGCGGGTTCCGCTTCACCGGCAACACCGTGCGCCGCCTGGATGGGCCGGACCGGCCGCCGTACGCCTCGCCGCTGTTCGTCTTCCACGGCAGCTCCGGCATCGTGATCGCGGGCAACCACTACGACCCGGGCCTGAACCCGTCGGTGATCGACGAATGAGGGGAGTCCCGGCCGGGCCGGGACTCCCCTCTCACGTCAGCTGGTGGGCTTGTTCTTGTCGTACGCCTGCTGGTAGAGCTCCAGGTAGCGCTTCATGCCGAGCCCGTCCAGGCCCTTGACCCAGGCGTCCCACTCGGTGTCGATGTTCTTCGACCCGGTGATGAACGCGAGCTGGCCCTGGCTGACGTAGCTGTCGAGGTTGGTCTTCAGGGTGGCCAGCTCGGAGACCACGCTCGGGTCGGTCCAGACCTGCGCCTCGGGGAAGACCTTGGCCTTGTCCACGTGCGGCTCGTAGATCTTCGTCGCCTCGAACAGCCGCCGTTCCAGGCCGGCCTCGGAGTAGATGTCCATCGGCACCGTCTGAGCGTTGCGCAGCGCGAGCGTGACGTAGTACTGGCCCATGGACGACCAGGCGACGTTCTTCGGAACGTCGGCGGAGGGCAGCGTCTTCCAGGTGGGCTTCACCTTCGTGTCGAGGGCCACGTCGTCGGGGCCGGGCTTGACCCAGCCGACCCCTTCGGGCCCGTTGTTGGCGATGATCTGCCCCTCATCTGTGTAGATGTAGTCGAGCATCTTGATCGCCGCGACGCGCGCCTCCATGCTCGACTTGTTGGTCAGCATGAAGGTGTAGCCGATCGAGGTCGGGTTGTTGTACGCGGTGTAGCTCTTGCCCGTGGGACCGGTCAGCGGCGGCGCGGGGTCGTACTGCTTGTCCCGGCCGTCCTTGGAGGCGAGCTGGACGAAGATGCCAGGCCACAACACGGGCGAGGAGCCGATCCTGACCGCGTCCGGGTCGTTGCCGACGGCCTGCAGCGCCTCGGCGTTCTGGGTGAAGGACGCCTGGTCGATCAGGCCTTCCTCGTAGAGCGACTTGATGTACTTCACGCCCTCGCGCCACTCGGGCTTGTCGACGGGCGTGGTGACCTTGCCGCCTTCAAGCTGGAGCAGTGACGGGACGCCGTTGCTGGCGCCGTACGGGGCGTAGGCGAACGCGCCCATCAGGTAGCCGATCAGCGTGCTGTCCTGCTTGTCGGTGGTCATCGGGATCTCGTCGGCCTTGCCGTTGCCGTTCGGATCCTTCGTCTTGAACGCCCGCAGAACCTCGCGCAGTTCCTCGGTCGTCTTCGGCATCTCCAGGTTGAGCTTCTTCAGCCACGCGGAGTTGATCCACAACTTGTTGGGGTAGGTGCAGTGGTAGCAGTCGGACCACTGCGGCAGCGCGTAGATGTGCCCGTCCGGCGCGGTCGACATCGCCTTGAGCACGCTGTTGGAGTCGAGCGCCTTCTGGATGTTCGGCGCGTGCTGCTTGATCAGGTCCTCCAGCGGCATCGCGACACCCTGCTTGCCGAGCTTCTGCAGCTCGGGCTTGGTGAACGCGTCGACGTAGGGGATCAGCAGGAACAGGTCCGGGTAGTCGCCGCTGGAGATCGCGATCTGGCGCTTCTCCTTGGCCGCCCCGCCGTCCATCGTGGTGCTCTGGAACTGGAACTTGATCTTGAACTTGTCGCCGAGCAGGGTCGTGACCTGGTTGGTGTCGAGGTTCATGTCGGGGTCGGCCGCCGCCATCGCCGAGATGACGACCTTGTCGCCCTCCATCTTCGCCTTGGGGGCGCTTTCCGTGCTGCTTTTGTTCCCGCCGGAGGAGCAGCCCGCCGCGAGCAACGCCGCGGCGGCCACGACTGCGGCGATCCTGTTTCCTGGTGAATGCGGCTTCATGGCACTGTTCCTTTTCTTGAGTTTCTTCACCCCTTGACCGCCCCCACCATCGCGCCCTTGGTGAAGTGCCGCGCGATGAACGGGTACATCATCAGCACGGGCAGGCTGGAGACGACGATCAGCGCATATCGCAGGACGTTGGCCAGCTGGATCTGATGCATTTGCTGGGCCAGGTCCACGGCGCCCGTCCTGGGCGTGTTGAGAATGAGGATGTTGCGCAACACGATCTGCAGGGGGAACAGATCGGGGTCCTTGAGATAGACCAGGGCGTCGAAATAGGTGTTCCACTGGTAGACGGTGTACATCAGCGCGAGCACGGCCAGCAGCGGCTTCGACAGCGGCAATACCACCGACCGCAGCGTCCGCAGTCCGCTCGCCCCGTCCAGCATCGACGCCTCGTACAGCTCGTCGGGGATCGAGTTCGCGAAGAACGTGCGGGCGATGATCACCTGCCAGACGCCGATCGCGTTGGGAATGAGCAGGGCCCAGCGCGTGTCGAGCAGCCCGACATCCTGGACCACCATGTACGTCGGAATGAGACCGCCGGAGAACAACATCGTGAAGATGAGCAGCGTCATCAGCACATTGCGCCCGTAAAAGGATTTGCGCGACAGCGGATACGCGATGGCCACCGTCAGCGTGACGCTGATCACCGTGCCGGCGGCGGCGTAAATGAGCGAGTTGTAATATCCCTGCAGGATCTCCGCGTTGTTCAGGATGGTCTGGTAGGCCTCCACCGAGAATTCGACCGGCCAGAACCGCACCCGGCCCGCGTTGACCGCGGCCGGGCTGCTGAGCGAGCTGGCCACGATGTAGATGAGCGGCAGCAGCACTATCGCCAGCACGACCAGCAGCATGAGCCTGACGACGATCAGCATCAGCCGGTCGCCGAGCGGTTCGCGGACCTTCGACGCAGCCGGGCTGGTGCGCCGCAGCTTGGAGGTGAGCAGGGTCGTCATCGCCACAGTCCTCTTCCGGTGATGCGCTTGGCCGCGAAGTTGACCACCAGCAGCAGGCAGAGATTGACCACCGAGTTGAACAGGCCCACGGCGGCGGCCATGCTGAAGTCCGCGTTGATCAGGCCGGTCTTGTAGACGTAGGTCGGGATGATCTCCGACTGCGCGAGGTTCAGGTTGTTCTGCAGCAGGTACGCCTTCTCGAACCCGATCGCCATCATGTTGCCCACGCCGAGGATCAGCATGATCACCGCGGTCGGCATGATTCCCGGCAGATCCACGTACCGGATCCGCTGCAGCCGGGTGGCCCCGTCGATCTTGGCCGCCTCGTGCAGCGCCGGGTCGATGCCGGCCAGGGCGGCCAGGTAGATGACGGCCGCGTAGCCGGCGGTCTGCCAGACGTCGCTCCACACGTAGATGTGCCGGAAGGCATCCGGCTCGCCGAGGAAGTCGATCGGGGCCATGCCGAACACGGCGAGCAACTGGTTCACGATGCCGATCCGGGGCGAGAGCACCAGGATGATCATCGAGACCACGACCACGGTGGAGATGAAGTACGGCGCGTAGGTGACCATCTGCACGGTGCGCTTGAACCAGCCGTTGCCGATCTCGTTCAGCGCCAGCGCCAGCAGGATCGGGATCGGGAAGCTCGCCAGCACCACGTAGAAGGACAGCAGGAAGGTGTTCTTCAGCAGGTCGACGAAGACCGGGTTGCTGAACAGCCGCTCGAAGTTCTGCAGCCCCACCCACTCGCTGTCCCACGGACCCAGCACGGGGCTGTAGTCCTTGAACGCGATGACGTTGAACGCCATCGGTACGTACTTGAAGATGATGAAATAGGCGACCGGCACGCTCACCAGCAGGTACAGCTGCCAGTGCAAGCGCCAGGACTTGCGCGCCTCGGACCAGCGGCCGCGCCGATGCGCCGCGGCGGCCGGGCGGGCCGGATCCTCGTTCGCGCTCGGCGAGCGAAGCGGATGCGAAGTGGTGGCCGACATCAGACCGCCCGCTTCCGGGCGGATGGGCCGGTTCGCGCCGGAACCGGCGCCGCAACCGCACCCAGGCCCGAGATCGCCGCCCGAGCCGCCTGCAGGACAACGAGCAGGCCGAACTGACGAGGGTTACCTGGCGGTCTCCTCACAGTCATACCTCCTACATGCGGGACGGGGTGGCACCCGGCCGAGCGCCGATTTTTAGAAACATGGCCGAAACGTAAGCCCAATAATTTCCTTCGTCAAGTATTGATTTGCCAACCGCATCGGCCCTACGCTCGGCGGCACTCTGTGCTCGTCACCCACCCGGCACCGAGTTCTCGCGCCCATCTCGAACTCGCCCATCCGCACCGGCTTCGAGCGCCGGGCCTCGGGTGCCGCACCCCAGCGGTCGCCGTCCATCCGACGCCTGCCCGTTCGAGGATCGGTACTTCCACCCAGGAGGTGTGACCGTGAGGTCACCGCTACGCATCGCCGCCTCTTTAGGCGGCCGGCGAACCCGCGCCGCCGCCCTCGTCCTGTCCGCCGCGCTGCTCCTGTCGCCGAGTGCCCAGCCGGCGTCCGCCAGCAGCCCCGAGCCGACCACTGGGCCGACCACTGGGCCGACCACTGGGCCGACCACTGGGCCGAGCGCGCGGCCGACCGCGGGGCCGATCGGCCCCAAGCGGGCCCCGGCACTCGGCGCGCGGGCCGTTGCGCCCGCACCCGGCTCGTCCACCGCAGGGGCCAACGGGCCGTCCGCCTCGGCCGCCGACCCCTGGGCCGTGCGCCCGTACATGGGGTGGAGCAGCTACAGCATGCAGGTCTACTCCGGCAACGGCAGGTGGATCACCGCCGACCAGATCATCAAGCAGTCCGACGCGATGCGCGCCAAGCTGCAGAAGTACGGCTACGAGTACATCAACGTCGACGCCGGATGGAACGACGGGTTCGACGCCAACGGCCGGCCGAAGCCCAGCACCACGCTCTACCCGCAGGGCCTGCAGAAGGTCATCGACCACGTCCACGCGAACGGCCAGAAGTTCGGGCTCTACCTGATCCCCGGCATCGGCCCTGACGTCTACAACGCGAACCTGCCGATCGCCGGCGCCCCCGGCTGCACCACGCGCGGCATCGCCGCCCAGCCCCTGCGGCCCTCCGACTACTGGGGCATCGGCTACCGGATCGACTTCTCGAATCCGTGCGCGCAGAAGTACGTCGACTCGATCGCCGACCTGCTCGCCGAGTGGAAGGTCGACTTCGTCAAGTTCGACAGCGTCACGCCCGGATCCGGCGTGAGCGACCTGTCGCTCGACGCCCGCGACGACGTCGCCGCCTGGTCGACGGCGCTCAAGGCGCGCAAGATCTGGTTCGAGCTGTCCTGGGCGCTCGACCCGAAGTACGCCGACTACTGGCGCTCCAAGGCGAACGGCTGGCGGATCGACTGGGACGTCGAGTGCTACTGCGCCGGCGAGGCGCTCACCGGGTGGCAGAGCATCTCCCGGCTCTTCCCGCTGGTGTCGACCTGGTGGCGCCACGGCGGGAACGGCGGGTGGAACGACCTCGACTCGCTCGACATCGGCAACGGCACCATGGACGGCCTGACCCGTGACGAACGGCAGACCGCGATGACGCTGTGGGCGATCTCCGCCGCGCCGATCTACACCGGCAACGACATGACCAAGCTCGACGCGTACGGGCTGAGCCTGCTCACCAACCCTGAGGTGATCGCGGTCGACCAGGCCGGCACCCCGGCGCGCCCGGTCTCCACGACGGCGCAGCAGCAGGTCTGGTACGCGCTCAACGCCGACGGCAGTTACACGGTCGCGCTGTTCAACCTCGGCCGTACCGACAAGGACATCACCGTCAACTGGTCGGACATCGGGCTGAACGGCGCCGCCACCGTCCGCGACCTGTGGGACCGCAAGGACCTCGGCCGCTTCGCCGGCAAGTTCACCGCCACCACGGTCCCGATCCACGGCGTGCGCCTGCTCAAGGTGACGCCCCAGCGCGGCGCCGCGGTCGCCGTCAACGACGACGCCCTGCGCGTCCGGTACGAGGGCGAGTGGACCCGCAACGGCGGCAAGGAAGTCGCCGCCACCTCCCAGCCGCTCACCGTGAACGTCACCGACACCGGCACCCCCGCCCCGCCGTCGACCGGCCCCGTCCGCACGGTCGTCCACGACGACACCGACCCGGAGATCGCCTACCTCGGGAACTGGTCGCAGAGCACCGGCCGAGGGCTCGGCGACTACAACGACAACGTGCACTACACCGAGCGCGACGGCGACGCGTTCGAGTACACGTTCCAGGGCACCGGCGTCTCGTACGTCACCGAGATGGACACCTCCCAGGGCGATGTCGACATCTACCTCGACGGCCGTTTCGTGAAGACCGTGCACACGGGACGTGAGCAGGGCCAGCCCCGCCTCGCCCAGCAGACCGTCTTCACGGTGAACGACCTGCCCAACGGCAGCCACACGCTCCGGGCGGTCAAGAAGTCCGGCTCCTTCATGCTGCTCGACCGCATCGACGTGCTCCAACCGAGCCTGATCGACCCGTTCGCGGCGTCGTTCGACCGCAAGGCGCCGGCGGACGTGCAGGTGAAGCTCCTGCGCGACGGCAGCGAGTTCGTCGGCGTCTCGCGCAGCGGCACCGCGCTCGAACGGGAGCGGGACTACACCCTGTCCGGCTCGACCGTGACCCTGCGCTCGGCCTATCTCGCCGGCCTTCCGCTCGGCGCGGCGCAACTGGACTTCGCCTTCCGCGGCGACCACCTGGACGACGTCCACGCCACGACCCGCGACGGCGACTCCGTCTCCTACACCTTCACGGGAACCGGCCTCGACTGGATCACCGCCACCGCACCCGACCAGGGGCTCGTCGACGTCTACATCGACGGCAAGCTCGTCCGCCAGGTCGACACCCACGGTTCCGTGCGGGCGACGCAGCAGACCGCGTTCAGCGTCTCAGGGCTGAGGAACGGAGAGCACACCTTCAAGGCGGTCAAGGCTTCGGGCGACGTGATGCGCACCGACGTCATCCGCTACACGATCCGCTGATCACCCCGGGTGGGCGGGGCGCGTCCGGGCGCCCCGCCCACCCGGCGGTTCGGCTCCGCGGCGCCGCGCGGCCGTGACGTGGTGGGTGTAGGCCAGATGCTCGGCCCGCTCCTCGTTGCCCTCGGCGATCGCGTCGAGCGCACTCGCCCAGCCTACCGTCCCGCTGGGCGCCGATGAGCCCGGCGACCAGCATGTCCGCCTCGGTCAGGCTCTCGTACAGGTCGCTGACCAGCGCCTGCGACCGTTTCCGCGCGGCGAACCTGGCGACCAGGCCGCGCAGCCGCGCCTCCGTCTCGGCGATCTCGTCCAGCGTCTCGGGGTCGTACCGCGCGATCTGCAGCGAACGCGGCCCGGTGCGTACGACGACCCGCTCGTGGATGAGCTGCCGCAGCGCCTCGCGCACCGGCGTCTGGCTCACGCCGAGCCGGGCCGCCAGGTCCCCGCTCGGTGACCCTCTGCCTGCGCGCCAGCCTGCCGTCCTGCACGGCGGCGCGCAGCCACGCGTACACCTGATCGGCCAGGCTGGGGGCCTGGACGCCGTCCCAGAACCAACTGCCACCCCGACACCATATGCTGTAGCAAAGCCTGCCTGTCAGGGTGCGATGCCCACGCCGTCGATCCGGCTCCAGGCGCGCTCCTGTGCGGCCGTCATCGCGGGCCAGCTCCGGCCGGTGTGCGCCCACCTGTCCAGCGCCGTGATGGAGGCGGCGTACTCGGAGTCGCTCAGCTTTCCGTGCTCGGACTCCGTCGTGAAGGTCTGCACGAGCCGCCCGCCGCGGCCGGCGGCCCGCAGCGTGGCGCGGTAGGCCGCCTCGTGCTCGACGAAGACCTGCGGGTCGTGGATCGCGTGCAGGGTCAGGACCGGCAGGTTCACCCGGCCGGTGAGGTCGCTGTCGTACGACAGGTCGCGGCGCGCCGCGGGATCGGGCGAGAACCGGGCCACGCCCGCGTTGAGCGCCTGGTCGTCGTGGGAGCCGGTGTACCGCACGCCCCGGTTGCCGAACGGGTTACGGCCGCCGAGCCGCTTGACCACGATGTCGTGGAACAGGTACGTCGCGTACAGCAGATCCGTCTTCAGGGACTTCTCCTGGACGTTCGAGTCGTGACTGTGGGACCTCATCAGCGCCTCGGCCCGGTCCCCGTCGCCGACCGCGATGGCCGCGAAGATGGCCCGGTGCTGCCCGTACCGCTCGTTCCAGCCGGCGCAGCGCCTCGCGGACGGGGGTCGCGCTGATGGCGAGCGACTCGGCCAGCCCGCGCTCAGCCCAGTCGCCAGGTCGCTTTATCCCGCAAGCGGCTTACCTTTCGGGCATGCCTTCTATGGCTACGTATGACCGGTGGACGCGCCCCAAGATCCAGGAGTAAACATGGTGTGTGACCACCGATCGCCTCTCCGTAGCGACCAAGAACGGCCACCACGGCCACATAGGCGGAGCGGACAACGCCCTGGGCAAGGAAATACGCCGAAGGCGCGAAGCCGAGGGCATGTCACTGGCCGATCTCGCACAGAGAATCCATTACTCCAAGGGATATCTGAGCAAGGTGGAAACAGGTCGAGCACATTGCAGCCCAGCACTCGCTCAAGCCTGTGACAAGGCGTTCGGCGCGGATGGCAAGCTGGCGGCCCTTGTCGCGGAAGGCAGCGCCGGTGACCGTCCGGAACGCCCCAGCACCGTGTACGGCCTGGAGTTCCTCGCCGCCCTCGACGCGGCCCACAAAGCCCTTCGCGAGGTGGCCGGGACCGAGCCGCACGATCCGGATGACCACGCGGCGCGCGCCAACAGGGCAGTACACGAGGCCGGACTTTACCTGGCCAGAGAGCGCCTGCTCGTGTCCGGGACCGTTCTAATGGTCACCAGCGGCGAGGAGGCGTTCCTGCGGCTCGTCGCGATCCGTGACACGATCCGGGCAGGAGCCAAGCTTGAGTCGCCCCAATATCACGAGGCGTACCACCGATACGCAGAAGCGCTCTGGTCATTTCGCATGGAAATGCGCGCCGAATTCGGTCAGCCGCCCTTGCTGCCCGAACTGCTCAACCTTACCGATTGGTCTGATCGGGAACGCTGCCGGCGTTGCGCCGGCACATCCTGATCGTTTGTTCCGCGCCCACTCCGAGACAGTCAGGTACCGTCTGGACCACCATGCGTGATGCCCCTTCCGAAGAGGGACCGCGAGCAACTCGCGTCCTCGCACTGGACACCGATTGGTTATCGATTCATGGCGGCATGACGACTTTCAATCGTCAGCTGTGCACCGCCTTGGCCGCGGCAGGGGCACGTGTCTTCTGCGTAGTGCTTTCCGCGTCCCCTGACCAGATCCTGCACGCCGCCAGAGCCGGTGTCACGCTGATCCTGGCCCCGATGACTCCCGGCGGATCTGGACGGGACGCGCTGATGCGGCCCGTCGAGCTGCCCGATGGCATCGCACCCGACATCGTGATCGGCCATGGGCGCATCACGGGGCCCGCCGCACGAGCGCTGGTCGAGGACCAGTACACCAGTGCGGCCAGGCTGCACGTGGTGCACACCTCACCCGACGAGACGGAATGGGCGAAGACGGACGAGGACCACCCCATCGGCGAACGGGCCGAGGACCGCGTGCGGGTGGAGAAAGAGATCGCGCAGGGTGCCACCGGCATCGCCGCGGTCGGGCCCAGGCTTCACGAGCAACTGATCCGCGACCTGTCGGCGACGGCTGATCCGCCAGTGGCCCTGCGCCTCGACCCCGGGTTCGACGTGAAGGACCGCGGTGACCGGAGTCCCCCTCCGGGCGGCCCGAAACAGATCCTGATCCTCGGGCGGCTGGAGGACCAGAGACTCAAGGGCCTCGACATCGCGGCCAAGGCCGTTGCACACGCGATCGGACACCGGGCCGACAGCGAAACCGAGGTCGAGATCCTGCTACGGGGAACACCTCAAGGTAAGCAAGCGGAACTGCACATAGCCTTCGTCACCTGGACCGGGAAGGCTTCCTTACGCATTGCCATGCGGTCGTATTCGGAGGTCGAGACAGACCTCCAGGAAGACATTCGGCGCGCGACGCTGGTGCTGATGCCCTCGCGAGCGGAGGGATTCGGCCTGGCGGGCGCGGAGGCCATAGTCGCCGGCACGCCTGTGCTGGTGAGCCGCAGAAGCGGCCTCGGCGCATTGTTGCGCCAGGTCCTGCCGGCGGACGATGCGGCGCGCATCGTCATTCCTGTGCATGACGACGATACCGACGTTCGTAACTGGGGAGATGCGATCGCGTCGGTACTCGACAACGCCGACGCGGCCTTCGCCCGCGCGAGCCGCGTCCGCCGGGTCCTCGCCGAGCGGTGCACATGGTCCAGTGCGGCGGCCAAGGTCCTCAGCTTGCGAGCCCCCGGTGCGGGTGTCGCTCCCCTGACGCACGCGCGCAAACACTGGCTCGCGAGCGTTCGGGTGTTCTTGCCGGGCGGCAGAGCCGAGTGCCTGTTCACCGGCCGGAGGCGCGCGATCGAGCACATCGTGCGATGGATCTCCGCACGACACGACCGGCCGGTCTGCGTGGTGACCGGCGACCCCGGGTCGGGCAAATCAGCGATCCTCGCGTGGTTCGCCCTGGGCGGCGATGATACGGAGGTGGGCGAATCGTTGTACGACGAGTCAGCCTATCCCCGCCATCCCGGGCCGCTGATCAAGGCGGTGGTGCACGCGAAGGCATTACGCCTGCAGGCGGTCGTGGAGGCGATCGCCGAGCAGCTGGGGCTCGTGTGCGCCGATGCCGACCAACTGCATGCCGAACTCGCCGAGCTCTCCACCCCGACCTGCATCGTCCTCGATGCCGTGGACGAATCACCCGACGCGCCGGAACTGATCAAGCAGATCGTTCAGCCGATCATCCGGCGACGCGCCACCACTTCCGTTCGCCTGCTCGTCGGTGCGCGCCGGCATCTCGCCCAGCGACTGTCCAAAGGCGTTGAGTCCGTGGACCTGGACCGGACCGACGAGGACGGCTTCGCCGATCCGGACGCCCTGGCGGAGTACGCCTTCCGCATCCTGGTCTCCGCCGCGCCTGTCGACGGTTCGGGACTGTTCACGTCCCAGGAGAGGACCCGCAGGGTGGCCAACGCCCTAGGTAGACGCGCGGGCTGTTCCTTCCTGATCGCCCGGCTCAGTTCCCTGACCGTCGCGGAGCGTGGCGAGATCCTGCCCGACCGCTCCTTCCCCGATTCGGTGGAAGCGGCGATGGACGGCTACCTCGACGCGCTGCCCATTGACCGCGCGCAGGCCGAAGATCTGTTGCGACCGCTCGCTCATGCTCATGGGCTCGGGCTTCCGTCCGCTCTGTGGCTGCGGCTGGCGGGCGAACTCGCCGGTGCGCCGGGCAGGTACACGGTCAGCGACCTGGTCGATCTGTTCGCCGGGCCCCTGGGCTCGCTGATCACCGCCACGCGTCAGGCGGGTATGGACGGACAGCCCTTGGGCCGTCCTCTCTACCGGCTCTTCCACGAGGCGTTGGACGACACCCTGTCCTCTGTTCCCGCCGCCTTCCCCGACGCGCCGCGGCCGGGACCGGAAGTGCGGGAGACGATCTCCACGGCCTTGGTGGCCTCCGTCCGTTCCGAGGCGGGCACACCGGTATGGGCCGAGGCCGACCCGTACGTCCTCGCGTACGTCCTCAGCCACGCGGCGGGAACCTCGGTTCTGCCCCGGCTGACACGGGACGCGATGTTTCTGGTGAGGGCGGGACGGACGACCGTCGTCCGAGCCCTGCCGAACATCACCGCCGCCGACATGCCTGCGGCCTCCGCCTACGAGTCCGTCGCGCGGCATCAGGACACGGAGACCCCGGTCCCGGAACGGGCCGCCTACCTGGCGCTGGGGGCACTCAGGTCGGGAGATGCTGGCCTCATCCAGGCCTGGCAGCCGCAGGCGCGTCTGCCCGGAGCCCCGTGGTGGCCGCTTAAGGCGCGCTGGCGCCCCATCGTGGGGCATCAAATCGCGCGGAAGCACCGTCTGTCGATCAACCAGGTAGGCGTCGCGACCGTATTCGAGGAAGTGGTCGTGCTCAGCGGTAGCGACGACAGGACGCTGGCCATCACCAATCTGCCCGAGGCATGGTCAGAGGACAGGGGATCCACGACCAGAATCGCGGACACCGATCAAGCCATATCGTTCGAGCACGCCGTGCGGGCGCTGGCCGTGGCCGAGGTCGACGGGTTGCCGCTGGTCGTCGTGGGAACAGCGGGCGGGCAGCTCCACGTGCTCGAGCTCCCGGGCGGAGCGGCACTCACGCGGCCCAGCCAGGCGGCCGGCGCCGCGGTGTCCGCGCTGGCGACCGTACAGCACGCATCCGAATGGATCGCCGTGGCGGGCTATGCGGACGGGCACCTGCGTCCCTGGCACGTCCTGCCCCTGCAGCCGCTCGCTCCGGCGACGTCGATCGACGGGACCGGAGTCGACCGGATCGTGCCCGGTCTGCGGGGAGACGTCCTTCTCGTGACAGGCAGCGGATTCCTCTGGCACTGGGAGATCGGCACCGGCCGCCTGCTTCGGCGCTCGGCAGCGGATGAACCGCGGGTGACCGCACTCGCCGCGATCCCGGGCGACGATCCCGCTCTCTGGGCGGTCACCGGGCACGACGACGGCAGCGTGCGTCTATGGCCGGCCGGCCCCGTGCCCGCGGTGACGACCGTCCAGGTGCCCGGTTCCCCGCTCATCAGCACGATCTCAGCCGCACGCGTAGGGGCCAAGCTGCTGGTTCTGCTGGCCGGTGAAACGGACGACGTACAGATCATCGACGTCGCGAGCCGCGCGTTGTGGCCGATCGCGTTGAGCGGTCACGGCGAGCCGCTGTGGGATCTCACCACCGCCGACATCGCCGGGCGCCCCATGGCGGTGGGCGGGGGCGAGGACGACGGTGTCCACCTGTGGCCCCTTAGCGGTATCGACGCCATACAGCCGCAGGACCGCTTCGTCGCCGAACGCTGGTCGACCTCCCGTCTCGCGGCGGCCGGACCCCGAATCCTGGCCACCGTATCGAATGACCAGGGTCGGTTCGCCGTCTTCGACGCGCTGGCGGGCGATCGCGTGGCCGGCCCGTTCGGCCCTCCCGAGCCGGAACTTCTGAGCACAACCGCACTGGCCCTCATCGAAGGACAGGTCTGGTACGCCGCGGGAACGGAGAACGGGACCCTCGGGATCGGAATCGCGCCCGGCCCTCCGACGTGGTCGAGCGGCGCGGAACCTGACTGGATCGTCTACTCGGGCTTCCTGGTCCTCGACGGCCGGCCGATCCTGGTGAGCGTGACGAGCGGCGGCATCGTCTCCATCAGGGACGAAGTCGCGACGCGTCCGCATGCCCGCCGAGATCAGCTCCTCACGGGGCTGGAGCAGGCGGTGACCGCCGTATCTATCGCTCCTGATCCCGATGGCGGGGCGGTGCTACTGGCCGGGGACCGGTCAGGCCGGGCAGGGGCGTGGCGGCTGTCTGATCTGAGCCCCGTCGCGCCCGTGCGGAGCATCGCCTCCGAAGCCGTGCGCAGTCTCATGTCGTCCCCAGCGATCGGCGGTGTCGTCGCCGGTACCCACTCCGGGCTACTGCTGCTGGAGACCCGGCACGGTCTGCTGACGCATTCAGCGCACCGCCGGTCTGTGACCTGCACGTTGGAGACCGAGGATCTGCTCATTTCCGGCGGCGAGGACGGGTTGATCAACGTCTGGCGCAGCGCGCGCATGGGGAACCCGCCCGTCAGCATCGACGTCGGCGCGCCGATCAGCGATCTTCTTTCACTTCCTGACGGCACGCTCGCGGCCGGTACCAGCCATGGAACCGTGGTCATCGATCCGCACACGCGGGACAGCGATGGTTTCCCATCGTTTCCTCAGTAGTGCCGACGGGAAACGTCTGGAAATCACGCCGTGGACCGACGAAGCTGTTGACATTTCTTTCCGCGCTGCTCCGTGCGGATCCCTCAAGGCGAAGAGGCGGCTCGGCCCATGCGCGTGCGCAGCAGTTTCAGCATTTTGGTGGTGGCGTCGAGCGCCGCCCTCAATCTTCTGTCCCCCGGCGTCTCGCGGGCGGCCGGACTGCCGGCCTGCGCCTATCCGTATGTCTGTTTCTACCGGATGCTGGATGACTCCTCGGTCGTGAAGACCGGCCAGCTCCGGGATTTCACTCGCGGATGGCAACGACTGGGCGTCAGCAGAGGGGCGATCTACGGCTGGAACACCAGACGTGACGATGTGCTCCGAGTTCTGTACTCCAGCGGCTTCGTGTCGTGTTATCCGCCGAACCGGATCTTCGGGTTCACCGGAATTGCGACGGCCGTACGGATCGACCCATCACCGACCTGCGAGAACATGTAAATGGATGAAATAAGAATCAGCGGAGCCGGCCACAACCCCGAGGAAGCCATAGAATCACTCTGGGAATGGCTCCACGACGAACCCGAACTCCGCGGCCGAGTGACGCAGGGCCATCCGCCCGTCTCGGACGAGGACCTGGGCATGGCGGTCGAGATCGTCATCACCGCCGCATCCTCGGTCACCGTGATGACGGCACTGGCGCAATCCCTGCGGACGTGGCTGACTCAGCAGCGCGCCGACGTGAAGATCGAAATCACCCATGCCGACGGCCGGAAGACCTCGCTGTCGGCGCAGCGGGTGAGAACCTCGGACGTCCAAGCCCTCCTGCGCGAGGCGCAGGCGCCGGCACCGCCGGATGAGGCTTGACCATGCGACTTCCGGATCCGCATCGATCCAGAGCCATCTTGATCGGGACGTTCACCTACGCCTCGTCGAATCTGCGTTCGCTGCCCGCCGTGAAGAACAACCTCAGGGATTTGCACCAGGTCCTCACCGACCCCGCGCTGGGAGGTTTGACACCGGAACGATGCATCGTCGTGCCGAATCCGAAGAACCCGCGAGAGGTCTTCGGCCCGCTCGCGGCCGCCGCGAAAGACGCGCAAGACACGCTGCTGGTTTATTACGCCGGTCACGGCCTGGTGGGGCCGCAGCACAACGAGCTCTACCTCACGCTCGAGGACACCGAAACCGACGCCTTGCCCGTCACCGGACTCAAGTTCGACGTCGTGGGGGATCTGGTACGGAACAGCGGCGCCGACAATCGCATCCTCATCATGGACTGCTGTTTCAGCGGGCGTGCCGCCAAAACGTTCTTGCCGCTGGGCGACGAGAACAGCATTCTCGGCCAGATGGACATTAAAGGCGTTTACACGCTTACCTCCTCCGCACCCAACCGGGCCTCCACAGTGCTGCCAGGTGCCACATATACGGCGTTCACCGGCGCGCTGCTCACCTTGGCCCGTAAGGGGATACCCGACGGACCAGAATTTCTGACCATGAGGAAGATCTACCAAGAAGTGCACAACTCCCTGCAGTCCGAGGGGTTCCCAGAGCCGAACCAGCTCAATACCGACACCGTCGACTCATTGGCATTGACGCGTAACTGCGCACTGCCGGGAGCAGCCAAGCCCGTGGCCGAGTACACGCCGCGCCGCAGATGGGCACAGCTTCGTTACCGGTTCGCCAGACTGCGGAGGAGAAAAGGATGGCGCATCGCATTCGCGATCGTCGCCACGATCGCGATAGGGACCCCCGTCGTCCTCAATTTCGATGAATTCGCCTCAGGCGAAAATCCGCCAGCCTCCGCAACGCTGACGTTCCAACGACAGCTGAAGTGCACGCGAGGTTCAGTGTGCCTGTGGCCGGAACCGAACTACGAGGGGCGCATGTGGAAGTGGACGCCGAAGCCCGACTCAAAGGTGGCCCTGCCCTCCTATCTGAAGAACCACGTGGGCTCGTTCGACGTGCAGGTGGAGGCAGGAGTCTGCTTCAGTGACACGGACGCCGAATCGGAGCAGCGCGTTCCAGCCGCCATGGAGGATTGGGGCTGGAACTACAACCTCCGCTTCGGCAGCAAGATGGACCAGGTTGAGTCCTGGTGCTCCGAACTCAACCAGCGAGTGAAACCCAGCACGTCGAGTACGGGATGACGAATTCTGGCGCCGCGTTGGCGGGCTCGCTTGATCAGGCCGGCCTGCCGGGCGTACCGCTAAGTCGCCTTCTGGCCCAACGCTCGGCATAGCAGTTCACCTCGGGCCTCTGCGGCCGTGTCTTCATGCCCACAACGTCGAACACCATGTCGAAGACGAACCATCCCTGCGGACGCCAACGTTCAGACTGCGTGTCTTGCTCCGGCAGGGCGGACGCGCGACTCCTCGGCGTTGACTTACTCACCTAAGGTCAATATTAATGACCTCAAGTCAACAATCTTCGAGGAGTTGCCATGTCCCAGGCGGCCGATGGTCTCCAGCTGGTGAGCCGGTTGCTCGACCCCGCGTCGAGGCCCCGGATCACATGGCGGATCACGCGGCGAATCGCGCCGGAGCGACCACGTGTGCGCCGGCCGCGGCGGCACGGACGCGTCCACTAATCTGGGGCGATGGTCAGCTCCAGGAGCCGCCGCCGGCTCTCCCCCGAGGCCAGGCGCGGCGAACTCATCGACGCCGCCGTCCGGCTGCTGGAGTCCGGCCAGGAGGTGAGCAACTGGGTCCAGGCCGTCACCGCCGAGGCCGACGCCGCCAAAGGCACGTTCTACGTCTACTTCTCCTCCTGGGAGGACATGCTCGCCGCCGTACGCGACCGCGTGCTGCGCGACTACGTGGAGCGCTTCGACCGAATCGCTGAGACCACCGAGCCGATCGACTGGTGGGCCACCCTCGACGCCGAGTGTGCGGCGGCCATCGAGGCGATCGCCCAGCCGGGCGGCCTGCATGCCGCCGTCTTCCACCCCGGCCCCGTGCGGGTGTCCGCGGACGAAGGATAGAGGGCCACACTCGACGCCATCGCCAGGGCACTGCGCCGCGGCATGGACGAAGGGGCGTTCCGCCAGGTCGACCCGCACACCACGGCCACGATCCTGTTCACGGTCCTGCACAGCGCGGGTGACGCGATCGGCGCGGGCGAGCAGCCGGAGCGGTGGCTGGAGGCCGTCCGTGACCTGACCCGCCACTGGCTCGCCCCGTCCCCGCGGTAGCCGCCGGCGTCATCCCAGCTCACGCAGTGAATGGCGGCTGTCGTACTGGATCGGCCGACAACCTCAGCCCGGTCCGCCTGATCGCCTCCCAGATGGACGCTCGACAGGCTGAGCGGCGGCCAGAGGCCGAGGCCGTTTCTGGACGACGATGATCACATGTGCGAACATGTGTTCGACAATCGTCCTCCCTGAATGGAGTGCCTGTGCGCCTCTCAAGCTCTGGCAGTGTTCCTCTCACCCACCGATTAGTCGCCCTGGCCGGGACCCTGTTCCTGGCAGCGGGCCTGCTCGTCGCTCAGGCACCCGCCGCCTCGGCCGCCAGCACCGTCATCGACCTCGGTGTCGCCGCCGGCAGGGGCGGCGACGTGGTGGGGCAGAGCGGCAAGATCTTCATCGCCGCCGACGATCGGATCGTGGTCACCGACAGCGGCGGCACGCTCATCGACACGATCGGCGGCCTGTCCGGTGCCATGGCCCTGTCCGTGGCGGACAACGGCAGGAAGGTGTACGCGGCGCTGCGCGATTCGCATGAAGTGATCGAGATCGACATCGCGACGCTCGCCATCATCCAGCGGATCGACCTCACCGCCTACCCGTGCCCGTCCACGCTGGCCCAGTCGTACGAGCGGGTGTGGGTCGGATACGGCTGCGGCCAAGCAGGTCAAGGAGGCGTCGTCGCCCTTGAGCTGTGGCGGCCGGTGCCCGTCCTCGTCCCGGTCGAGTCGGGCACGACGCAGCCTCCGCTGGTCGCCGTCGCCGGAAGCACCCTGGTGGCGGGAGAGCCGGGAGCCGGCCCCGCCTCGATCAAGGTGTACGACGTCAGCACCGCCCCGGCCACCCCGCGCGGCGAGATCCGTGTCGACACGTCCCCGCGGGACCTCGCTGTCGGCGACTACGGATCGACGGCGCTGTCGGCGCTGAGCGACACCCACCGGTTCGACGCCTGGGACACGACGACCAACGCCAGGACACGCTCCTACTACAGCGGCAAGCTGAGCAAGCACGGCCTCCCCACCGCCGTCGCGGGCGGCCCGGACGGCGCCTACGTCGTGGGCGGCTGGAACTCCGCCGCGGGCGACGCGGCGGAGTTCGTGGAGTACGACCCGGCCACGGCGGAGGTGATCTACTCGGCCGCCCACCGGGGGAAGACACTGGTGGCGGGCAGCATCGCCCTCTATGGCATATTCACCTTTGCGGTGCTGAAGGAGCCCGGCACCGGGCGCATGCACCTCTGGCGGCTGCCGCGTTCGCCGTTCCACGCCTCCACCCTGACCATGGCGGCGCCCTCCGAGGCAACCACGCTGAAGCAGCTGACCTTCACCGGGCAGCTCACGCTGAGCTCCGGCGCGCCGCCCGGGGTGCAGACGCTTGAGCTGCATCGCCGGCTCCCCGACGGCACCGACGGGCCCTTCCAGGAGGTCACCACGGAGGCGGACGGCACGTACCGGTTCACCGACACCGCACCGGCAGTCGGGTCGTACGAATATCGGTTGTCCTGGCCGGGCAACTCCTGGTTCGAGAGCAGCCGCGCCTCGGCTGTCGTCGAGGTGGGCCGGTACCAGCCGGTGCTCACGGTGACCGGCCCGAAGAGCGGCGCCGTCGGCGAGCCACTCGAATTCGACGGAACGTTCGCCGCCGACGGCATCACCTTCCCGCGCACCTTTGTCACCGTCGTACGCAACGTCTCCAACTCCGACGGCACCACCTCGGAAGGCGTGGCCAAGATGACCGCCGCCGACGACGGGTCGTTCAGCTTCACCGACACGCCGGCGAAGGCCGGCAAGCACACGTACGTCATCCAGGTGCTGGGGAACTCGACGATCGAGCCGGCGAGGACCACCCACGTGGTCCTCGTCCCCCGGCCTCCCGCGTAACCTCCCGGCAGGGGTGGCGGCGATCCGCATCGCCGCCACCCTGCCGGACGGGAGCGTTGGATCAGGCGTAGCAGGGAAGACCACGCCGATCTCCGCCTCGCCGCCGGCGACCGCTACCGGTCACGCGTGCCGAGGCTGGCCTGGTCGGCGGCGGTGCGGCCGGCCGCCCAGCCCTCCCGGTCCCAGGACGTGCGCGTCCGGTGCGAGACCAGGTTCGGGAACATGCGCTCGACCGCCTGCTCCACCTCCTGTTCCCGGGCCGCCAGCACCGGCTCCAGGTCGGTGCCCCGGCCGGCGCTCTCCTGCGCGACCGCGGCCGCCGTGGCCTCGGCCAGCCGCTCGCCGATCCTGGAGGCGAAGGCCGACAGGAACGACTGGCGGAACGCCTTGTTCCTGGACCGGCCGGAGCCGTGCTTCTTGGTGCCCGAGTTCTCCAGCGTGGTCTGCGCCTGCACCAGCAGCGAGGTGAACAACATCTCCACCCAGGACAGGTCCGCCGGGAACCCCAGCACGGTGGCGAACCCCAGCTCCCGCGACCAGATCACCCGGCACCTGTTGGCCTCGGCGACGAGGTTGAGCAGGACGGCCTTGGGCTGCTCGTACGGCGCGTCGACGCCGACCCGGACGCCCTCCGGCGCCGCGCCCCCACCCTGCCGAGCCCCCAGCGCCTCCAGCGCCGCCGCGTCGAGCATCGCCTCGTCGATGCTGTACTTCGCCATCAGGCTCTGCGCCGCCGAGGTGAATGTCTGCGCCTCCGCCTCGTACGGCGTCGACTCCGCCTTGGCCAGCAGCCCCCGCACCCGCGTGAGCGTCTTCTCGCTGACCGCGTGCGGGCGTGCCCGGACCGTACGGCGGGCATGGCCGGGCGGCGGGCCCAGCATTTCCAGCCGGGGCAGCCCGGTCAGCAGCCGCAGCAGTTCCAGTACGCCGGAGACGGTCACCAGCCGGCCGGCCCCGTCGCGGGCCTGCCGCGCCGCCAGGTAGCCGCCCTTCCACCACACCGTGGCCGCCAGGCCGGCGAGCTGGTCGCGCCAGCGCTCGTCCACCGTGTCCTGCGCGTAGGACCGAAGCTCCCAGGCGATGAGATCGGCCGCCACCCGCTCGTGCCGGTCGCTCAGCCGCCTGGCCGCGATCCTGACCACGTCGGCGGGCTGCCAGCCGTTCCGCCACACCCCCGAGATCGCCCGCGTGGCGGCCTCCACCAGCACACGATCGGCGTCGTCCCGGTCGGCCAGGAAGGCGGCGGCGGAGTCGAAGGCCGCCTGATCCTCGCGGGCCAGCGCGTCCATCGCCGCGCTGATCAGCTCATCGGCCTTGTTCACACGTTCCGTCCACGTCAGGGAAAGTCCGCCTGAACCTTACCGGGCGCGGCCCCCGTCCCTGCTCACCGGCGCGGGGTCCGCTTACCGATCGTACTCGGCGAGGGTGACGGTGGTCTCGTGCTCCACGAGCGGACGGATGATCGCCCGTTCGTGGGGAGTGGTGTTCGGCCGATGCAGGGTGAGCGCCAGGCTCTGGTCGCGCAGCCGTACGATCATGCCGCCGTCCCTGGACCACAGCGCCTGCTCCTCCTGCGTCCACGGCCCGGTGACCTGCCCGGACGACGAGTGGGCGATGCCCATGGCGTACCCTTGGTCGCCGAAGCTGGACCACAGCATGATCAGGTGCTCGCCGGCGAGGCGGAACAGGAACGGGCCGTCGGTGACATAGACGGGCAGCTCGGCGGCGCGGGCCTTGGGGTGGTCGAGTGGCCTGGCCCACGGAGCGTCGGAGGCGTTGAAGAGGAAGACGGGTACGCCGTCCGCTTCGCGCAGGTCCGGGGTGAGGCGCTGGGCCCAGACGGCGCCGTCGTGGATCTGGGTCCGCTCCTGGCAGTAGACGAGCCAGGGGGCGTCGTCGACGAAGAGGGTGCCGTCGAGGCACTGCCACTTGCGGGGCGTGATCGCACCCTCGCTCCACGGCGTGAACGGGCCCTGCGGGGCGTCCGCCACGAGCACCTGCGTTCCCCGGTAGCCGTCCGGGGCGGTGAAGGTGGCGAACATGAAGAACCGGCCCTGATGCTCGTGCACCTCGGGAGGAACCGTCGTCGAGGAGGAACGGGTCGCGGATCTGGATGTCGTCGAGCGTGCGCCCGCCGCCGGCCGAGCGCTCCTCGATGAGCCCTGAGTCGTCGGACATCGGCGATCCCCTCTTCGTGCGCGTGCCACGTGACCAGGTATCGTAACGCTGCCCTGGGGCCGTCAGGAGGCGGGCGCCTCCGGTGACACCGCGCCCGCCGTCACGTCTTCCCCGCGCTTCTCGTCGGCGTACACCATCAGGGTCGAGCCGCCCAGGGCGAGCACGATGCCGACGGCCCCGTAGACCGACGGCAGCGTCTGGTAGACCGCCAGCGACAGCACGATCGTCAGGACGGGAGCGAGCGCGTTGGTGATGGGCGCCACCACCGCGGCCTTGCCCCGGCTGAGCGCCATCACCAGGAACAGCGCCCCGGCCGCGTTGAGCACCTGGGTCACCGCGGTCAGCGCGGGCGCCTGCCAGGGAGCCCCGCTGGGCAGCCCGCCCATCATCAGCACCGCCACCGGGATCAGCAGCAGCCCGCTGATCGTCATCCAGCCGAAGGTGGTGGCGTCGTTGACGCCGAGCAGGGCGGCCTTGCGCATGAAGAACGCCTGCGCGCCCCAGGCCACGCAGATCAGGACGGCCAGCAGCAGCCAGGGCCCGGTCGTGTTCGAGTCGTCGCTGCTGCCGGGGATGCTGAACAGGACGATCGCGGCCAGCGCGGCGACCGCGCCGACGACGGCGAGCCGCTGGATCCGCTCGCGGAGCAGGGCGATGGCCATGAGCACAGTGATCACCGGCGACAGGGACACGATCGGGAAGATCAGGTACGCGGGGCCGTTGGACAGTGCCTGGAACAGCAGGAGCTGCCCGCCCGCGCCCGTGAGTCCCGCGATGAGCCCGTAGAGGGCGGCGACGGGCCGCCGGTCGAACCGGTTGCCGCGCATCGCGAAGTAGGCGGGGATCAGCATGGTGAACGCCCAGATGACGTACACCATCTCGTCGGGATAGCCGTACAGGCTGGTCGGGAGGCTGGAGAAGGCGCCCCACACGCCCCAGAAGACGACGAGCAGGGTCGCGTAGAGGATCCAGCTCCGCTTGAGATCGATCATTCGCCTTCTCCTTGTCCGGCGGTCAGCAGGTGGTCGAGCGCGACCCGGTCCAGGGGGGTGCCGGCGAGTTTCGCCGCGTAGAGCGCGGCTCCGACGACCGGTTCGTACAGCGGGCGGCGCAGCTCGTAACCGGCGTGCAGGGCTTTCAGCTCCCGGGTGAAGGCATCGAGCACCGCCTCGGCGCTGAACGTGCCGCCGGAGTAGGAGACCGGTACGGGCTCGCCGGGCTCGAAGCCGAGCCGTTCACGGGTGGTGTCCACCAGCAGCGCCAGCTCGCGCCCGGCCTCGGCCAGGATGGCGGCGGCGCACGCGTCGCCCAGCCCGGCCGCCTCGGCGACCCGCGGGCTGAGTGCCGCGATCTCCCCGCGGTCGCCGCGCCACCGGTTGAACACGACGTCGATCACGGTGAGGTCCGAGGTGAGGGCGAGGTGGCGGCGCAGGACCCCGGCGAGCGGGCCTTCGGGCAGGCGTCCGTCGCTCATCCGGGTGAACGCGTTGAGGCCGCGGACCGCGATCCAGTACGCGGAGCCCTCGTCGCCGAACAGCTCTCCCCAGCCGCCGACCCGGACACCGCGGCCTGACCGCTCGCCGTAGGTCATGGACCCGGTGCCGCTGAGAACGTTGATGCCGTCCGCCGCCCCGAGGGAGCCGGCCCACCCGCACACCGTGTCGTTGTCGCAGGTGTAACGGTCGTGGCCGAGCACGGCGCGCGGGGCCGCGTCCAGGACGGGCAGGTCGCCGGGGGCCTCGCCGTAGCCCGGCAGGCCGAAGAAGGCGTACGCGATGCCGGCGGGTTCGATGCCCGCCTCCGCGCAGACCACCTCGACGCCCTGCCTGAGGGCCCGCTCGACGATGCCGATGCCTTCGGAGGCCTGGGAGAAGTAGTAGCTGCCGGCGGTCCGTGCCCGCCCCGCTATCCTCCCGTCCTGGTCGACCAGGCAGAAGGCGGTCTTGGTTCCGCCGCCGTCGACGCCGAGAAACATGCTGTCACCTCTGTCAGTGCTGCAACCGGTGCAGGGTGACGCCGTGCACCACGCGGTTGACCTCGCCGGAAGGGAACGGGTTGTCGGGCCGGATGCCACGGAGCACGGCGGCCTTGAGGCCGATGAGCTGGGCGCACAGGACGGCGGGCAGGGCCAGCGCCGCGTCCTCGACGTCCTCGGCGCCGAGGAGCGGCCAGCTTTCGCGGAGCGGCCGGCTTCCGTCCTCTGGCGCGCCGCCGACCGCGATCACACTGCCGGGCGGCATGGTGGCGCGGAGTTCGGTGAGGATGTCCTGGTCGTACCTGCGGGTGTACGGATCGTTCGACACGTACACGATCACGACCGTGCGCTCGTTCAGCACGGCCTTGGGGCCGTGGCGGAATCCGAGGGCGGAGTCGGAGAGCGCGACGATCTGCCCGCCGGTGAGTTCGAGCGTCTTCAGCGCCGACTCCGCGGCCAGGCCGCGCAGGGGGCCGCTGCCCAGGTAGACGATCCGTTCGGGGTCGCGGGCCAGGAGCGCGTCGATGCCCTGGTCGAGGATGCCGTCCTCGATGATCCGCTCGGCCGTGCGGGCCAGCCGCACGGTGAGCCGGGCGTAGGCGGGGCCGCCGAGGGCGAGCAGGGCGGCGAGCGTCATGCCGGTGAAGCTCGAGGTCATCGCGAAGCCGCGGTCGTTGGAGTCGGGCGGCATCAGCAGCACGTACGAGCCGGTCCGGCCCGAGTGCTCCTGGGCCAGCCGCCCCTTTGCGTTGCAGGTGATCACCAGGTGGCGCACGTCCGACAGGCACTGCTCGGCGAGTTCGGTGGCCGCGATGCTCTCCGGGCTGTCCCCGGAGCGGGCGAAGGAGACCAGCAGGGTGGGGAGGTCCTCGGCGAAGCAGCCGCGCGGGTCGGCCACGATGTCCGTGGTGTGCACGGCGTCGACCCGCCGCCCGAGCCGCCGCGTGAGCGTGGTGGCGAGCACCTGCCCGGCGAAGCCCGACGTGCCGGCGCCGGTGAGCACCACGCGGGCCGCGGCCGGCCGCAGGAAGGCGTCGAGCTCGGGCCGGGAGGCGGCGACGATGCCGTCGACCTCCCGCCAGACGCGGGGCTGCTGGGCGATCTCACGGACGGTGTCGTCGGCGCCGGTCGCGTGAGCCAGGCTGCCGAGAAGGCCGGTCACAGGAACTCCCTTGAGGTGGGGCGGTCGATCAGTGGCCGCGTTTCCCAGCTGACCACTAGCTGGAAGAGTACTGGTCAGGATTATGGCCGTCAATGGTCGTAAACTGGTATGCTTCTGGTATGCCTCCCTCTTTTCCGCAAGGTCTGCTGAGTGACGACGCCTTGCCGCGCTACGTCCAGATCGCCTCCCAGCTCTGGAGCGACATCACGGCCCGTGGCGCCAAGCCGGGAGACCGGCTGCCCTCCGAGCGGAGTCTGGCCACGCGCTACGCGGTGTCGCGGGACACGCTGCGCGCCGCGCTGAACGAGCTGGCGAGCCGGGGCCTGCTGGAGTCCGCCGCCGCCCGCGGGTGGTTCGTCACCGGGGCCGAGCAGGCCCCCACCCCTGCAGGCGGCCACACCGTGGAAGGCTTCGCCGACTACGCGCTGAAGCACGGCCTGGCGACCCGCAGCCGAGTGCTGGAGTCGGGCGCCAGGCCGGCGACCGTGAACGAGGCCGAGACCCTGCGGATCGGCCCCGGCGCCGCGCTGTTCGAGATGCGCCGCCTGCGCTTCCTGGACGGCCTCGTCGTCGTGCTGGAGCACAACCGGGTGCCGCTGGCGCTCTGTCCCGCGCTGGCCGGCACCGACTTCACCGCCGCCTCCCTGTACGCGACCCTGCGCGGCGCCGACCCGGCGCAGTTCCCCCGGGTCGCGGACTACTCGGTGGAGGCACGGCAGCCCCGGGCCCACGAGCGCGACCTGCTGGAGATCGACGACGGCACCCCCGTGCTGGTCGCCGAGCAGCTCACCTTCAACCAGGACGGCCGGCCGCTCGAACTGACGATCCAGGTCTACCGGGGGGACCGCTACCGCTTCCGCGCCTCCATCACCGACTGAGCGGCCGCGTACGACTCCCGGCCGACCCCGTTCGCCGGCCGTCGCGTCAAAGGTCGAGCGATCGGCCGAGCTCGGCCAGGTAGCGGGCCAGCGCCACCCGGTTGGCGAAGTACGCGCGCAGCTCGTCGTCCGGCTCGTCGGTGAGTCTGTCGACGGGGATCGCCGTCCACAGACTGCGCAGGACCAGCGCGGCGGCGAACCCGTCGTGCTTCATCACGCTGCCGTAGCCGTCGATGACGGCCTCCTGCACGGCGGGCAGGTCCGCGGCCGGCAGCAGGCCGTCGTGGACCCGCCCGATGAGCAGCTGGCCGAGGTCGAATCCGATGGCGCTCGGCGAGTTCCAGCTCCAGTCCACGGCGACGAACTCCGCCGAGCCGTCGGCGGGCACGAGCAGGTTCTGCGGGCTCGCGTCGCCGTGGACGCCGGTGTGCGGGAGCCGTTCCAGGGCCTCCAGGATCGTGGGGATCCGGCCCGCCAGGAAGGCGATGTCCTCTCTGAGCCTTTCGTCCGCGTACGGGGTGATGAGGGGGTGCCGCCAGACCTTCTCGTCCAACAGCGCCGGGATCATCAGCCGCGGGGGGACGTTCATGACGAACATCCGCAACGACGTGTCGGGGCCCTGCGCGGGACGCATGGCGGCCAGCTCGCCCAGCAGGCGGGCCGCGCGGTGGTAGCGGTCCAGGTCCCATGCGACCGGCGACTGCTCGACGTCCTCCAGCCACATGACCAGCCGGTCGTCGTCCAGCACGTCCAGCCTGCACAGGCGGGGCATGCGCAACCCGTCGGGCAGCGGCTCGGCGGCCAGGTATGCGTCGGCGTCCGCGCGCCAGGGAAACAACTCGCCCATCAGCGGACGCATGGCCTCCGGAAACTCGGCGAGCCCCTCCCACACGCGCAACGACCGTACGGACTTCACGAAGAACGACCAGCTCGCCCCGGACGTCGTGGTGCCGATGACGCGGTGCAGGCCGGCGGTGGACAGCGCGTACGAGGGACAGTCGACCGGCTCGACGCGTTGTTCGGCGATCTCGGCGGAGGGGTCATCCAGAGCCTGTCTGACCAGGTCGGTGAGGTCGTTGTGCATGGCACCAGCATGGCGACGCCGAATCTCCCTCGCTTGAGCCACCCTTACTCAAATATCCTCGCGGCATGTCGAGCACCTGGCCCTTCTCGGGACGCGGTGAGCAACTCGCGCGGCTCAGGTCCTCGCCGGCGGGTGCGGTGGTGCTCGGGCCCGCGGGAGCGGGCAAGACCAGGCTGGTGGCCGAGGCCGTACGCGACGGGCGGAACGTCGCCTGGGTCAGGGCCACGACGGCGGCGGCCGAGCTGCCGCTCGGCGCGTTCGCGCACCTGCTCCCCGCCTCGCCGCCCTCGGCCAACCTGCTCAGATGGGCGTCGGAGTCGATCACCGCCGACGTGCTCGTGGTGGACGACGCGCACGCGCTCGACCCGGCCTCCGCCGCGCTGGTGCACTTCCTCGCCGCGCAGCGGGCGGTGCGGCTCTTCGTCACGGTACGCAGCGGCGAACAGCCGCCCGACGCCGTCGTGGCCCTGTGGAAGGACGACCTGCTGCCGCGCCTGACCCTGGAGGCGCTGACCCGGGAGGAGACGGCGGAGGTCCTGGCCGGAGCCCTGGACGGCAGGGTGGAGTCCGGCTCGCTCACCCGGCTGTGGCGGCTCACCCGGGGAAACCCGCTCTACCTTCGCGAGCTCGTGCTGTCCGGGGTGTTGCGGGACGTGGGCGGGCTGTGGCTCTGGCACGGTCCGCTCCTGATGAGCACGACCATGCGGGAGACCATCGCCGCCAGGATCGGCGACCTCGACCCGGAGGAACGTTCCGCGCTGGAACACCTGGCCCTCGGCGAGCCGCTCGGGGCCGACCTGCTGGCCTCGCTGACCTCGCCCGCCGCCGTCCAGGGGCTGGAGGAGCGTCAGCTCGTGACCGTCCAGGCCGACGAGCGCAGGCTCGCGGTACGGCTCGCGCACCCCCTCTACGGCGAGGTCATCCGGGCGTCGTGCGGAACCCTGCGTACCAGGACGATCCTGCACACCCTGGCCGACGCCGTGTCCTCCTCCAGGCTGCGCAGGCGTGACGACATGCTCCGCGTGGCGGTGTGGCGGCTCGACGCGGGCGACCGCGCGGACCCGTCCCTGCTGCTGCGCGCCTGCGGCCACGCCCGTGCGGTGCGCGACCTGCCGCTGGCCGAGCGGCTGGCCAGGGCCGCCGGCGACTCGGGTGAGGCGTGGCTGGCGCTGGCCAGCATCCTTTACCTGCTCGACCGCTACACCGAGGCCGCGGAGTGCTACGCCCGCGCCTGGTCGGCGCCGCTGAGCCCGACGCACCGGATGGAATGCGCGGCGATGAGCACGCTCAACCTCGTGTGGGGGCTCGGGCGCCACGACACCTCCCTGCTCGGCGAGGCCATGGCGCGCACGTCCGACCCCGGCGAACGCCAGATCCTGCGCTGCTTCACCGCTTCCATCGGGATCTATACCGGCGACCTCCGCACAGCTCTGGCAGAAGTGGCCTCGGCCCACCGGTCGCCCGAGCCGCTCGGCAACGCCGCCAGGGGGTCGGTGCTCATCACGGAGGCCCCGCTGCGGACGGCCACCGGAGAGACCGCCAGGGCGCTGGAATGCGTCGCCGAGCTCATGACCCTCCTGGAAGAGGAGCCGCAGGCCAAGCCCAGCATCACCGGCATCGTCATCGACAACGGCGCGATGGCCGCGGCGATGTCAGGGGATCTCGACCACGCCGACCGGCTCGCCGCGATGCTGGCCAGCGGGGAGGAGTACGTCGGCTCGTGGAACCGGGTGAGCCTGCAGGCGTGCGTGCGCAGGGCTCAGCTGCTGCGGCTGCGCGGACGGCTGTCCGACGCCTTGGTCACGGGGGCCGATGCGCTGGTCCGGCTGCCCGGCGTACCGACGATCTACGCGGGACCGTGCCTGGGCGAGATCGCGTACGCCCACGCCCTGCGCGGCGACGCCGATGCCGCCGAATCCGTGCTCGCGCGCGCCACCGGCCTGGCGCTGTCCCTGGGACCGCTGACCGATCTGCCGCTGGAGTCCGCCAGGATCTGGACTCTGGCGGCGCGGGGCGACGTTCAGGGGGCGATCGAGCGGGCGCTGGCGGTCGCGGAGTCGCCGTACCTGATGTTCACGCTCTTCGCGCTCCACGACGTCGTCCGGCTCGGCCGTCCCGGTCTGGTCGCGGACCGGCTGGCCGCGCTGCCCGTGGACGGCGTGCTCGCGCCGCTGTTCGCCCGGCACGCGGCCGCCCGCACGGCGGGCGAGCTCCTGGCCGTCTCGGAGTCGTTCGCCCGGCTCGGCTTCCTCCTCTACGCCGCCGAGTCGGCCGCCCAGGCCGCCGCCCGTTTCGTGGAGTCGGGCGAGCCCCGCAGGGCCACCGGCGCCGAGACCTATGCCTGGACGCTCACGCGGCGCTGCCAGGGCGCCCGCACCCCCGCCCTGGTCGGCCTCTCCCTGCCCGGCCTCACGCCGCGTCAACGGGAGATCGCCACCCTCGCCGCCCAGGGCCTGACCAACCGCGAGATAGCCTCGCGCCTCGTGCTGTCCGTACGCACGGTCGCCAATACCCTCTACGCCGTCTATGAGAAGACCGGCACTCCTGACAGGAAGGCCCTCGCCGAGGTGCTGGAGTACCTGTAACCGTTTGAGTACCCCATGCGCATGCCTACCGGAGGCCGCCGACGGACAGTCCCCCGCGCCAGTGCCGCTGCAGGGTGAAGAAGGCGATGACGAGGGGGATGACCGACACGAGCGCGCCCAGGATGATGAGGCTCCACAGGGACGTGCTGCCCGCGTTGTTCGCCGACGCGATGCCCTGCCAGAGGCCGAGTCCGACGGTGACGGGGAAGAGGCGGTTGTCGGAGAGCATGGCGAGGGGCAGGAAATAGTTGTTCCAGGATGCCACGGCGGACAGCAGCAGCACCGTGACGATCGCGGGCCGCATCAGGGGAAAGGCGACCTGGAGAAACGTCCGTATTTCACCCGCGCCGTCGGCCCGCGCCGCGTCCAGGATTTCGTCGGGGACCGCGTCGCGCGCGTAGACGTGCATGAGATAGACGCCGAACGGGTTGAGCAGTGAGGGGAGGATCACCGCCCACACCGTGTTGGTCAGGCCGAACGCGGAGAACATCATGAAGGTGGGGATCACCAGGGCCGTCGCGGGCACCATGAGCGCGCCGAGCACGAGTGCGAAGCTGAAGCGTCTGGCGGCGAATCGGTATTTGGCGAATCCGTAGCCGGCCATGACGGAAAGGATCGTGGCGCCGACCCCGCCCGCGACCGCGTACAGCGTGGAGTTGAGAATCCATCGGCCGTAGATGCCGTTGTCGTAGCTGAACAACTGTCCAAGGTTGCCGAGATAGTCGATCCGGTCGGCGAACCACAGGGTGTTGCCGCCGCCGAACAGACCGGGGGCGTCTTTGGAGCTGTTCACGATGACCCACCAGAACGGCGCCAGGAAATAGACGACGAGAAAGCCGAGCAGTACCTGCAGCGGAAGGTGGCGTTGCGGGCGGCGGCGGGCCGTGGCGCGGGAGCGGGCGCTCGTCACAGGAAGCTCCTCCTTTTGCGGGTGATGAACAGGAAGGCGTAGACGCCGACGAAGACGATCCCGCCGAGGGCGAAGGAGATCGCGGAGCCGTAGTTGAAGTTCGCGAGGGCGAAGGCCTGCTGGTAGGCGTACATGTTCGGGGTGAAGTCCGGGCCGATGGTGCCGGCCGCGAGGGAGCGCAGGATCTGCGGTTCGTTGAAGAACTGCAGGGTGCCGATGAGTGCGAAGACCAGGATCAGGAGCAGCGCGGGGAGGATCAGCGGGATCTTGATGCGCAGGGCGATCTGCCATTTGCCGGCGCCGTCCATGCGGGCGGCTTCGTAGAGCGCCGGGTCGATGCCCTGGAGCGCCGCGTACAGGATGATCATGTAGTAGCCGGCCCATTGCCAGGTGACGACGTTGACCAGGCCGTAGAAGATCAGATTGCCGCTGAGAAAGTCGGGTGGGGTGGCGCCGAACATCCCGAAGATGCCGGAGAGCGGCCCGAAGCTCTTGCTGTAGAGAAAGCCCCACATGACGGCCCCGATGACCGTGGGAATCGCGTAAGGAAGGAAGATCATGAGTCGGGAGAAGCGAGTGAACAGCGAGGTCACGCCGTCCAGGATCAGGGCCATCGCGAGCGCGACGATGATCTGCAGGGGAATGGAGACCAGGGAGAAACGAATGACGAACCACGAACCGGACAGGAAACTCGGGTCGGTGAACGCCTTCACGTAGTTGTCGAGGAAGACGAAGCTGGTGCCGCCGATCAGCTTCTTCTGGAAAAGACTGAGATACAGCGCGTACGCGAGCGGCGCGATGAGCAGCGCCAGAAAGACGATCCCGAACGGCCCGACGAAGAGCCATCCCATCAGATGCTCACGAAGGCGCACCTTGCCGCGGACTTTGGGGCTCTTCTCCTGGGCGCGTGGCGCGCTGTTCTCTGTCAGGGTGGTCAACTTGGGCTCCGAGAGGTCGATGCTGGGGGACCGCGGGTGGGCCGGCCGGTCGAAGACGGCGCGGCCCCGCCCTTTCACGTCACTGAGCGGTGAAACCTTGCTCCTTGGCGTAGTTCGCCACGTCCTCCTGAAGCCGGTCGGCGGCCTGCGCGCCGGTGACGGAACCCTCGTTGAGCGCACTGACCTGCTTGGTCATGGCGTCGAAGTAGTACTGGCCGAACGGGCTGTAGGTGACGCCCTTGTAGGCGTTGGCCGCCGGGACGTAGACCTCCTTGTTGGCCTGCTGGCCGTCGAAGAAGGCCACCTTCAGGTTGACGAAGGCGGGGTCGTTGAGCGCCTTGAGGTTCAGCGGGAAGATGATCTGGTTGGTCCAGCCGTCCGTGAGCGACTCCTTGTCGGCGTAGAGGCCGTAGGCCACCTTCGCCGCGAGTTCGGGGTTCTTGGCCTGGCTCGTCACGGAGAAGGCGGATCCGCCCCAGTTCACCTGCACCGGGTTGGCGGCATCCCACTGCGGGAGCGGCGCCACCGCGAACTTGCCGGTGTCCTCGCCCTTGCCGACACCGGCTCCGGTGAGGTAGCCGGGCGCCCAGGCCGCCGAGATGTACGTCGCGTACTTGCCGTTGATCACCCCGGAGATGTACTCGGGGGTGAACTGGTCCTGCGTCCCGACCAGGCCCTTCTTGGCGAGGCCCGCCCAGTAGTCGAGCACGTCCTTGGAGCCCTGGTCGTTCAGCTTGATGCCGATGGTGCTCGGCCGCGCCGGGTCGTAGGCGAACGGAGCGGCGCCCTTCTGGATCTGCAGCGCCATCGTGAGAGCCGACACGTTCGCGGCGAAGTCGCCGAACTGCGGGCCGCCCGCGTCCTTCATCTTCTGCGCCGCCTGCTCGTACTCGGCCCACGTCTTGGGCGGCGTGATGTCGTACTTCTCGAAGAGGTCCTTGCGGTAGATCATCGCCATCGGCCCGCCGTCGACGGGCACGCCGTAGACCGCGTCGCCGACCGAGACGTCCTTCCACGCGCCGTCGCCGTAGTCGGCCTTGACCCGGTCGAAGCCGTACTGCTTGATGTCGACGAGCGACTTCTGGATCTGGAAGGTCGGGATCCGGTCCATCTCGATCATGATGACGTCGGGCGCGCCGGTGCCCGCCGAGATGGCCGTCTGGAACTTGTCGTACTCGTCGCTGCCCTGGCCGACGTTGGTCCAGCAGACCTGCACCTCGCTGTTCTGCTTGTTGAAGTTGTCGACGACGAGCTGCATGTTGGGGTACCAGCCCCACATCGTCACGGCCGGCAGGTCCTTCTTGGGGATCGTGTTCGTGCAGTTGCTCGCGCCGCTTCCGCTCGCGGCGGTGCTCGCACCGCCTTGCTCGCCGGGTGAGCAGGCGACGAGCGCGGTCGCGGTGACGATCAGGGCCGCCGTGGCGGGAAGTCTCTTCTTCATGGACGTGCTTCCTCTTCGGGATGGCGGCGCACGAAGGTTCGGTGGCGCCGCCGATGAGACGGGGCGACCGGCCGCGAGGGGGCGACCGGTCGCGACGGGGGCGGAGGACGGGGGTGGAGGACGGGGGTGGTGGTACGCGGCCCGCGTGCCTAGCGCCTGAACAGGCGCGGCGCCAGGTCGATGAGGTTCTTCTGCCACACGTCCCAGCCGTGCGGCCCGGGGGTCACTCCGTCGAACTCGTAGTGGATGCCCAGGCTGTCCAAAGTGCGCAGGGACGTCATGAAGGACGGGTACACGAAGTCGGTCTGGTCTCCGACGTACAGGCGCAGCAGCTTGGTCCCGGCGTTGATCGCCGCCGCGTCGACGCCGTCGCCGCTGCCGAACCCGGCCGAGAAGGCCGCGACGTAGGCGAACCGGCCCGGGTGCGCCTTGAGTACCCCGAACGTCTGCCCGCCACCCATCGACAGGCCGGCCAGGGCCTGCCGCGACGGATCACTCGAGACGTGGTAGCGGGCGCGGGCCGCCGGGACGATGTTCTCCAGCAACTCCCTGGTGAAGTCGGAGGTGTTGCCGTTGCCCATCACGACCACCATCGGCACCAGGTCGCCCTCCAGGAACTGGTGGTCCAGGATCTGCTTGGCCCGTCCCATCTCCACCCAGTCCGTGTAGCTCTGGCCGGCACCGTGCTGGAGGTAGAGGACGGGGTACGGCTCCGCGCGATCCGGGTCGTAGCCCGGTGGGGTCCACACCAGCGCGGTCCGTTCCGCGCCCGCCACGGTGCTCTGATAGGTCAGGCTCTCGACCTTTCCGCCCTGGCCTGCGGGGACGTCCGAGAGCAGGCGGGACCTCTCTCCAGAGACGAGGAAGGTGCTCCAGGTCGGCTCGGAGGTCACCTTCGTCGGGTTCGACACATCCTTGACCGAGGTCAGGTCGGCGATCAGCCGGTAGTAGTAGAACCACGGATCGAGCGGGCCCACCGTCACCCGCCACCGGTCGCCCGCACGGGACATCGGCACGCGCAGCCAGCTTCCGTTGGGAGCCCAGTTCGCCCATACCTTGACGCGCTGGGCGTCCGCGAAATCGGTCGTGGTCTCGAAGGTGACGAAACCGTCGCGCGTCACGAACGGCGTGGGAGTGGTGCCGGCCGGCGGCGGGGTGAACTCACCCTTCAGCCTCCCGTGACCGGCGCTCGGACCATGGTCGGAAACCCGGCGGAACAGCCGCGGCAGGAAGTCGATCAGGTTCTTCTGCCAGGCGTTCCAGTTCCCGCCGGCATCGGGGTTGACGCCGTCGAATTCGTACCTGACCCGGGCACGGTCCAGCGCCTTGGTCAGCCGGACGGTCGCGTTGTACGCGGGGTCCGTGACGTTCCCCGTGTACAGGCGCAGCAGCTTGGCGTGGCGGTCGATCTTGTTCGCCTCCGCCGGGCCGGCGGAGGACGGCGGGAGGCCCGAGAACGAGCCGGCGTAGGCGAACCGGCCCGGGCGGGTCAGCGCACGCAGCGCCCGCGCTCCGCCTTCGGCCACACCCGCGATCGCCTGGTGCCCGGGATCGCGCAGGACGCGGTAACGGTTCCCGACCGCCTTGCGGAGGTCCTCCTCCGGCCCGTCACCGTCGCTCATCACGACCACCATCGGCTCGATGGCCTCCTGAGCCGACAGGTTGTCGAGGATCTGCTTGGCACGGCCGAGGTCGAGCCAGTCGGTGGCTTTCGCACCGTCGCCTGACCGCAGGTACAGCACCGGGTACGCCTTCGGGCCCTGAGGCGCGTACCCCGGCGGCGTCCACACCAGGGCCGACCGCTGCCCATAGGTGAGGGTCTCGACCCTGCCGCCCTGGCCCTCAGGCACGTCCGCCAGCAGGCGTGCCGAGTCGCCCGCCACGAAGAACGTGCTCCAGGCGGGCTTGGACGCCACGCTGGTGCTGTTCGTCGGATCCTTGAGCACCTTGGTGTCGTCGCCCGTGACCTGGTAGGAGTACAGCCCCGGCTTGAGCGGGCCGAGGACGCCCGACCAGGCGTCGCCCCTGCGGGTGAGACCGAACTCCGCCCAGGCGAAGGAGGGGCCGAAATTCCCCGCGATGACGACCTGCGACACCTGGCCGACGGCGGCCTGGACGGAGGCGTTCGGGACGGTGAACGAGGCGTAGCCGTCCGCCGAGACACTCAGCCACGGCGTGTCCGCCACTGCGGGCAGCGGCGCGAACAGCGGCGCGGACAACGGCGCGAACAACATCGCCGCGATCGCCATGGCTCCGGCGGCGAGCACCGCCGGCAGCCGGCGCACGCCCAGGGGTCGTGAGCTGCCATGATAAGGTAAAGAGGGCATGCGGAAACTCCCTTTGACGGCTGGCCTCGATTGATCCTCGACCGGCCAGCCTGATCCAGCGGTGGAAAGTTCGTGGGTGTGGTTTCCGCACCTCCGTCCGTCAAGGGGTCAGCGTGCTCACCTGACGTTCGTTGCAGCGAGCGTCAGGTGCGAGAGGACGTCACTTCTGTACGTGACGCCACGCTCACAGAGTCTTCGGTGCCGCGATGGACCCGCGCGTCATCAGGCGGGCCGGCAGCACGAACGGCCGGGCCGGCCGCGCCGCAGGCTCGTCGCCACCGGACTCGCCACGCCGGCCTCACCAGCCGTAATCGTTGTCGGTTACGTTTGCAGCGCCAACGTAAGCGATCACGATTACAGAAACAAGAGCTTTCCGGTCGGCCGTATCTCGAATAAGACACGTGTCAGATCAGGCGAGGCAGGCTGGGCAGTGCTCGGCCGGACGCCGCGGCGTCACCTGAACCTTCGAAACTTTTTCGGAACCCAATCCTCACACCCTTCTCGCTGGGCTGTCGGCGAGGCCGGCGCCCAAGTCAAGCCGTTGACAGGCAACATATGCGGCGCCTAGGGTCCTCGCAACGCCGAACAAGTTGCGAAAGCTTTCGGACCAGCTCAGGGCGAGGTGAGCGACCCGTGCTGCCCACGCGACCCCCGCCGGACGGTCAGGATGCGGGTGCGGGCGCGGGGCCGGTGGAGTCGCGCACGGTGAGGGTGGTGGCGAGCTGGAGGTGCTGGGAGGCGGGCTGGGTGCCGTCGGCCATGGCGAGGAGGGTTTCGACGGCCATGCGCCCCATCCCGGCGAGGGGCTGGCGGACGGACGTGAGGCGCGGGGTCGTCCATTCGGTTTGCGGGGTGTCGTCGAATCCGGTCACCGAGAGCTGATCCGGCACCGAGATGCGCAGGTCCTGGGCGGCGGCGAGGACGCCGACGGCGATCTCGTCGTTGCCCGCGATGATGGCGGTCGGCCAGGGGGTGCGGGTGAGCAGGTCGCGGGCGTGGCGGTGCCCGGCCTCGACGGAGAAGGCCTCGTGGCGGACGAGGGCCGGATCGGTGGGGATGCCGGCGGAGTGGAGAGCGGCTTGGTAGCCGTGGAAGCGTTCGAGCGAGGGCGCCGAGCCGAGCGGGCCGCCGATCCAGGCGATGGTGCGGTGGCCGTGTTTGATGACGTGTTCGGTGGCCGAGCGGCCACCCGCCCAGTTGGTGGAGCCGATGCTGACCAGGCGTGATTCGGTGGTGTCGATCGGGTCGATGGTGACGATGGGCATGGGCAGGTCTTCCGCGGCTTCCAGGATGGAGTCGGGGACGGCGACGGCCAGGGCGATGATGCCGGCCACGCCGGCGGCCTGCTGGTCGGTCAGCCAGGCGCGGGCGGCGGTGCGGCTGGTGCTGATCGGCTCGCCGGCGGGGAACTGGAGCAGGAGCTCGGCGCGGGCGGCGGTGGCGGCCAGCAGGATGCCCTGCAGAACCGTTCCCGCGTAGCGGGATTCCACGATGTCCAGCACGGTGAGCAGGGCCCGGTCCCTGGTCTGGGTGTGGCGTACCGCCGTGGCCTGGTAGCCGATCTCGGCCATCACGCCCAGCACGAGCTCCCGCGTCTTGGCCCCGACGTCGCTGCGCCCGTTCAGCACCTTGGACGCGGTCGTCGGCGACACCCCGGCCAGGCGCGCCACGTCCGCCAGTGTGGCTCGCTCTGAACGACCCCGTCGTCCCATCCCTGGACTCCCCTCTCCGAAACTATTTCGGAACCTACCACGAACCGCCTCGTGCCGTTGCTGCCAGGCATTCTTCCCGGACTCTCCGTTGACAGGGGACAGATCCGGCACTTAATGTCCTCGCAATACCGAATATGTTGCGAAATAATTTCGTAACCAGCGATGGACGAGAGGAGCAGCCCATGCGGCTCTCCCAGAAGCTCAGGCTCCTTTTCGCGGTACTCATGCCGGTCGTCGCCTTGGCCGCGTGCTCAGGCGGCGCCGGCACCACCGGCGGCACCACAGGCGGCGGTGCCGAACAGGTGAAGCTCACGGTCTGGAGCTGGGACGGCACGGTCGAGAAGGCCGTCGCCGGCTTCCAGGCCGCGAACCCGAACATCAAGGTCGAGGTCGTCAACGCGGGCTCCTCGTCGGACGAGTACAAGGCGCTCGACAACGCCATTCAGGCCGGTTCCGGGGTCCCTGACCTGGCCATGTTCGAGTACTTCGTCGTCCCCTACTTCGCCATTCCCGGCAAGCTCACCGACCTCGCCGAATTCGGCGTCGGGAACTTCAAGCAGGACTACGTACAGGCCGCCTGGAACGACGTGACCGTCAACGGCAAGGTCTACGCGCTGCCGTCCGACTACGGGCCGTCGGCCATGTTCTACAACACCGCCACGCTCAAGAAGGCCGGCATCGACAAGGCCCCGGCCACCTGGGACGAGTACTACGAGGCGGCCAAGAAGATCCGCGCGCTCGGGGGCGATCATTACATCGCCCAGGACACGGGAGACCTCTTCTTCCTGCTCTCGCTCATCTGGCAGGCCGGCGGTCACCCGTTCACGGTGGACGGCAACAAGGTGCGCATCGACTTCACCGACGAGGGCACGAGCAAGGCCGTCGCCTTCTGGCAGAAGATGCTCGACGAGGACCTGCTGAACACCAAGATCACCGGCTGGTCCGACGACTGGAACCGCGCGCTCAACGACGGCACCCTCGCCACCCAGACCATGGGCGGCTGGCTGACCTCGACGCTGCCCGAGCGGGCGCCGAAGGCCGCCGGCGACTTCAGGGTCGCCCCGATGCCGCAGTGGACGCGGGGAGCCAAGGTCGGAGCGGAGAACGGCGGCAGCTCCTTCGGCATCCCGGCCGCGGCCGAGCACAAGGAGGCGGCTTTCACGTTCCTCGAATACTTCACCCACGGCGGCGGTCTGTCGTCCCGGGTCGACGCGGGCGCCTTCGTGCCGAACACGTCGGTGCTGCAGAGCGAGGCGTTCAACGGCAAGCCCAACGAGTACTTCGGCGGCCAGAAGGTCGGCACCGTGCTGGCCGAGGCGTCGGAGACCGTCGCGACCGGCTGGCAGTACCCGCCGTTCTTCGAATGGGCGCGCTCGATCTACGGCGACATCGCCTCGCCGTACTACACCACCGGGAAAGGCTCGCTCGCCCAGGTCCTCGAAGAGTGGAAACGGCGCTGTGTGCAGTACGGCAATGAGCAGGGCTTCGAGGTGTCCTGACCGGAACCGGGCAACGCGATGATCGGAAGGAACACGGATATGGAGCCGGCCCGTCGGTTCGACGCCACCGCTGCGGCCACGGCGTCACCGGGTGCGACAGAGCGTCCGGCGGGTGCTCGTAAGCGCCGTAAACCACAGATCGGATTACTGTTCATCGCTCCCTTCGGAGCGCTGTTCGCGATGGTGTTCATCGTGCCCATCGGATACGCCGCCTACCTCAGCTTCTTCCGGGAGCGGCTCATCGGGGGCAGCACGTTCGTCGGGCTGGACAACTACGCCAAACTGCTGCAGGATCCCCAGTTCTGGGACGGGGTCGGACGCGTCTCCCGATTCACGCTCGTCCAGGTCCCGATCATGCTGGTTCTCGCCGTGGCGCTGGCTCTGGCGCTGGACTCCCTGCGGCTGCACGGCGTCAAGTTCCTGCGGGTGACGATCTTCCTCCCCTACGCGGTGCCGGCGATCGTGTCGACTCTCATGTGGGGATTCCTGCTGGGCGTCAAATACGGCCTGTTCGGCAGCCTCAACAGCGCTCTGGGGACGGACGTCAATCCCTTCGCCCCCGACACGACGCTCATCTCCATCGGGTTGATGGTGACGTGGGCGTTCACCGGCTTCAACATGCTCATCTTCTACTCCGCGCTCAAAGCCGTTCCACGCGAGTTGTACGAGGCGGCCGCGATCGACGGGGCGAACGAATGGCGGATCGTCAGCGCGATCAAACTGCCGGCCCTGCGCGGGTCCCTGGTCGTCACCGTCATCTTCTCCATCATCGGCACGTCCCAGATGTTCAACGAACCGCAGATCCTGCCCTCGATGGTAGCCAACAGCGGCGTCACCACCTTCTACACGCCCAACCTGTACGCGTACAACCTGGCTTTCACCGGATCCCAGCAGGGTTATGCGGCAGCACTCGCGCTCGTCATGGCGGCGATCACGATCGCCGTCGCCTACGCCGTCCAGATCAGGGGGTTGCGGAATGCCTCCCAGCAATAGCCGGCGCGGCCGCTCGCCGCACACGGTGGACAATCCCAGGAAGAGCACGACCCTCACCGTGATGACCGGTCTGTTCGCCCTTTACTGCCTGCTGCCGCTCGTCTGGCTGGTCATCAACGCGACGAAGACGCAGGCCGACTTCGTCTCCTCGTTCGGGCTCGCTCCCGGGCGTGAATTCGCCCTGTGGGACAACATCGTGCAGGTGTTCGCCTACCAGGACGGGATCTTCTTCCGGTGGCTGCTCAACACGATTCTCTATGTCGTCGTGGGTGCGACCGTGTCGACCTTTCTGGCCGCGCTCGGCGGCTACGCACTGGCGAAACTCGACTTCACCGGTAAGCGGGTGTTCCTGCTCGTCGTTCTCGGATCGATCTCGGTCCCCGGCATCGCCCTGGCGATCCCGCAGTTTCTGCTGTTCGCGCACGTCGGCATGACCAACACTCCGTGGGCGATTCTCATCCCGTCCTTCATCAACCCGTTCGGGCTGTATTTGATGTGGGTGTTCGCGGCCGAGGCCGTGCCGACCGGTCTGCTGGAGGCCGCGAAGATCGACGGGGCCGGGGAGTTCAGAACCTTCGTCCGAATCGCGCTTCCGCTGCTCGCGCCCGCGAGCGTGACGGTGCTGCTCTTCTCGTTCGTCTCGATCTGGAACAACTACTTCCTGCCGTTGATCATGCTCAAGGATTCCGCCTGGTATCCGCTGACCGTCGGCATCAACCAGTGGAACAAGCTGGGCTCCTCGGCCGGGAACGGCGCCCTCATCCAGAACCTCGTCATCACCTCCGCGCTGCTGACGATCGTTCCTTTGATCATCGCGTTTCTCGGCCTGCAACGGTTCTGGCAGTCGGGCCTGACCCTGGGCGCCGTCAAGGGATGAGCGACGCCGGCACCTCCATGAAATCCTCGGTGAAGAGAAATGAGACCATGACGACCGACGGCGCCCGCGCACCCCGGATCCTGATCGACGGTGAGCCCCGCGACGAAAGCCCGCTCCCGCACATCTGGAGCCGCTGCATCGGCGCGGGACGCGCGAACGAGGCACTGCGCGCGGATTGGCAACGGCAGTTCGCCGAGGCCGTCAAAACCCTGGGCATCGAGTACATCCGCTTTCACGGCGTCTTCCACGACGACATGTTCGTGTACCGGGAGAGCTACGGCGGCGGTTTCGGACCGGACGCGCCCCTTCCCTCGCCCGTGTACACCTTCGGTTACGTGGACAAGGTGTTCGACTTCCTGCTGGACCACGGTGTCCGGCCGTTCGTCGAGCTGGGCTTCATGCCGCGCGAGCTGGCGACGGAGACGGAGACCGTGTTCTGGTGGGGCGCGCACTGCAGCCCGCCCAAGGACATGGCGCGCTGGGTCGAGCTGGTCACGCGGACGGTCGAGCACTGGATCGACCGGTACGGCCTGGCCGAGGTGCGGGAGTGGCGGTTCGAGGTGTGGAACGAGCCGAACCTGGCCCCCCACTTCTGGACCGGGACGAAGACCGAGTATTTCCAGCTTTATGAGCAGACGGTGCGGGCGATCAAGGGGATCGATCCCGCGCTGCGCGTGGGCGGGCCCGCGACGAGCGTCTTCGTGCCCGACGACCGCTACCGGGGCGAGAGCGAGGACCGATCGGCGATGCGTGAGACGGCCGCCGCGACCGACGTCGACGCGCTCGACTGGCGCCCGGTGTGGATCGAGGAGTTCATCGACTGGTGTGCGGAGCGCGAACTTCCGATCGACTTCGTCTCGACCCACCTGTACCCCACCGACTTCGCCTTCGGCGCCGACGGCAAGGCGGTGCCGATCACCCGGTACGCCGACGCGACGTTCGACGACCTGACCCTCCTGCGCAAGCTCGTCAAGAACAGTCCGTATCCCGACGCGGAGATCCACGTCTCGGAGTGGTCGACGTCGCCGTCGTCCCGCGACTTCATCCATGACACGGTGTTCGCGGCCACCTACATCACGAGGGCGTACCTGAAGTGCGCCACGCTCGCCGATTCGATCTCCTACTGGACCTTCACCGACGTGTTCGAGGAGGGAGGCGCCGGGATCGGGCCGTTCCACGGCGGATTCGGCCTCGTGAACGAGGAGGGGATCCACAAGCCCACGTTCCACGCGTTCGCGATGCTGGGCCGGCTCGGCGACCGGCTGCTGCTGGCGGCGTCAGACGGGGTCGTGACCCGCGACAGCCGGACGTCGGCCGTGTCGGCGGTGTTCTACAACTATCCCGGCGACCTGGCCCTGCGCGGTCTCCCCGCGCAGAGCTCCTACCCCGCGACCCGCGCGCTGGCCGAAAGGGGACCGAGCCGGAGGATCCGCCACTCGATCGGCGGGCTGGAGCCGGGCGCCACGTTCCTCGTCGAGATCGTGGACTGGGAGCACGGCAACGCCGCCGAGGCCTGGCACCGGCTCGGGGCTCCGCTCAACCCGTCGCGGGCCGAGAGCGCGTACCTGCGCCAGGTCGCCGGCTCGCTGCTCAGGTTCGCGCTGACCGTGCCCGGCGACGGCGTGCTGCGCCTCGACGTCGAGCTCGCGCCCTGGGCGGTGATGTCGTTGCGGCAGTCGGCGTGACGCGCCCCGGGCGCGGCGTCAGCGTTGCAGCCGCACGGGAGCGCTGGACGTGCTGCGCCGGACCAGCCAGGCCTCGGTGATGTGCCGGAACATGGCGTCGGCGGCACCGTCGGGGTCCTGCGCGGCGATGCGCTCGTAGATGCGGCGATGGCCCTGGTTGGACGCCACGCACAGGGCCCGCTCCGTCTTGCCCGTGTAGCGGGCGGTGTTGCCGACCTGGCTCTCCAGCGCGCGTACGACGCCCCGGGCGATGCGGTTGCCGGACGCCTGCATGATCGTGTCGTGGAAGGCGCGGTCGAGGTCGGCGTAGGCGACGTGGTCGTCCAGGATCCCCAGGCTCTCGTCCATGTCGATGGTCGCCGCCAGCACGAGTTCGTCGAACATGTCCCACATCATGGGCGGGGTCACCATGGTGCCCGCGCCCTGGCGGACCTGGACGAGCCCCTTCTCCTGGAGGATCTTCACGGCCTCGCGGACGACGGTCCTGCTCACCGAGAAGGTCTCGCACAGAACGGGCTCGGGAGGAAGGGGCGTGCCGGACGGGTGCACGCCGCGGACGATGCGCTCCACGAGCTCCGCCGTCACCGCCTTGGCCAGGGTGGCCGGCCGCCGAACCCAGGCGGGCTCCCCCGCCGGCCGGACGGCGCCACGGCGGGCGGCACTCCCGACGTCCGGCCGGAGCACGCCGGACGACGGCTGCTGGGCGTGGCCGGCGCCTGACCCGCGGGGCTCGCCGTACGGGAGAGCCCCTAGGTTCAACCCGGGGCGACGGACGTGGACAGGCCGTCCAGGGCGAGCTTGAGCATCGGCGCGGCGGTCCCGCCGAAACCGGCCCGCGCCTGCTCCGCTGCCGCGTGCCGCAGCTCCCCGCCGTCCGGTGATCGGTAGTTGGCGAAGCCGGTGACGTGCAGATCGGGCAGTACGAGCCAGGCGTAGGCCTGATCCGGTTGACCGGAAGGGTTCTGGATCACGAGCCCGGAGCCGTTGAGCGGCCGGTACGGCCCGGTCAGCGCGGGTGCGGCGAAGCCGTAGAGCCCGGTGGGTGCACGATCGGCCGGGTGGAAGCTGTGCCGCTGGGTGCTGAAGAAGAGGTAGTACCACGACCCGTGCACGACGACGTGCGGCCGTTCCAGCTCGTGGTTGACGCCCTGCGCCACGAGAAGAGGCGGGAGCAGCGACCAGGCGCCGGCCCGGGCGGCGGCCAGGGCGACGGCACCGGTGAAGCGGTCGTCCCAGGCGATGGACGCGGCGACGAGCAGGTAGTCGCGCCCGTCGGCGGGGTCGCGGAACCAGCCGGGATCGCGAAATGCCCGGATGTTCCCCGCCGACCCCGTCTCCTCGTCGGCGGGCAGGTACATCAGACCGTCGGAGCGGAGGATCTCCCGGTGTTCCTCGTACGGCGCGGGCGCGTCACCGTCGGCGAACCGGCGCAGGCGCGTCTCGACGACGCTCTGCCGGAAGGTGGGGCGTGCTTCGCCGCGTCGCCCGGCGGCCGTGTAGAACACCGACACCGTTCCGTCCGGCCGGCGGACCGCCGATCCCGACCACTCGCGGCTGCCGGGCGAGGCGTCGTCGGCGAAGGCGTTCCCGAGGTCCTTCCATCCGCCGTCGTTCCTGGCGAGCAGGCGGATCCGAGCCTGGTCGTGACGCTCCTCAGGGTGACCGAGGGCCGGAGCCGACAGTGCCATCCACACCTCGTCGCCGCCGATCAGAGCGGTCGAGCCGTCCTCCTCCTGGACCGGCCACAGGTCCCAGAGATCGTGGCCCGGCAGGATCCGCGGCAGGGCCTTGGGGTCGAAGGCGGGCGCCGTGGTCGCGTCGCTCTCCACGAGCAGATCGAGATGCCGGCTGGTCCAGAGCGCCGGTCGGCCACCGCTCACGCTCCGCCCCGCCCGTTCCGTAGGGTCATGCACGACCTCAGCTTTCGCTCGTCGGATGTGATGTGCCTGATGTGCTGTCAGCCCTTCAGCGAGCCCTGAAGCAGGGCCTTGACGAAGTGCCGCTGGAAGATGAGGAAGATCGCGAGCGTGGGGGCCAGGATCAGCAGCGATCCGGCGCACAACAACGGGATGTCGGTCCCCCACTGACCCTGGAAGGCGCCCAGGGCGCCGGACATCGTGCGCTTGGCCGGGTCGTCCACCAGGACGATGGCCAGCAGGAACTGGTTCCAGGTCCACAGGAACAGCAGGATGCCCAGGGACGAGATCGCCGGCATGGCCAGGGGGACGTGGATGCGCCGGAACAGCTGCCACACGTTGGCGCCGTCCATGCGTGCGCTTTCCGACAGCTCCGCGGGCATGTTGACGAAGTGGGCGCGCATCCAGAAGACGCTGAACGGCATGAACAGGCCGATGAGCGGCAGGATGATCGCCCACCGGGTGTTGAGCAGGCCCATGTCGCGGATCTGGTAGTACAGCGGCGTGACGATGCCCTCGAAGGGCAGGGTCAGGCCGAGCACGAACAGCGGGAAGACCACCCGGCCGCCGATCACGCGCAGGTGGCCGATGGCGAAGCCGGCCATCGTGCCCAGCAGGATCGAGATCGGCACGACGCCCAGCACGATGAGGACGCTCGACCACAGCAGCGCGCCCATGTTCGCGGCCTCGAAGGCCCGCAGGAAGTTGCCCCACCGCGGGTCGTCGGGCCAGGCCAGCCCGGCCGGGTAGGTGCCTGAGGGGTGCAGGGCGGTGACGAAGAGGCTGAGGAACGGCAGGAGCGTGACCGCCATCATGACGACGAGCAGCAGCCGGCCGGTCCAGGACTCCCGCCGGGAGGTGATCATCGGTTGCCGTCCTTCGCGAACCACTGGATGGGCAGGGCGCAGGCGATCACGAGCACCATGAGGACCATGGCCAGGGCCGAGGCCGTGCCCACCTCGCGTTCGGAGAAGGCCAGGTAGAAGATCTGCAGGCCGGGCACCATGGTGGTGTTGCCCGGTCCGCCCTGGGTGGCGATGTAGATGATGTCGAAGCTGGCCAGGGCCGCGATGACGGTCACGGTGACGCAGACGGCGATCTCCTGTCGCAGGCTGGGGACCGTGATGGAGACGAACTCCCGCCACGGCCCGGCGCCGTCCAGCCGGGCCGCCTCGTACAGGGCGGGGTCGATCTTGCTCATGCCGGCCAGGAGCAGCAGCGTGCAGAGGCCGAGCAGCACCCACGCGCCGATCATGCCGACCGCCGGCAGGGCGGTGTCGAAGTCGCCCAGCCAGGCCCGGGTCACGCCGCCGAGGCCGACGAGCGTGAGGAGCTGGTTGATCACTCCGGTGGAGGCCAGCAGCCAGCTCCACGCGATGCCGGCGGCCACCAGCGGGATGACCTGTGGCAGGAAGAGCACGGTCCGCGCCACGAGGGCGAGCCGGCTCTGGGCGATCCGCCGGATCGTGGCGGCGATGGCCAGGCCGAGCAGGACCGGGATCGCGCTGAAGAAGACGATCAGTTCGCCGGCGTTGATCAGGGAGTCGAACAGGTCGGGGTCGGTGAACACCTTGCCGTAGTTGGCCGTCCCTACCCAGGTGGAGGGGCCGATGCCGTCCCATTCGTACAGCGAGTACTGGAACGTCAAGGCGACGGGGCGCAGGACGAAGACCGCGTAGAAGGCGAGCGCAGGAACGATGAACAGCCAGCCGGCCAGACCGCGCAGTCTGGTGCCGGCCGGTCGCCGGTGCGCGGACCGGGGCGTCACCTGGCTCAGTTCCCTTCGAGCTGGCGGGCGTAGTCAGCCTGGACCGTCTTCAGCAGCCCCTGCGGCGTCTGCTCGCCGGCCACCAGTTTCTGCAGGTTGGGGGTCCAGCTCTTGGCGTAGATGGCGCCGGTGGCGTTGGCGATGAAGTCCATCGCGCCGTTGTCCTTGGCGATGTCCGCTCCGGCCGCCAGGGTCGCGGCGGTGACCTTGTCCGCGGCCACCTCGGGCATGTACGCGTCGGCCGGTCCCATCGGACGTGATCCGCCGACCTCGACGCCGATGTCACGGGCCCGCCGGTCGGTGGCCACCCAGTTGAGGAAGAAGGCGGCGCAGCCGGCGTTCTTGGCGTTCGCGGCGATGCCGAAGGTGAGCGGCGCCGACATGGCGGCGCGCTTGCCTCCCTGCTGCGCCGGCGGCATCAGGAAGAAGCCGGCGTCGCCCGGCAGCTGCTTGTCGAGGTTGCCCGACTCCCAGTCGCCGTTGAACATGAACAGGCCCTGGCCGTCGATGAAGCGGCTCATCATGGTCGCGTAGTCGACCGCGTTGACATCCTTCGGGAAATAACCCGCTTTGATCCATTTCTCCAGGTGCTGGGCGGCCTGCAGATTCGACGGCGTGTCGATGGTGGCGCCGGGCTTCTGGAAGATCCAGTCGTTGACGGGCCCCGCCGGGCCGTAGGCGGCCATGAGATTCTGCAGCGGGAACGCCAGCCCGCCGGTGGCGCCGCCGTTGAACTGCATGATGGGCGTGAGGCCCGCCCGCTTGGCCTTGTCGAGGGCCTGGTCAAGCTCGGCCAGAGTGGCGGGCGGTGCCGACATGCCGATCTGGGCGGCGAGCTTCTTGTTGTAGAACAGGCCGGTCATGCTCATGTTGAGGCCCAGAGCGTAGAGGGAACCCTCGCCGCGCGGGCGACCGCCGGGGCCCAGGCGGAGTTGTTCGAGCTGCGAGGCCGGCCATTTGTCCCAGCCGAAGGACTGCGCGTAGCCGTCGAGGTTCTTCAGCAGGTTGTCCTTGACGAGTTCGGAGACCTGGGGAAGGCGCATCAGGTCGGGCGGGTTGTCCGCCAGCACGCGGGGGGCGTTCTGGGTGATCACCGCGAACTGGTCCTCGCGGATGTCCCAGGTCACGTTCGGGTGCTGCTTGGAGAACTCGGTGGTCAGCGCCTTGGGCAGCGGGAAGCCGGTCTCGAAGTAGCCGCTCATCGTCACCGGCGCCGTACCGCAGGTGGGAGCGGCCGACTGCGCGGAGGTGCCGGTGGCGGTGGGTTGCGCGACGTCGCCGCCGGGAGCGGCGCAAGCGGCGGCCAGCGTCCCCATGGCGATCACCAGTGCGGCTCCGGCCTTGCCGGGGCGAACGCGACGAGCCATGTGCATCTCCTCTGCTGCAGGGGGACGCTCGCACCCGGCTGATGTGCTGCGTCCGTTGCTAAATCGTGTTAGCGCCCGATAGTCTCACGGCGCACGTCGTACGATGTCAACCCCCTGCAACTCACCGTTCGACGATCGGAGGTCCCGGGTGAGCCCTCGCCGGGTCACGCTGGCCGATGTGGCCAAAGCCGCGGGCGTCTCCCGCCCGACCGCCTCGCTCGTGCTGTCGGGCCGCGGTCGCGAGCTGCGGATCTCTCAGGACGTCGAGCAGCGGGTGCTGAGAACCGCCGAGGAGCTGCAGTACCGGCCGAACATCGTCTCCAGGGGCCTGCGTACGGGCACCACCCGGACCATCGGCTTCGTCTCCGACACGGTCGCGACCTCGCGGCTGGCCGGCGACATGATCAAGGGGGCGCTGGAGGCCGCCCGTGAGCGGGGCTTCATGCTCTTCATCGGTGAGACGGAAGGAGACGCCGAGCTCGAACGGCTCCTGCTGCAGGCCATGCACGACCGCCAGGTGGACGGGCTCATCCTGGCCTCGATGTTCACCAGGACCATCAAGGTGCCCCCGTCCATCACGGCCTCCCCCGCCGTCCTGCTCAACGCCCTGCCCTCGCAGCCCACTCGCCTGCCCTCCGTCCTGCCCGACGAGGTGGAGGCCGGCCGCCGCGCGGCCCGGGTCCTGCTCGACGCCGGCCACCGCGATGACATCTACCTGATCGGCGCGGGCCCCGCCCTGCGCGATGTGCCTCCGGAGAGCGTCGCGGCGGTGGAACGGCTCATCGGCATCAGGGAGGCGTTCGCCGAGGCGGGCGTCGAGGCGGCGGGCGCTCGCCCGTGCCCCGACTGGCAGCAGGACCTCGGCCTGGCCGCGACGCGGGACCTCCTTGAGTCGGCGCGCCCGCGGGCGCTGATCTGCTTCAACGACCGGATCGCCATGGGCGCCTACCAGGCACTCGACGACGCCGGGCTCGACGTTCCCGGCGACGTGTCCGTGGTCTCCTTCGACGACCATCCCATCGCCTCGTGGATCCGGCCCAAGCTGACGACGGTGGCTCTGCCGCACTACGAACTCGGCCGCAAGGCCGTCGACGTGCTCTTCACCGAGATCGGCCGCGACCATGCGACCGCTGACCGACGGGGTGAGGTGCACCGGGTGCCGATGCCGGTGCGCGACCGCGAGTCCATCGCGCCGCCGTCCGCGTGATCCACCTGGCCTACCACTGGAAGACCCAGTCCTGGTTCGCGAGATTACCGGCCTCGGTGTCGGGAACGCAGTCCCACACTTGCAGGAGTGCGCCGGGCCCGGGCACCCGGCCGCTGGTGAAGGCCGGATTATCAGCATCGAGGCACTTGCCGCTGTGGATCCCCATCAGAATTTTGGCGTTGGGGTCGCCATCCTCGAATATCTGCGGCATCCAGCGCTGATTGGTGTTTCCGGTGCACTGCCAGAGAATCACCTTGGCGCCATTGTTCGTGCCGAAACCGGCGACGTCCAGGCAGTAATCTCCGAACCACCTGATCTCGTACCCTTGCCCGCCCACGAGGTGAAAGGAGAAAATGGCGCGTTGACCGGGTCGTCCGAGGACGATCGGTGTGCCGTTGGGGCAGGTGGCATCGTCGGGGATGTAGCAGCTCGGGCGTATGGAGAAGTCCGCCATCAGGCCTGAATACCTGTTGGTGATGTAAGTGGAAGGGCCGTGGCGAAGCGTGTTCGCGAGAGCCGGCGACACGTCGGCGAACAGCAGAAGTGTCGCGCTGAGCAGCTTGAGGACGAGTGCACATTTTCTTCTCGACATCGCTTCCCCCTTGACGGGTTCTCACGAGGCAGAACATATGTACGCGCTGGACACCTACGGTTGCAGCCTATCGACAACCCTCCTAACGCAGGTCAACAACCCGACCAAATTCCATCAAGTTGATTAGCCTGTTTCCGGGCGGGGTGAGAAGACCGGCGCACGACACTTGACGCTCGCCGCGGCCAGTTGATCTCTATGCTCCTTGCATGGACACGGCAGAAACCGCCCCCGGCACCTGGCGACCCGGGCGAGCGGCGGCGATCGTGCCGACCGTCGTCGCGGCCCTGGCGACCCTCTGGGCGACGAGTGTTCCAGGTTGGGACCTGCTGTGGCTGGGTTTGATCGCCAATGTCTGGTTTTGCATCGGTCTCGTCTGGCTGGTCACGCTGGTCCGCATGCTGCTCAGGCGTCAATCTTCAGCGTGGTTTCGTGGCGAATGGCCGGTATGGTCAGTGCCGCCCCTGATCGTGGTACTGGTTTGCGGCCTGATCTACGTGAATGCACCCCTGGAGGCACGCTTCGCCCTGTCCCGCTCCGCCCTCGACGATCGCGCCCGAGCCGTCTCACACGGTACGCCGCTGCCCGTGGACACCTGGGTCGGGCTGTTCCCGGTCGAATGGGCTGAGAGGATCCCCGGCGGAGCACGTTTCGCCATCGACGGCGCCGGATTTCTCAGTACCACCGGCTTCGCCTGGAGCCCCGAAGGCGAGCCGCCTGAGTCCGAGGGCGAGAACCTCTACCAGCACTGGCACGGCCCTTGGTACCTGTGGAGTCGAGGCGCTTGAGAAGGACCTGGTCAATGGTGATGTTGATGCCTGGTATGCCGCTCGTGGCGGCGGCTTGCCACGCTTCGTCAGCTCGCGCACTGGCGTAAGGCCAGTTCCGGCCGTGGCGCGGTGCTGGTGCCGGAGATCTCGCCGGTGCGTCCGGTGCTGTATTCCTTTCGGGATCTGGTGGCGTTGCGCACGTGCGTGAAGCTGCGCAACGACGCGTCCTTGCAGAAGATTCACCGGGCGTTGGACCCGCTGCGCGACGACCTGCGGGAGCGCGAGCACCTGTCGGCCTACCAGTTGGTGACCGACGGTTCGACGATCTACCTGGTCGAACAAGGTCAGGCCACCGATCCGGTGCATCGTAAGAACCATCTCGTCATCCATGACATGGTCGAGGTGTTGCGGCCGTTCTACCGCGATGGACGGCACATTCCGGACCTGCTGCATCCCCGCGAGCACGTCACAGTCGACCCGGCTGTCCGCGGTGGGATGCCTGTGATCGAAGGACCCGCGTGCCGTACGACGAGATCGCGGCGCTGCTGCGGGATGGCGTTCCGGCTGAGCGGATCTCCGACTACTACCCAAGCGTGTCGGCCACTGCGGCGTTGGACGCTGCCGACTTCGCGGACTATGTCGACAGTTACGAGCCTCAAGGGGAGCAGCGTGAGGCTGCTGCTGGATGAGAACGTCCCCCGCCCGCTGCACCAAGTCCTGACGACCTTCGTCCTGAACCACGACATCGTCCACCTGCTGGATCTTCCCGGCTGGTCGGGCACGCGCGATGAGACCCTGATGACCCGCGCGGATGTCATGCGCGCGGGTCACGTACGCTACGGCCGCCTGTGTGGATGGATTGCCGGTAGGCGGGCGGGATAGGCGTCGGGCTGGGCTGGTGGGAGTTAGGGCGCCGGTACGGTTACGCGCATGGCGAGCATGCGGGCCTCGCGGGCCGCTGCGCGGGCCTGTTCGTGGAAGTCGGGGGCCGCGCAGGCGAACAGGGTCGTGCCCTCCTCGCCGCCGAGGGCGCAGGCGTACACCGGGGAGCCCGGGCTGAGCTCGTCGGTGATCGTGCCGCCCTCGACCACCCGGACGAGCCGGCTGCCGATGGCGTCCGCGATCCACAGGGCGTCCTCCGAGTCGAGGCAGGCCCCGTCGCCGGCGACCTGCAGCTGCCCCAGTGCCTCGGCTACGCCGCGGTCGGCGGGTAGCGGGCCGAACTCCGCCCACGTCCGGCGGTTGACGAGCTCGCCGTCGCCGGTGAGGTCGAACGCGGTGACGCGGTTGCCGAACGTCTCCACGACCACGAGCACACCCCCGGGCGTGATGGCGCTGCCGTTGGGGAACCAGAGGTCGTCGGCCACCTCCGTGACGTGGCCGTCGGGGTCCACCCGGTGCAGCGAGGTCGGCTCCAGCGGGGCGCCGCCCATCAGGTCGAAGCCGAAGTTGCCCACGTAGGCGCGGCCCTGGTCGTCCACGACCATGTCGTTGAGGTGGCCGGCGGCGTGCTTGCCGAGGTCGGCGTGGACCGAGAGAGTCCCGTCCGGTTCGCGGCGGAGGATCTTGCGGTCGCGCATGGAGACGATCAGCAGGCGTCCGTCGGGAAGCCAGCCCAGGCCGGACGGCTGCTCGGGGACGTGGGCCTCCTCGCGCACGTCCGACCCGTCCTCGCGCATGGAGCGCACCCGATGGGTGTAGAAGTCGGAGAACCAGAGCCGCCCGTCGCGCCAGCGCGGCGCCTCCAGGAAGCTGAAGCCCTCGGCCACGGTGGTGGTCTGCGTCATGGTCGTCCTCCTTGCGAACGTGGTTCTGACGTTGTACGGCGGGCGCGCAAGCGTTCTACGGCCTGCCGCAGGCCGGGGCTCTCGACGGCGACGATCACGGCGAGCAGCGCCGCGTACAGGAGCTGGGTGGAGAAGTCGGGCAGGGCGGTGACCGCGACGATCTGCGCGAGCAGCGCCACCGACAGGGTCCCGGCCAGCAGTCCCAGCGGGGCGCCGCGGCCGCCGGCCAGCGAGACGCCGCCGAGCAGCGCGGCCACGACGGCGAGGATCAGCGGCTGCAGCCCGGGGTCCGGGTTGGCCGAGGCGTAGCTGTAGCCGAGCAGGGCGCCGCCGAGCGCCGCCAGCGTTCCCGACAGCGTGAAGATGCCGACGATCCGCCGGTCCACGCCGACGCCGGCGACGCGACTGGCCCGGCGGTCGCCGCCGATGGCGCGCAGCTCGCGTCCCAGCCTGGTCAGGCCCAGCACGGCCGCGGCGGCGAGAAACGCCGCCAGCGTCAGCAGGCTCCGCGGCGACAGGACGCCGGCGATCGGCTGGTCCACCCACAGGGTCGCGTCGGCGTTGGCGTAGGTCTTGCTCAGGCCGCCGGACATCGTGTACGTCAGCCCCAGCAGCGCGATGTACGTCGCGAGCGTGACGGGCAGCGACGGGATGCGTAACCGGGCGATCAGCCCGCCCTGCAGCGCGCCGACGGCGGCACCGGCGGCCACCGCGGTCAGCACGCCCATGACCGGGGAGTGCGCGCCGGTCTGGACGGCCAGCATGCCGCCGAGCGCGTACGTCCCGGCGACCGACAGGTCGAACTCGCCGGCGATCATCGTGATGCCGATCGCCAGGGCCAGCAGGCCGAGCTGGGCGAAGCCCTGCAGCGCGTTGTAGACGTCGAACGGTTCGAGTGGCCGGCCGCTCAGCAGTGGGGAGCAGGCGAACGCGGCCAGTACGAGGAGGAGGGAGAGGGTGGGCATGGCGTGTTCCGGTCGCCGCCGGGCCCACCCCTTTTGGCCATCCAGGCGGCCCGTCCGGCTGCTCTGCCGCCGGCCCTCCGTGTGGCCCGTTCGGCGGTCCGTTCGGCGGGTCATCGCCGGCCCCTGCCGGAGCGTACGTGCACGACGAGGACGACCGTGAGCACGAGGAGTCCCTTCACCAGGATCTGCACGCCTGTCGAATAGCCCCGCAGCAGCAGTATGTCGGAGATGACGGAGATGAGCACCGCTCCGCCCAGCGTCCGCACGGCCGAGCCGTGGCCGCCGGAGATCGCGGTGCCGCCCACGAGGACCGCCGCGATGGCGTCGAGGGTGAGGGTGCCGCCGAGCGTCACGGTGGCGGAGGTGGTGAACGAGGCGAGGAAGATCCCGGTCAGGGCGACGCACGCGCCGGCGACGGCCCACGCGATCACGGTCACCCGGCCGACGGGCAGGCCGGCCGCGCGGGCCGCGGCCCGGTTCTCGCCGACCAGGTACATCTGCCGGCCGGCCGTCGTACGGCGCAGCGTCCATTCGACGATCACCGTGACCGCGAGCAGGACGTACACGGCCAGCGGCAGCCCCAGCGGCGTGGAGTTGAGCACCTCGAACCCCCGCGCCGCGGGGTAGACCGTGGTGCCGCCGCTGAACCAGGTGGCCGCGCCGCCGATCGCGAACCCACCGGCGATGGTGAGCACGATCGGGTCGGCCTTCCAGTAACCGATGACCGCGCCCTGGACGGCGTTGAGCGCGACGCCGGCCGCGAGCGCGATCAGCAGGGCGGCTCCCAGGCCGAGGTGCTGCGTGCCGAGGAAGAACATGGCCACGACGGTCGCGATCTGGGAGGTGGCCAGCGACACGCCGGACCCGGCGATCATCACCATGGTCGCGCCGACCGAGGTGATGCCCACGAAGGCGGCCGAGGCGAGGATCGCGCGCGCGTTGTCGAGGGTGAGGAACCGGGGCGTCGTCAGGGCCGGGACGAGCAACAGCGCCAGGAGGATCAGGAGGAGTACGGCCAGGCCGGGCGGGACGACGCGCGGCGACGGCCACCTGCGCGGCGAGCCGCCCTCCGTGGCGGCCCCGGCCTCCGGCGGCGAGGGATCCGGCGGCGAGGGATCCGGCGTGATGCGCACCGCGCCGCTCCCGGGGTCGTCCGCCGTCATGCCCCCTCCGCCCCATGCGTCATGTCCCGCATCAGCACCGCCCCGTCCACGTCCCCCTCGTACCGCCCCACCACCCGCCCGTCCCGCATCGTGACGATCACATCGCCCAGTTCGAGCAGCTCCTCCAGCTCAGTGGAGGCGAAAAACACGACAAGTCCGGAATCGGCGGCCTGGCGCAGCAGCCGGTGGATCGCCGCGCGCCCCCCGACGTCCACCCCCCGAGTCGGCTCGTCCAGCAGCAGAGCGAGGACGTCCGCGTTCTCCAGGCACCGGCCGACGAACGCCTTCTGCTGGTTCCCGCCGCTCAGCGTCACCACCGGATCGTCGAGCCGCTCCTGCGGCAGCCCCGACCGTTCGGCGAGCGACCGGGCGGCGCGCCGCTCGTGACCAGGCCGCAGGACGCCAGCGCGTCCCAGCGCCGGCAGGCGGGTCGCGACGAGGTTCCACGCGGTCGGCTTGCCGAGGAACAGCCCCTCGGACTTGCGGTCGTTGGAGACGAACGCGACCCCGCCGCGCGCGGCCCGCACCGGGTCGCGGATCGCGACCGGCCGTCCGCGCAACGAGACGGTTCCCGTGGCCGAGGGGTGCAGGCCGGCCAAGGCGCGCAGGACGTCGGACGCGCCGCTGCCGAGCTGCCCGGCCAGCGCGTGGACGCGGCCGGCCCGGGCGGTGAGGGTGAAGCCGTCGAGCCGTCCCGGCACGCGCAGGTTCTCGATCCGCAGGGCGTGCGCCGGGTCGGGGGCCTGCTCGCGCGCGGCGGACGGCCGGTGGCGCGTCTCGCCGAGCATCCGGGTGATCAGCTCGTCCACGGTCAGCCCGGCGGCGGGGCTGGTGGCGACGTCGTGACCGTCACGCAGTACGGTCACGACGTCGCACAGATCGAGGACCTCGGCCAGCCGGTGGGAGACGAAGACGACCGAGCAGCCCGTGGCCGCGACCCGCCGGATCGCGGCGAACACGTGCCGGCTCTCGGCGTCGCTGAGGGTCGCGGTGGGCTCGTCGAGGATCACCAGCCGGGCGTTCTGGCCGAGCGCCTTGGCGATCTCGACCAGTTGCCGTTCGCCGATGCCGAGCGCCGACAGCGGCTGGTCCGGGGCGATGCGCTCCAGGCCCATGTCGTCCAGGATCCGCCGGCACCGGGCCGCAGCCGCGCGCCGCCGGTTGACGAACGGCGCGCCGAGGTCGCCGAGCAGCATGTTGTCGAGCACGGTCAGGGCCGGTACGACGCTCAGCTCCTGGTCCACGAGCGCCACGCCCGCGCGCTGGGCGGCCCGGCGGCCGCGCAGCTCCACCGTCTCGCCGCCGATCACGATGCGCCCGCGGTCGGGCGCGAGCTGCCCGGACAACATCTTCACCACCGTGCTCTTGCCCGCGCCGTTGTGTCCGCACAGGCCGTGGATCTCGCCGGCGCCCACGGTGAAGGAGACGTCCCGCACCGCGGGGACGCCGTTGAACGCGTACGCCAGCCCCTCCACGCGGAGCAGCGGACCGCTCCCCTCCTGCCGGCTCCCCTGCGGCCGGCTCCCCTGCGGCCGGCTCATGCGTGGCTGCACTGCTCGGCGAACTCGCCGACATTCGCGGCGGTGACCCGTTCCTCCTGGACGGTCTCGCTGCGCGGCGGGTTCTTGCCGGTCAGATATCGTACGACGTAGTCGGCGGTCTGCTCGGCGATGGTGCCCGGGGCCTCGGTGGCCGTGCCGTACAGCTCGCCCGCCTTGATCGAGTCGATGCCGGCCTTGAAGCAGTTGCTGCTGGTGACGATCAGGCCGTCCTTGCCGCCGATCGGGAAGCCCGCCTGCTTGGCCGCCTGGATGATCGGCAGGGCCATGTAGTCGGCCATGCCGTACGCGGCCTGCACCCCGTCCTTGCCGTGTTTGGCCAGGAGCTGCTGGGCGATGGTGCCGGACAGCTGCGGGTCCCAGTTGGCGTCCTGCTCATCGACGACCTTGTACTGCGGCGCGGTCGCCAGGACCTTTCTGAAGCCCTTCATCCGGTGCTGGGTGACGAGCATGGACTTCGTGCCGGTCAGGACGATGATGTTGCCGGAGTCGCGGCCCTGGGCCTTGAGCCCTTCAATGATGTTCTGGGCGGCGTACTCGCCGAGCTTCTCGTTGTCCGAGAGCACCGACATCACCGCGTCGGCCACCGTCGGGTCGGGCGGGCCGTCGAAGACGAGCACCGGGACGCCGGCGGCCCCGGCCTTCTTGATCGGCACCGCCATCGCCGTGGTGTCGAGGATCGAGACCACGATGAGGTCCGGCTTCTGCGCCACGGCCTGGTTGAACTTCTGGACCTGGGTGCCCGGGTCCATGGTGGTCAGGTCACCGATCTTCACTCCGGTGGGCGCCAGCCGTTCGGTGAAGACCTTGTTGAAGTAGGCGCCCCACGGGTTGCCGTTCCCGTAGCCGACCAGGGCGACCGTCCTGCCGGACAGCGACGTCGCGGAGGCGCCGCCGGACGACGACGGCGGCGCGGCGGCCTGGCCGCCGCAGGCCGAGATCAGCAGGGTGAGTCCGAGCGTGACGGCGGCGAGGGATCCGGTGCGGAACATGGCTCTCCTTCGACCCTTCGACGTGTTGGGGGGTGCCGGCTCGACGCGGGGGTCACAGGAGCCGGGCGAAGTCGGCCATCTCCTGATCGGGGTTCAGCACGGGCTGCAGGAGCAGCTCGTCGATGCCGGCGGCTTCGAGGGTGACGACGCGTTTGACCAGGTCGTCCGGGGTGCCGACGAGGCCGAGCTTGTCGACCAGGGAGGGGACGATCAGGTCGCGGTCCTGGGGGTAGATGCGGCCGAGGTAGTTCTCGTACAGCACGAAGTGGCGGTCGTCGGCGGTGGCGGTGGTGCCGCGCCGGTCGAGCAGCCGCCGCACCGCATCCGCCTCGTCGGGTTCGAGCCCGTCCAGGAAGGAGGGGTTGTCGGCGGCGAAGGTGAGCAGCGCCATGGCGACGTGGCCCATGGAGTCGCGGGCGAGGTCGCCGTGCGGGTTCTCGCCGTCGGCGAGGATGTGCATCGAGGTCATCACGTACGAGGTCGTCGGCGTGCGTACGCCGGCCTCGGCGGCCCCTTCCTCGTGCGCCTCGCTGAACGCCCGCCAGGCCGCCGGGTCGAGCAGGCCGAAGGAGATCGTGCCCGCGCCCCGGCGGCCGGCGATGCGCGCGGCCTTGAGCCCGAAGGCGGCCACGACGAACTCGATCGGGTCCTGGGTGTTGACGTAGTCGCCGACGTGCAGGAAGCGCACGTCGCGGGTGCGTTCGCCCTCGCTGTACTCGGTGGGGCGGCCCGCGGTGAGGTCCTGGAGCTGGCGGGTGAAGCGTTCCAGGGTGGCCATGGTGGTGGGCTTCATGCCCAGGGTGCGCCGGGCGGTGTTGCCGGTGCCGACGCCGCAGATGACGCGTCCTGGCGCGAGGGCGTTGAGGCTGGCCAGGGCCGCCGCGCAGGCGGGGGCCGAGCGCAGGGCGGGCGAGGTGACGCCGATCCCGAGCCGGATGCGGCTGGTGGCCTTGGCGCAGAGGGCCAGACCGACGAAGGGATCCCCGTTGACCATGGGCGTGTCGTAGACCCAGAAGCTGTCGTACCCAAGTTCCTCGGCCTTGGCCGCCAGGTCTTCCACCCCTGGCTTGGCCGTGACCACGATGCCCTTGCGCATGCCGCATCTCCTCGATTGCGAGCCAGGACTTACTTACTGAGCGCATAGTTACTGCGAGCGCGAGGGGTGTCAAGATGTGTACGCACGACGGGACGGTAATGTCAGCGCGTCGAGATCGGCACAGGGGAGGATCGGGGATGGTCGCGAAGCGTCGCGGTCCGCGGCGGGGTGGCAATCCCCCGCTCGTCTGGCTGGACGAACCGTCCAGTGATCTCTGGGACGAAGACCTCTCCGACGTGACCAAGGCCCTGCTGGGCTCCGCGGTCCTCTGCTTCGCCGAGAAGGGGTTCCAGGCGACGACGACCCGCGACATCACGAGCAAGGTCGGGCTGACCCCCGGCGCCCTTTACGTGCACTTCTCCACCAAGGAGGAGGTGCTGTTCGAGATCGTGCGCAGCGGTCACCGCCGGGCTCTGGAGGCGCTGCGGGCGACGCTGCCCGGCGACGACGACCCGGAGACCCACCTGCGGCAGGTGGTCGCGGTGTTCGTGGAGTGGCACGCCAAGCACCACACGACGGCGCGGGTCTGCCAGTACGAGCTGACGCCCCTGTCGGCCGAGCACTATGCGGAGATCCTCGACCTGCGGGCGCAGTTCAACACCATCTTCAGGGACGCGGTCGGCCGCATCATCGACGGCGCGACGGCCGACCCTGACGACGTCAGCCGCCTGGCCCGCTCGATCCTGTCGCTCGGGGTCGACCTGGTCCGCTGGTACCGGCTGGGCGGCTCGGACACCCCGGCCTCGCTTGGCGCGTTCTACGCCGACCTGGCCGTTCACATGACCGCCGCCGTCCGCGGCCGTCGCCCCACGAGCGCGTAGCGCCCGCTTCGTGCTTGACAAGCGCCGCTCTCGTTACTAACTATGCGCTCAGTAAGCGATGAGGTCCCGCCCGGCTCCAGAAAGGCTGCCGAACGAGATGCACGGCTTGATGCAGGAGCACGCCCTGGCCCTCCCCCTGATCTTCCGCCGGGTGGAGCGCTACTTCGGGCACAAGCGGGTGGTGACGGGCCGCGTGGACGGCGAGACCACCGCGACGTGGGCCGAGATCTGCGCGCGCACCCGGCGGCTGGCGGCGGCACTGGACCGGCTCGGCGTCCCCATCGGCGCCCGGGTCGGCACGTTCGGCTGGAACAGCCGGCAGCACGTCGAGCTGTATCTCGCGGTGCCGTGCGCCGGGCGGGTCCTGCACACGATCAACCACCGGCTCTTCCACGAGCAGATCCGCTACATCGTCGACGACGCCGCCGACGACGTGCTCTTCGTCGACCGTTCGCTGCTGCCCGTGGTGTGGCCGTCGGTCGGGAAGCTGGCCGGCCCCCGTCACATCGTGGTCATGGACGACGGCGCCGACGCCCCGCTGCCCGACGACCCGAGGATCCTCGACTACGACACGCTGCTGGCCGAGGTCACGCCGCACGCCGGCGACTTCACCATCGCCGACGAGAACACCGCGGCGGCGCTCTGCTACACCTCCGGCACCACCGGCGACCCGAAGGGGGTCCTCTACAGCCACCGGTCCATGGTCCTGCACGCCCTGCTGCTGCTCATGGTCGACACCTTCGGGATCAACGAGCGCGACGTGGTGATGCCGGTGGTGCCGATGTTCCACGTCAACGCCTGGGGGCTCCCGTACGCCGCGATGTTGTGCGGCGCGGACCTCGTCCTGCCCGGTCCGGCGATGCGGCCCGAGGAGCTGATCGCGCAGATGGAACGGCAGCGCGTCACCTTCACCGGCGCGGTGCCCACGGTGTGGCGCAGCCTGGAGCCGCTGCTGAAGGAGCACGACCTGTCCAGCCTGCGGACGATCATCTGCGGCGGCGGCGCGGTGGACGGCGCGCTGTCGCGCTCGTACGAGGAGGCCATCGGGATCCCCCTCACCAACGCCTGGGGGATGACGGAGACCAGCCCGGTGGTGACGGTGGCGCGGCTGTCCACCGTGCACGACGACCTGGACCCGGACGCGCGGCGCGCGGTCATCGGCACGCCCGGCCCGGCGATCCCGCTCACCGAGCTGCGGCTGGCCGCCGACGACGGCACGGAGATCGCGTGGGACGGTGTCACACCGGGCGAGCTGCAGGTGTCCGGCCCCACCATCGCCGCCCGGTACGTGGGCGAGGAGCGGCCGGGCCCGGCGTTCACCGACGACGGCTGGCTCAGGACCGGCGACGTGGCCACCATCGACGAACATGGCTACGTGCGCATCGTCGACCGGACGAAGGACCTGGTGAAGTCGGGGGGCGAGTGGATCTCCTCGGTCGAGCTGGAGGGCGCCATCATGGCCGACCCCCGGGTCGCCGAGGCCGCCGTGATCGGCGTGCCGCATCCTCGCTGGGGGGAGCGTCCTGTCGCGTACGTGGTCCGCCGGCCCGGCGCCGTCCTCAGCGCCGACGACGTACGCGAGCATCTGACCGCGTACGTCGCCCGCTGGTGGATCCCCGAGGAGGTGCTCTTCGTCCCCGAGATCCCGAAGACGGCGACGGGAAAGTTCTCCAAACGCCAGCTCCGCATGCAGCACCCGCACTCCGACGACCCCTCACAGCCGTCACAGCCGTCACAGCCCCCGCGATCCCCGCAGCCCCCGCACCCCCCGCAGGAGTGAGCCGCCATGCCCATCCAGCCTCGTCTCATCGTCACCGGCCGGGAGCCCGACGGAACCTCGGTGTTCGTCACCGACCGGCCCGCCGACCCGATCTCCGTCGGCGCCATCCCCGGCTCGGAGTTCTACCTGATGTGGGGCACCGAGGACGGCACCGCCACCGTCGGCACCAAGCCAGGGCAGCCGACGACCTTCCCGTTCTTCCCCGGCGCCGGCGGCACCCGCATCCTGTTCCTGCGCTGGGCGCCAGAATCGTCCGCCCCCGAGCAGCTCGCCGACCCCGCCGGGCTGGCCGCCGAGGCCGCCGAGAAGCTGCCGGGCCTGATGGACGTGTTCGAGCCCGACAATCCCGGCATGCACACCACCGACACCGTCGACTACGGCATCTGCCTGGAGGGCGAGCTGCACCTGGAGCTGGACGACGGCAAGGAGGTCAAGCTGACCCCCGGCTCCGTCGTGGTCCAGCAGGGCACCCGCCACGCCTGGCACAACCGCAGCGACCGGCCGGCGCTGATGTGTTACGTACTGATCGGCGCCGAACGCGACTCATGACTCGGGGCGAGTCCTGCCGCTGCCTCCGCCCTCGTGTCCCACCCGAAAGAAGGCCTCCTGCCTGTGGACCGACTGCTGTTCGACGAGGACCATGACCTGTTCAGAGCCTCGGTGGCCGCGTTCACCGCGCGCGAACTGCTCCCCCACCAGGAACGTTTCGCCGCCGAGCGGCGCATCGACCGGGCCGCCTGGCGCGCGGCCGGCGAGCAGGGCTTCCTCGGCCTGGAGGTGCCCGCGAAGCACGGCGGCGGCGCGGCGGGCGACTACCGGTTCAACGCGGTCGCCTGCGAGGAACTGGCCAAGGTGAGCATGGCCGTCGCGTCCTGCTTCAGCATCCACTTCGACGTGATCGCCCCGTACCTGGTGGACCTGGCCACCGACGAGCGGCAGGCCGAGTGGCTGCCCCGCTTCTGCTCCGGCGAGCTGGTCACCGCCATCGCGATGACCGAGCCCGGCGCCGGCTCCGACCTGGCCGCGATCAGGACGGCCGCGCGCCGCGACGGCTCCGACTGGATCATCAACGGCACGAAGACCTTCATCACCAACGGCCACGGCGCCGACCTCGTCCTGGTGGCCGCCAGCACCGACGCGCGGCGCGGCGCCAAGGGCATCACGCTGTTCGCCGTCGAGGCCGGCACTCCCGTTTCGAGCGCGGCCGCACCGCGTTCGGGCAGCCGATCGGCTCCTTTCAGCACAACAAGTTCCTGCTCGCCGAGCTGGTCACCCGCATCAAGGTGGCGCAGGCGTACGTCGACCACTGCGTCCGCCTGCACACCAGGCAGACCCTCGGCCCGGCCGACGCCGCCAAGGCCAAATGGTGGTCCGCCCAGGCGCAGAACGACGTGCTCGACGCCTGCGTGCAACTGCACGGCGGGTACGGCTACATGAGCGAGTACCGCGTGGCCCGCGCCTGGACCGACGCCCGCGTCACCAAGATCTGGGCTGGCTCCAACGAGATCATGAAGGAACTCATCGGCCGCGACCTCGGCCTCTGACCCGATGGGCGCGTGGAATCCCTGACGTTTCACGAGCAGGAATCATCAGACGGGTGGCATCAGGTCGCTCTCGCTGACGGTGTACGTGAGCGTGGGGTAGGTGAAGTCCGTCTCCTGGTTCTCGCGGCGCCGTAGTTGGTAGAACTCACGCCTTTGTTCCTCGTCGGCCGAGGTGAGGCGGGGGCCGTCCGGGAGATGAGTCTGACCGTCGCGATAACGCACCAAGGTTTTCGAGGTTCGGAAGGTCACGCCCAGCCATCGGTTCTCGGCGGGCTGGGCTGGCTTGTCCAAGATGATTTTGTGCTTGTGTCGCCGGTTCGTGGCTACGGAGAACACGACGGCGCTGTTGTGGGTCAATGGGATCTCGAAAGCGTCGCCGCTGGAATCCTTCGGTTCGACGATCAGCTTTCTTGGTGGGTTCGCCTCGGGGTGCTCGTAGCAGGAGAAGAGGGCGATGAACGACTCGTCCGCCAGGTCGAGGGCCTGGTCGGAATGGCTGCCCATAGTCGTGTAGGCGTTGGTGTAGAGCTCGATGAGAGCGTTGTTGAAACCGGCGGCCGAGCCCGCGCATTCTTGGATCTGCTGGGCCAGGCGCTCGTGCACCGGGCGGAAATGTTGTGCTGGAGCGGCGTATCGGGTGGTGGTGCGGACGAGAGGTACGTCTCCCGTCTCGGCTACCTTGACCAGGACGGCTCCCGACCGTCCTTTTCCCACGTCTTCGAAGCGCGTCGATGCGCTCAACTCCTGGAAAAGGTCTCGTTCGGTGGGCAGGGTGTACGAGCGGATCTCGGCCAGGATCCTATGGTCGGGGGGCAAGGTAGTCTCCCGTGTTCATGCTGAAGAGAAAGCCGTCGCCGTAATCGATGAAAGCCTGGGTTCTGTTCTCCTCGGCGTACAGCTTGCGCAGCTCGTTCAGGCCCTCGGGGGTGGGTGGTTCCAGCTTCGTCAGGTCGCCGTCTCTCTTGAGGTACGTGTGGCCGTTCCTGTGCACGGCTTCGGTGCTCGAACAGCGGACCACGTAACCCAGGCGGAGCGGGAGCGACTCGGCGTTCAGTGCCGACGGCCGGACTTCGTGGGTGTAGAGCCGGTTGGTGGACAGCGGCATGAAGAAGACGGAGCCGGGATAGAGCGTGAGGGTGAACTGCTGGGGAAGGGCGTGGTCTTCGGCCGGCTCTTTGAGGCGGAAGTGGAGTTTGGTCAGCCCGCTGACGCCGTTCAGGCCATGGTCGAAGGCGTCCAGCGGGCGTAGTTTGTCGAGCCCGTCGTAGAAGGTGCAGAAGGCCATGATGCCGTTGGCGGGCATGTCCTTGGTCTTGTCGGCGTGGGCCGAGATCTTGGCCTTGGACTGTTTGCGTTCGGCGGCGGCGGGGGTGTTGTGGTAGATCTGCGCGAGGACGTGGTTCAGCGGAGCGTGGTCCCGGAATACGGTGGCGGCCTCGGCGTTCAGGGCTTCGACTATTCGGGTGTCCGTCGCGGAGAAGGTCTCGGTGGGCCCCGAGAGGTTCGTGGAGCAGCGCAGCAGGCGGAAGTGCAGGTCATCCCCGTCTCGCGTGACGGGGGTCAGGTAGATTCCGGTGCGATGGGCCGTGCCCGGCTTGGTGGACTCCGTGAGGGACTGGAAGGTGTGCTCCGAACGGATGCGGGTGAAGTGGTCGGAGGCGGGGTCGAAGAAGCGGCGGTAATACACGCCGACGCCGTGCACGCGGGTGGGAACCTGACCGAGGTTCACCAGTCGCCACTTCTCGTCATGACCGTACGAGAGGTCGCGGACGACGAGCACTCGTGCGGCCGCGTCGAATTCGGGGGCGTTGATCCTGGATATGTCGCCGCACAGGTATACGGTTTTCTGTCTCAAGTCGGGCGCGTTAGAGAGAAAGTCGTCCAGGCTGAGCACGAGCCCATGGAAATTCTGGATCGTGTCGTCGTCTCGCGGTAAGGACGACGACACGATCAGGTAATTGTTCGCATTCTCGATACGGGCGACTTTCCGGCCTGCCGTGTGCATGGAACCGTACACGGTCCCACTGTAGCGAACGGCGTCCTCACGGCATGAGGCCGGCGATCGCGGCGTGGACCAGGGCCTTCTCCTCGCCGGTCAGATCCATGGACAAGGCGGCCGGCCCGCGTTCAGTCAGGTCAGAGGTCGACCTCGGCGAGGTGGTCGGCGGTCCCGCCGCGCCATTCGACCAGGAAGAGGCTCGCGTCATCACTCGTCGTCCCCTGCCTTTGGCGCATCAGTGTGTGCGAGAGGCTTCGTACCATCTGCTGCACAGTTCTCGTCACAGGGCCGACGTGCTCGATGGACTTGATCAGACGTTCTTCGCCGAACTGCTCACCGCCGGTCTCGTGCTCTTCGACGAGACCATCGGTGTAGAACAGCACCCGATCATGACGCGCGAGCCGGCGCGTGTTGATCTGCGGGCTGACACCGCCGAAGCCGACCGGTAGGGTGCCCGCACCCTCCAACGCCTCGATGACCCGGTTGCCGCGGATCAGCAACGGCGCCGGGTGCCCTGCGTTGACCCATTCCAAGACACCCGACCCGATGTCAAGACGCGCCATCTGTGCCGTGACGAACTGGTCGGGGCCGAACTGTTCGTTGATGGCCGCGTCCATGAATTCGTACAGTTCGGCAAGTGCGACATCAGCGCGTCTCGCGTGCCGATAGGCGCCGATGGCCACGGTCGCCAGCACGGCCGCGTTCATGCCATGGCCCATCGCGTCGATGACGGCCATGTTCAGGACTTCGTCGTTGAGGGCGTAGTCCAAGCTGTCCCCGGCGACGTCATAGGCGGGCTCCATGATGCCGGCGACCGCGACCTGTGGGGTCACCATGGACAACGGGGGCAACAGCGACCATTGGATCTCGGCGGACACGCTCATCGGCTCGCGACGCCGTGCCATGAAGAACTGATCTGTATAACTGTTCTTGGTGACGAGCATGTCGGCGACCAGACCGGCCAGCCGTCGCAGCAATCGGCGGTCGTCGTCGTCGACGGTGCCGAGCGTCAGCGCCATCACCCCGACCTCGTCACTGCCGTCGAGCAGCGGCAGGAACATCCGGATGCCGTCGGCCACCGGATGCTCCACCCTCGTCTCGCTGACAAAGGCCTCACCTGCCCACGACCCGTCAATGGGCAGGGGATCGCCGCCCGTGAGCCCCTTGCCCGGCAGCGGCACCAACATCACCTGGTCATAGTCCTGCAGCAGGATGGACACATCCCAGCCACCGATCTTGCGTACCTCCTCCGCAACCAGCGGAGCGATGAGCTGTGGCGGCATGGTGTGAGCCCGGTCCAGCAGTTGCCCCAGCAACCGCTCGCCGAAACCCTCCGACCGGTCCACCGCAACCCGGGCCCCTTTGGGGCTTCCCGGCGCACGTCCCGTCATAACTGATTCAGTCCCCCCGTGCAGATTTCTTTCTGCCGGTATCCGACCTTGAACCAGCACCGGCCTCTTTTGACGTGGATTTGGCCGAGGACACTGTCCTGCCGGACAACGTCAGGCAATGTTCAGGGCTTCTTGGCCCGCTACAGGTACTGGCCCGCCTCAGCGCTGTCCGTCTTCGACACACGCACCGACACCACGTTGGCGAGGTTGACGACCACGCCGTGCGGCTCGGCCTCACTGTCGTATCTCGCCCGCATCAACACCAGGCTGCGCCGCTCGTCCATGGCACGAGCGATCGCCGCCACCGCCTCCGGCTCTCCGTCGAAGTCTCCGCTCGTCACGGAGACGTCTTCGCCGCCCACCAGGTGGAATCGAATGATCAGCACGACATTCTCGGACACGGCCGGCTCCCTTCGCCAGAATCCGCAAGAGACACCTGCCCGTCGTTGCACGCAGTACGCATCGGGCGTTTCCTGGCACTCGCCTCGACGTCGATCCGCAAGCTGGTCGCGCGCCTACGGCGCCTCCTTGCGCCGTCTGTCCCGGATCTGCCGGTGTGCCGGGGATCCGGACGGGGCCGGAGGTGGTGGGTCGTCGTCTTTCGGACTGATGTCAGTCGGTGGGCCCGAGCCCGGCGATGCGTTCCTCGCGTACGTCCTGCAGGGCCCGCAGATAACCGATCTCCATGGCACGACAGATCAGGTTGTTCATCTCGGCAGAACCATCGAGTCGTCCCCAACTGGAGAACTCGTTGGACACCGTCTCATCGGCCAGCCGCTCGTCGCCGGCATCTCCAGGACGTGGCCCGTCATACCGAATCCGGCTGATGAACTCACTCCATTCCTCCAGCTCGGCACGTGCGTCGTCAGCGTTGCTCATGCCGGCCATCGTGACCCATGATCACCCTAATTGCGAGCCATCCGGCGCGCTCGGCGATGAGCCGCTGGAAACGCTCCGGCGCATCGTCGCCAGCCGTGCGCATGGCTGGCGGGTCGCGTAGCGTATTCAAGGTGACGCATCAAGACGCGCCGAACGACCCGCCACCCGACGCGGTGGCTCCGGTTGCCGCGCTGGTCGACGCCTGCCGGCACTTCGCCACCCACGTGCGGCTGCTGGCCGACCAGCTCGGTGCCGTGGAACTGAGCGACGACGACGTCGAGCTGGTTCACCATGCCGTCCATCAGGTTTTCACCGCGGCGGGGCTGGCGGGCGCGCTCGCCACCGGGCTGCAGCGGCACACCGGCGAGCAGGACTGCCCGCACTACAACGTGCTCACCGACGGTGAGTGGGCGCCGCTGGCGGAGAACGGCCGGCACGAGCGCAAGGCCGTCTACGGGTGCGAGCTGCAGCCCGGCCACGCGGGCGCCCACGCGGCGCACGTCCAGCTGCTGCCCGAACCCGACAGGTTCATCTGGATCCGCTGGGACCTCCGCGCCCGCGAACTCGTCACGCTGCCGCCGTGCCCGGCCGAACGCGCCGACCCCGATCCTGATCCCCGCTCCCCCTACGGGGACGAGCCGGCGCCGTGCCTGCTGTTCGAAGGGCACGTCGGACCTCACCGCTACTGACTCCCGCACTTCCCGGTCTCGGCGGGCGCGGTGTTCTCCTGCGTCGATCACTCACCGTGCCGTCTCGGCCGGGACGCGGATCAGCAGAGCCTTGGGGGCGACCGCGATGCGGGTCGTGGTGCCGGGCTTGATCAGGTCGCCGTCGTACTGCCTGGGCATGGGCCGTGCGGTGTCCACCCGGATCGTCCGGGCGGTGAACCGCTCGATGCGCCGGTCCTCGCGCCGCGATCGGGTGAAGAGGCGGACGGCGACGCCCAGCCAGTCCCGCAGACCGTACGGGGAGAGCACCAGGACGTCGAGGCGGCCGTCGTCCGGTTGGGCAGTGGGGAACAGGTGCAGCCCGCCCTGGACCCGGCCGACGTTTCCGACCAGCACCATCCTGACCCGTCGCCGGAAGGGCGGGCCGTCGTCCAGACGCAGAGTGACCCGGAACGGCCGATCGCGCAGCCGCGACAGCGCGCCGAAGACGTAGGCGAGGGCACCGAAGCGGCCCTTGGACGTCTCCGTGGTGCTCTCCAGCATCGCCGCGTCCAGTCCGACGCCCGCCATCACCGCGAACGTCTCACCGTCGATCTCGCCCAGGTCGACGGCGCGAGTGCGGCCGGTGACGCCGGTGGCGATGCCTTCGGCCAGCGTCGTGCCCAAGGCGAGGTTCTGGGCCAGCAGATTGCCCGTTCCGGCAGAGAGCACCGCCACCGGCACCCCGCTGCCCACCAGCCCGTCAATGACCGCCCGCACGGTGCCATCACCCCCGCAGGTGAAGACCAGGTCCACCTGTTCGTCCACGGCCCGCCGGGCCAGGCCCTGCCCGTTGTCCTCGATCGTGGTCTCGAACCAGAGCGGTTCGGCCCAGTCGTGCTTGGCCAGCTCAGCGGTCACCTCAGCCCGGCGCAGGTCCAGATCAGGCACCTTGGTGGGATTCACGATCACAGCCGCGTGGGGCATGTCCCTACTTCCCTGTCGCGTGGTCGTCGGCGAGCGGCATCAGCCGGTGCAGGACGTTGCGGTAGGCGCGCAGGGCCATCCTCAGCCGCTCGGTCTCCGTGTCATCCTGATCGGTGTTCTTCCAGGGCTCCCGGAGCTCACCCAGGCGACGTTCCAGCGTCTCGTGGACGGCGGTCATCACTTCGTCCATGAGCTCGTCGGCCCGCTGGACGGCTTCGCGCGGGTCGTCCACGAAGAACGCTTGGAGATCGTGCCAACGCCGCAGGACACCGCTGGAGTCGCTGCCGAGCAACGAGCCGTGTTGTGGCGGCGCGGGCTCGGCCGCCGGGTCGAAAACGAGCTGGTCAGAGGTGACGGACGGCGGCCTGTCGGGCTCTCGGGCCGACGCGGACCGAGGTGGCGGTACGGCGGTTGCGTCGTCGAGACGCTCTTCGTCGTCGCCCATTTTCATGCGATCAGCTCTCTTGAGTCGCCGTGCGGGTGGGGTTGCGGTCACGGGCACCGGCGGCTGCTGGCGGGCGGTCCTCGTTGCGAGACGATGGGAGGCGATGGCCATGATCACCAGGTACCAGGTCATGCAGGTCAGGTCTGCCTCCCGGAGACGAGATGCAACAGCGGGCCGGCCGCCCGCCGACTGGCCGGGGCCGCCTGTCGGAGTCGTACTTCTTGAGCCAACCTCCCCGCGTGCGGCACGGACACAGCCGATTCCGGAACAGTTCATCGCCACAGCCGATCACCGGAACCGCGGTGATCAGCCACGGTGATGAGCTTTGCTCGGAGCGCCGGTGGCTGTCCGCCTGTCAGCGGTATTGGCTGGGGCTGTCTGGCTGCCCGTCTTGGGGCGATGCGCGTCGGCGGCGACGCCCGAGCGCCGGCCAGCGGACGGGAAGGCAGCCATGGCGAGGACTGGCCAGGCGCCGGAGACCAGGCCGCTATCGACCGGCGATCACGATCGGATGGCGCTCGTGACTGGTGTCGGCGTCCTCAGCCGCCGTCAGAACCCTGTCCTCGACCTCGCGCCCAAGTGTCACGTCGATGCGGCAGATGGCTGTCGCGGACTCGATGCACCGTTGGACGCCTCGCTTCTCGCCGACCGCTACCGTCTGCTCCGACCTCTCGGACGGGGCGGCATGGGAACGGTCTGGCACGGTCATGACGAGCTCCTGACCCGCGAGGTCGCGATCAAGGAAGTGCCGCTGCCTGACGGGCCCGAACGGACGATCGTGGCCGAGCGCACACGTCAGGAGGCACGCGTCACGGCCCGCATCAGCCATCCCAATGTCGCGGCCGTGTACGACGTCGTCGAGGTGTCCGGTCAGCCCTGGATCGTGCTGGAATTGGTGCGTTCTCGAACGCTCGGTCAAACGGTGGCCCAGGACGGGCCGCTGTCTCCGCGCACGGTGGCGAAAATCGGGCTGGAGCTGCTGCGGGGGTTGTGCGCCGCGCACGCGGCCGGGATCGTGCACCTGGACGTCAAGCCGGACAACGTCCTGCTGGCTCATGACGGTCGCGTGGTCCTGACGGACTTCGGTATCGCCATGATGGACGGCGATGCCTCCCTCACCCCGGCCGGAACGCTGACCGGCACCATGGCTTACCTGGCTCCCGAGCGGGTCACCGGCGATACCCACCGGCAGTCGGACCTGTGGTCACTGGGCGCCACCCTTTTCATGGCCGTCGAAGGGCGGCCCCCCTTCTGCCGTGACACGACGATTCATACCCTCGTCGCCGTGCTCGCCGACCCTCCGGACCCCTTCCAACGGGCTGGACCGCTCGCAGCCGTGCTCGCCAGCCTGCTCGACAAGAACCCCGCCACACGGCTGGACGCGGTCGGCGCGCGCGAGCAACTCCGGCACGTGGCAGACCTGTGGCGCTGAAGGACGAGCCGGCAGCGCCCGCCGTCGAGTGACAGCCCTACGGCATCGGGACGACCATCCGGAGAGTCGATCGCCGCCTGCAGCTCGCTGCTCGGCGGGCTGGTCGACGGCCGGCGCTTCCCCTCGCCGCGCGCCGCGATCGACGCCGGCGCCCGATGGTCACCGCGAGCGCGTGCCCGCGGGCGGCATGGGGGCGGGATGGAGGGTGGTGATGCCCGTGAGGACGAGGTCGATGCCGGTGAGGAACTGTTCGCGGTCGTCGTGGTCGCGCATCTGCTCCGCGATGGCCCGGATGAACGGGTAGTCGTCGGGGTCGAGCTCCTGCCAGGCGCTGGACGCGGTGTCGAGGAACGCGGCGCGCTCCGCCTCTGAGGCGGGGACGGTGTCGTCGCCGGCGTGCCGGCGGGTCTGGGTGGTGGCGCCGAGCAGGTAGTGGACCAGCGCCGAGGCCGTGGTGAACCAGTCGGCCCGCGGTACGCCGAGCGCGCGGACCGGCCGGCCGATGCTCTCGAAGATGCGCAACGTCACCGGCCCCCAGGGGTTGCGGGTGAACTGGATCGCGAGCTGGCCGGCGAGCCATGGGTGTGCGGTGACCGCGTCGAAGAGGCCGAGCGCGACGGCGCGGATGTCGTCCTGGGGCGTGCCCACGGCTCCGCGCGCCCCGGCGGCTCCACGCGCCCGGCCGGTTTCGCGCGCCCGATCGCTTTCGCGCGCTCGGCCGGTTTCGGTGGGCCGCGCGTCCAGGGCGGCAGCCACGACGGCCTCGGTCGCGGCTTCGAGCAGTTCGCCCATGTTGCCGATGTGCCAGTAGATCGCGCCGGAACCGGTGGCCAGGCGGCCGGTCAGCGCGCGAACCGTCAGAGCGTCCTCTCCCTCCGCGTCCAGCAGCTCGACCGCGGTCTCGATGATGCGTTCGCGGGTGAGCACCTGCCTGCGCCGTTCCGCCTGACGTGTCCGTGGGGCCATGGCTGCCATTCTGACAGGTTTGGAGCAGCGGTCCACCATGGAGTACCGTTCCATTCATGGAGCAATGCTCCATAAGACATCCAAGGAGGCGCGACGTGTACGACGTGGTGATCGCAGGTGCGGGCCCGGTGGGCCTGTTCCTCGCCGGCGAGTTGGCACTGGCGGGCTGCTCGGTCCTGGTGCTGGAACGCGAGCAGGAGAAGACCTCGCCGTGGAAGGCGCTCCCGCTGGGGATGCGGGGCCTGAAC
>NZ_JBEZFZ010000018.1:0-192142 GCF_040649735.1 Nonomuraea sp. NPDC048892 | reverse complement strand
CGTCCAGGATCACATAGGGCAGATCGTCGGCTTGGGCGCGGTCCAGAGCCTCCTGCAGGTCAGGGGCTTGAGCTGCGAGGACGTCGATCCCTTCGGTGGTGTAGCGGTAGGCCGTGGCGCGGGAGACGCGGTGATCGCGGCCGAGCTTGGGGATGTCGCGTTCGCCTCGGAACCACCGCAGTACCAGGACCGCCTGCCAGAACGGGGTCAGGGCGCGGCTCCCTTTGGGGGTGCCGAGCCGGCGGCGCTCGTCGTGCAGCAGTCGGGCAACGTAGTGAATGAGCGCGCGGGAGACGTCGAGCGTGGCACGATGAGCAATCACGTGGAGCCTTCCGGGCGACGGGATTTCTTGTGGCGAGAACTCATCTACCGGAGGCTCCACGTCTGTCTCCGGCCTTCGACGACTTCTCCCGAAAGGCCCGAAACGCCACTGCGGGCGTCCCGAACATCCCCTATCACCCGAATTATTTCACTGAGATCACCTCACCATTGACTCTTAGTGAATGATTGCCTACCGTCGGTGTTTGACGTGGCGTCAAGCTCTTTCGCGGGGTGAAGCTCATGCTCAGGCGAGTCGAATCCGACCGGTGGCAAGAATCACTCGATGTCAATCCCCTTTACAACGGGCTGGTGCCGGAAGGCGGCGTGCCCCGGTTCAAGATGCCGGCCGGCCCGATGAATCCCGCGGCGGCCCAGGCGCTCATCCGCGACGAACTCCTCCTCGACGGCAACGCCCGGCTCAACCTGGCCACGTTCTGCACGACCTGGATGGAGCCCCAAGCCCGCGAACTCATCGCGGAAACCCTCGACCGCAACCTCGTCGACCACGACCAGTACCCGCAGACGGCCGACATCGAGGCGCGCTGCGTCAACATGCTCGATCACCTGTGGGGCGACCCGAACGGCTCCAGTGTCGGCTGCTCCACGGGCGGCTCCAGCGAGGCGGCCATGCTCGGCGCGCTGGCGATGAAGTTCCAGTGGCGCGAGCGGCGCCGGGCAGCCGGACTGCCCACCGCCAACCCCAACCTGGTGATGGGCACCGCCGTCCACACCTGCTGGCCGAAGTTCTGCCAGTACTGGGACGTCGAGCCGCGCTGGATTCCGATCGAGGAGCCGGCTTTCACCTTGAACCCGGCCCGGCTCGGCGAGTTCTGTGACGACAACACCATCGGCGTCATCGGCGTGCTCGGCTCCACGCAATGCGGCAAGTACGACCCGATCGAGCAGATGTCGGCCGAGCTGGACCGGCTGGAGGCCGAGCGCGGGCTGAGAATACCGCTGCACGTGGACGCGGCCGTGGGCGGCTTCATCACCCCGTTCCTGGAACCCGGCATGGTGTGGGACTTCCGGCTTCCCCGGGTGCAGTCGATCAACGCCTCGGGGCACAAGTTCGGCCTGGTCTACCCCGGCGTCGGCTGGATCGTCTGGCAGGAGCCGGACGCCCTGCCGCAGGACCTGGTGCTCTCCTGCGACCTGCTCGGCGGCAACATGGACACCTTCACGCTCAACTTCTCCCGCTCCGGCGCCCCGGTCATCGCGCAGTACTACAACTTCCTGCGGCTCGGCTTCGAGGGCTACCAGGCCGTCCAGCAGACCTGCCGGGACGTGGCGACCTACCTCGGTGCGGAGATCGCCAAACTCCCCGAGCTCTCGCTCATCGCCGACGGCTCGGAACTGCCGGTGCTCGCCGTACGGACCGCCCCCGGCTACGACGGTTTCACCGTCTTCGACCTGGCCGCCCGACTGAAGATGCACGGCTGGCAGGCCCCGACGTACTACCTGCCGCCTGACCTGGAGCACATAGCCGTCATCCGCTTCGTCATCCGCAACGGCTTCAGCCTGGACACCGCCGCCAAACTGCTGGCGAACGTGCGCACCGAGGTGGAGTACCTGCGCGGCAATCCGGTTCCGCACCCTCGCCTCGGCGGCGATGAGGCGGCCGCCGAGCAGCCCGGTGTGCCGACGGGAGGGTGACGTCGATGAACGACTTCGCCGCGTCCATCACCTTCGACCAGCTCGGCAGTGACCCCTATCCGATCTTCGCCAGACTGCGCCGCGAAGCGCCGGTCGTCCTGCTGCCGAAGCTCGACCTGTGGATGGTCACCCGCTGGGATGACGTGCGCCAGGTCCTCAGCGCGTACGAGTCGTACACCAGCGCTTTCCCTTCGATGGCCACGCGGATACTCGGGGAACGGTCCGTACTCAAGGTCGAGGGCGACGCCCACGCCGATCTGCGAGCCGCCGTTGACACGCGATTCGCCCACGAACGCATAGAACGGGCCACCGCACTCACCCGCGAGGCCGCACGGCCGTACGCCGGCAAGCTCAATAGCCGGGACGAGCTGATGTCCAGCTACTTCGAACCCGCCGCTAGCACCGCCCTCGCCCGTTTCATCGGCCTGCCGGACGTGGACACCGAGGCGCTCATACGCTGGGCCCGTAACCTCACCGCCGGGATGAGCAACTTCGTGGCGGACCCGGCCGTACACGAACAGGCGGTGGCCACCGCCACCGAGATCCGCCAGACGATCGAGCCCTCCGTCCGGCAGGCCACAGACCGGCCTGACGGCTCAGTCCTGTCGCAGCTGCTCCACAGCGGCTGCCCGCCCGATACCGTCCGATCCGCCGAGCACGTCATGCCCACCTTCATCGAGATCCTCTCGGCGTTCCTGGAACCGGCGGCCGGCGCGGGGCTCACACTGCTCGCGCTGCTCCAGCACCCCGCGCAGATGCGGGCCGTCCGGGATGACCCGCGCCTGATCCGCAAGGCCGTCCACGAAACGCTGCGCTGGCTGTCACCGAACGGCGCGCTCAGCCGCCGCGCGACCAAAGACGTGCTCCTCGCCGGACAGATCATCCCCGCCGGAGCGACCGTCATGGCGGTCATCGCCTCGGCGGGCCGGGACGAGAGCATCTTCACCGACCCGGACACCTTCGACATCAACCGGGACCCCTTCCCCAACCTGGGCCTCGGATACTCCCGCCACGCATGCCTCGCCGCCCCAGTCGTCGGTGCCATCATCGTGGCCCTGCTGGACGTGCTCCTCGAGCAACACCCCCAGCTCTCCCTGGATCCCGGACGGCCGCATAGCGTGCACGGCTGGAAGTTCCGCGTGCTGACGAACCTGCATGTCCGCATCGGTGATCCGGCCCGAGGCCGCTGAGCGCGGGATCAGTTCTCGGCTTTCCGGATCGGCGGTCCGCGTCCGTCGCTCACCAGGCGGGCCGCGTGGACGCGGTTGCCGCGCGTGATTCGCGGCAGTGCGAGACCGCGGCTGAGGGTAGGGCCGCGTAGGTTGGCACGCAGCACAGCGAGGAGAACTCATGCCGAGTAACACACCCGTGATCGCGGTCGGTGACGCGGAACTGAACGAGCTCCGCGCTCGGTTGACGTCCACGCGATGGCCCCGGCCCTGGCCGGTGACCGGCTGGGAGGCCGGTACCGACGCCGTGGAGCTTCGCCGCCTCGTCGCCTACTGGGCCTCCGGCTACGACTGGCGCGCCCATGAGGCGACCATCAACGCCCTCCCGTCACATTTCGCGGACCTCGACGGAACGCCGGTGCACTATCTCCGCTTCGACGGCGAGCACCCGGACGCGTTGCCGATCATCATCACGCACGGCTGGCCCAGCTCCTTCCTCGAACTCGTCCCGCTCGCCAACCGGCTGGCCACCCCTTCCCGGTACGGCCGGGCAGCAGCGGACGCGTTCACCGTGATCGTCCCCTCACTGCCCGGGTTCGCCTTCTCACCCCAGCGGCCCGCACTCACCGGCGCGGAGCAGACGCACGACCTCTGGCACCGGCTGATGCGCGACGAACTCGGCTTCGAGCGGTACGCGGCACACGGCGGAGACCTGGGCGCCGGCGTCACCTCACGTCTCGCCGAGGCCCATCCCGAGGCACTGGCCGGCATCCACCTGCTGGCCGTGGCACCCCCGGCCGGCTACGGCCCGGACGACCTCACCCCGCAGGAGCAGGACCACCTCGCCTCCGTGGCGGCCTGGCAGGCGGAGGAAGGCGCGTACCAGCACCAGCAGAGCAGCCGCCCCTTCACCCTGGCCTTTGGCCTGGCCGACTCGCCCGCCGGGCTGCTCGCCTGGATCGTCGAGAAGTACCGTGCCTGGTCCGACTGCGGAGGTGACCTGTCCTCGCGCTTCAGCGACGACTTCATCCTCACGCAGGCGTCCCTCTACTGGTTCACCGGTACGATCTCCACCTCGTTCAGGCCCTACTACGAGTACGCCCACGGCCTGACCAGGCGCGTGGAGCGGGTGAGCGTGCCCACAGCGGTCGCCCTGTTCCCCGCCGACCTGAGCCGGCCCCCGCGGAGCTGGGCCGAGCGCACCTACAACATCGCGCGCTACACGCACATGCCGCGCGGAGGGCACTTCCCCGCCCACGAAGAACCCGATCTGCTGGCCCACGACATCATCGAGTTCTTCCGCGCCCACCGTCCTGCTGCGCCGTCGGCCCCGCGATCCCATGCATGAATGGGGGGAATGTTTCCGCTTCCGATGAATCCCACAGTCGTCATGTTCTCGGCGTCCTTCCAGAAGAGCCGAACCCTTGTCATGTGCCGAGCTCGTGGCGATGCGCGGGTCCCTGCCGTCAGCCGGCGGAGAAGTCATGGCCGTTGTCCAGATCGGTGAGCGGGTCTCTCTTCTTCCGATGAGCAGGGCGAGCCGTTCAGGGTCGGTGGCGCCGACTGCGCGGGCGACTCAGTCCCATGCGGGATCTTGTGCCAGCTTCTCCGCTATCCGGTCGTGGAAGCTCTTTCGCTCCAGGGCCTGCTCGATGTCGGTGACGACGCGCGACAGCGGGTACGGGATCTCGCTCTCGATCTCGGCGACGGCGGCCTCGGTGGCCCGCCACTCGGCCGCCAGCCGGTCCACCACGGCCCGGGACTGGTCGGTGAGCATCACCTTCTTGCTGCGCGCGTCCTCGCCCTCGACGGTACGGACCCAGCCCGCGTCACGCATGGCGGCCACCTTCTGGCTGAGCGCCGAATGGGTCCGGCCGACCGACTCGGCCAGCTCGGTGATGGTCATCGGGCCTCGGGCGTGCAGCCGGAGCAGCTCCATGACGAAGCTCGGCTTGAGCCCCGTGATGCGTTTGCCGGAGTAGATCCGGGCGATGTCGGCGTCCATGGACGCCTGCAACCGGCGCAGTGGCCGCCAGAGGCTCTCCTCGGTGGGATCTTGCACGCGGGGATCGGTCATGAGTCCATCATATCAGTACTTATACAAGTGCTGATACTACATTTCTCTCTCCTACGGATGCACTCCCGTCGGTCGCCTTTTGCGGGAAATATCGTGAAAAATCTGGCGGGACAATAAATCCTTTGCCGGGCCGGGTTTCCCGCCTCCACAATATCGATGTGGTAAGCGAGTTTTCCGGATCAGGGGCCGGTGACGGGCGCGTCACCGGCGCGCTCTGTGCCGCCGTCGCGCAGGCCGGCGGGCCGGTCGCGGCGGGAGCGGCCATCTCCCAGATCATCAGACGGTGGGTGCCGCACGACGCGCTGCGCCTGGTCGGTCTCAACCCGGCGGCCGGGATCGGCCTGGGCTCGTTCAGCTTCTGGCACGACTACCATCCGGCGCTGATCAGCGCTCTGGTGCTGAACAACTATCTGCACGGCGATCCCTGCTCGACCTCCACGCTCGCCCGGCGCGGCGAGCCGGTCGCGGTGGTGGGCGCCGGGGGCCACGGGGACGCGAGTATGCGGCGGCTGCTGGCCTCCCACGGGGTGAGCGGCGAGCTGCGGCTGCTGATCAGGGACCGGCACGGGCCGTGGGGCCTGCTGGGCCTGCTGCGCGCCGAAGGCGCCAGGCCGTTCGGAGCGGAGGAGTGCCGGCGGGCGCAACTGCTGGTCCCCGCGCTGCTGACGGCGCTGCGGCGCTACGTCACGGCGGGGCCGCTGACCGCCACCGCTCCCGCGCTCCCGACCGGCGTCATCGTGGTCGGCTCCGACCACACCGTCAGATCGGTCTCACCCCAGGCGCGGGCCTGGATGCGGCTGATGTGGCCGGGCACGGGCAACGGGGTGCCCGACTGGATCGCCGACCCCTTCTGGGTCGGGCTGTCCCTGCACGCGCGGGCCCACGCCCGCGACAATCGGGCCTGGCAGCCGGCGCTCTGCACGCCGGCCGCCAACTTCGGGCGTTCGATCCTCATTCACGGCCAGCCGCTGGACGAGGGCGGCGACGGCGACGTCGCCATCCTCATCCAGGCGGCCGGCGGCAGCCTGCTGCTGCCGTCGTTCTGCGACTGGTACGGCATCACCCCACGCGAACGCCGCATCCTCGAACACCTCTACGACGGGGCGGCCCCGAAGCAGATCGCCCGAGCCCTCGACCTGTCCGCCCACACCGTCAACGATCACCTGAAGTCGGTGTACGGCAAGACCCGCGCCCAGGGCCGGGACGAGCTCATCGCGGCCATCTCCGGCTGAGCACCGCCCTCAGGCGACGGCGCCCAGCCGGAGACACTCAGACCACGACTCACCGATGACGTCCCTCAGACCACGGTCCTCAGACCACAGCCCTCAGACCACGGCCCTCAGACCACAGCCCTCAGGCGACGATCGAGATGACGCGGCCGATCGCCTGGCCGGCGGCGACCAGCTTGATGATGTCGTCGAGGAAGGGCGTGAAGTCGGCGTTGACCCTGGCCTCCCAATGCCAGGACCAGCTCCGGTACAGGTCCGCCCAGTACGTCTGCATGAAGGTGTTGATCTCGGACTTGCCCCAGTCGTCGTCCCGCGAGCCGGACTCGAAGGTGCCGTGCACCCGACCCGTGTGCCCGAAGGAGTAGATGTTGCCCACGGCGTCCTTGACCACCCAGACGAACGCGGTGTCGTAGCTGATCGCGCCGGACACGTGGAAGTGCCCGCTGAAGTTGATCGACCCCGTCTGGCTCAGGCCCAGGTTGGCCCACCCGCCCACGGCCACGCCGTCCTTGAAGCCGATGCTGGCGTTCCAGGGGCCGAGCTGCTGGCTGTCCATGGCCGCCGGCAGCCCGATCCCGGACGCGCTCGCCACCCGCCGGCCGAGCCCGCCCTCGGCGGGCGGCTCCGGCATGTGCAGCGAGGCGCCGACGGACGCGCGCACGTGCGGCGCGGTGTCCCATTCGCGGAGGGTGGCGGCGAGCCCGTTCGCCTCTTCGGCGGTGAATTCCGACATTTGTTGTTCCGTCCTTCCGTGTCATTCTCGTTTCCCTGCCTTTCCAAGAATGGGAAATCAGGCGGGCGAGCGACATCCCGAGCTTTCGGGATTGCGCCGCCGGGACGGCACGAGCATTTTCCGTAGGCCGCTGGGTAACGCCGGACGCATGGCATACACACCCGATGAGGACCACCGCCGCCCGGACGGCGCCGACGACCGTGCGGTGCGGGCCGCCGGCATGTTGTCGGAGGCGCTGGAGACGGTCGAGCGCGCACGGGGGCACCTCTACTCCTTCCACCAGCTCACCGGCTCCGCCCACGCCACGGCCGACCAGGCCGTCCGGCTGCTGCGCGAGGCCGGCCACGCCGACCTGGCCCGGCGCCTGGCCGCCGACCTGGTCGGCCGCGACGTGCTGGCCGGGCGCTGGACGTTCCAGATCGTCGAGGAGTACGACGACGGCTACTACGCGACGTTCCGCGAGCTCGAACGCCAGGTACGCGAGCGGCTCATGGGCGGGCGCCGCCACGTGTACGAGGCGGAGCTCAAGCAGCGCTCTCAGGAGGCCGGCGAGGCGTAACCCCGTCGCCCGGACGGGGCGAGTCATCGGCGCGTCATAGCCAGGTCAACCGATCACCGTACGTTGCTCCCGAGGCCGAACGGAGCCCCGAGGGGCTAGCCCCGGTCGGCCCACGCCGGTGCACCTTCCCCCGCTGCCGGTCGGTGAGCTGGTCACCGATCAGGAGCTGCGCGCGTCCCTGCGGCTGACAGGCCAGGCGGACCGGCTGCCCACGGAGCTGTCGTCCGGCCGGCGGCAGCGGGAGGAACTCGACGACCGCTTCGACCGCGTGGTGCACCCGCCCAGGACACCCGCGCGAACCTAACTGAAGGAGGAAAGATGCGACGAGTCATCGCCGCCGTCCTGGCGCTCTTCGTGACGGGCGCCGTCACCACCGGCATCGCGAGCCCGGCCCAGGCCGGCATCGGCGACGGCCGGCTGGGCAGGATCGTCAACCTGCAGTACGGCGAATGCCTGGACCAGGTCGGCGGCCAGGCCACCGACGGCACCCCGATCGGCCACTACCCGTGTGACGGCTCGACCCGGCAGCTGTGGTGGGTCGAGCAGGTCGCCAACGGCAACTACCGGCTGCGCAGCGCGTCCAGCGGGATGTGCGTGGACGTGGACCGCAACGGGACCGCGAGCGGCACCATCATGGTGCAACACCACTGCAACACGCTGAACCAGCAGCGGTTCTTCCTCATCTCCTACAACGGCGGGTACGCCTTCCAGAGCATCTGGGTGCTCAACAGGACGGGGATGAACCGGGTCATCGACACCCCGCCGTTCTCGCAGGACTACCGGGTGCGGCTGTGGTCGTACAACGCGAGCAACGCGCAGCTGTGGACCATCGAGTAACCCTCGTGCTCATCGAGTAATCCTCGTGCTCGCCGCACGCCCCGCCGGTCACCGCATGGTGCGGAGGTGTGCGGCGAGCACACCCGCGTCACCCCTGGCCGGCTCGGTACCCTCACCGAACCGGCCCGCGCTGTCCCCGGCACGCCCGGGGTCTTCGTCGAGCGGCGCCGCGTCGCGCCGAGCGCCTTCAGGGCCGTCATCAGGCACGGCGGTGGCAGGCTGAGCGCCTTCGGGGCCGTCGCCGGGCAGGGTGGTGGCAGGCTGAGCGCCCAGGGGGCCGTTATCAGGCACGGCGGTGGCAGGTTGAGCGCGCTCGGGGGCGTCGGTGAGGAGTGGTGTGATGGCGGCCTGGCATCGGGTGCGCAGCCCGGCCGCCCGGCGGCGCGCCGCCTCCGACTGCTCCGTCAGGCCGGCGGCTTCGTAGGCGCGGGCCGCGCAGGTGGCGGTCTCGGTGGCGAGCAGGTGATGGCCGGTGCGGGCCAGGGCGTCGGTGGCTTCCGAGAGCGCGTCTCCGTCGGCGTTCGCCAGCCCACGTGCGGCGGTCGCCAGCGCCCGGGCCAGCGGAGTGTCCAGCCGGACGTCCAGTGGGGCGTCCAGTGGGGCGTCCAGCGGGCCGCTATGCCGGTCCGCGCCGCCCGGCTCGCCGGTCTCCCCCAGCCCGCCCGGCCGGTTCTGCCGGCCCGGCTCACTCTGCCCACCGCGCCCGTCGGCAACGCCGTACCCGTCCAGGGCGGCCGGGCCGGTGAGGCGTAGGACGTCGTGGCGGGCCGTTGCCTCGACGCTGCGGAGGCCGAGGGCGTGGGCCAGGTCGGCGGCGTAGCGGGCGGTGCTGACGGCCTCCGCGTGGTGGCCCTCGGCGGACGAGGTCCAGGCGTCGGCGAGGGCGGCCCACGGTGCGAAGAGCCGATTGGAGCCGTTGCCGCTCCGGTCGGCGCGCTCCAGCCAGGCGCGTGCCTCGCCCGCCGCCCCTTCCAGCGCGCAGGCCGTGGCCAGCCCGGCCGTGAACAGGTGGGTGAGCCGGAGGGTGTCGCGGCCGTCGAGCGCGGTCATCGCCTCCCGCAGTGAGCGGCCGGCCTCGGCCGTGCGGCCCTGCGCGCACTCCACCAGGCCGCGGAAGCCGACGTGGCCGGCCGACATCATGGGGCTCTGCCCCTCCAGCACCTGCCGGTATCCCTCGTCGGCGACCCGCCAGGCCGCGTCCAGCTCGCCCAGGGCCAGGTACGCCAGCGACCGCGCGATCCCGAGCTGCACCAGCCCCCAGGGCAGCTCGGCCTGGTTCGCCTCGGCCAGGGCCAGTCCGTGCCGGTGGAAGCGGTCGGCGTCGGCGGCGCGCCCGAGGAACCCGGCCGCCGCGGTCGCCGCCGCGCAGGCCCAGATGGCGGGCTGGTCACCGGCGGCGGAGCCCGGGGCGGTCAGCCGTTCTGCGAGCTCCACCGTGGCCGCGCAGCGCCCGTCTAACAGCAGGATCCACGAGCGGATCCCCTCGGCCAGTCCCTCCCCTGGCCGGCCGCGCAACAGGTCGAGCGTGCGCTCGGCGGCCACCGCGTCGCCTTCGCCCCAGTATCGGGTCTCCGCCCGGACCAGGGCCCAGGCCAGCAGCTCGTCGTCGTCCCGCGGGGGCCGCTCGGGCAGTACGGCCACCGCCTCGGCGCTGCGTCCCCGGTATTCGAGCACCTCGGCCAGCAGCGCGTCCGCCTCCACCGACGGGGCCGCCTGCCTCGCGGCGCGGGCGAGCCGTTCGGCGAGGGCCAGGTCGGCCCGGTTGACGGCCTGGCGGGCGCCGATCCGCACCACCTCGGGACGTACGACGGCCCCGCCCTCGACCTGCCAGAGCGCGGCCCGCAGCAGGTCGTCGCGGCGGCGCAGCGGCGTGTCGAGCAGCGCGCCGGCCAGGCGCCACCACAGCCGCCTGGCGTGGGCGGGAGACATCCGGGCGCGCAGCACCTCGGCGTAGAGGGGGTGTGCGAGACGTACGTGAACGCGGTCGCCGGCGCGCTCGGACACGGCCAGCCCGTGTGCCTCGGCCTCGTCCACCGACGCCTGGTCCACGAGCCGCGCCAGCAGCGCGTAGGGCAGCGGCTCGCCGCAGGCCAGCAGCTCCAGCAGCTCGGGGGTGCGCGGGCCGAGCGGGCGCAGGCGGTCGGCGAGCATCTGCTGGATCGCGCCTTGAGGACGGTAGTCGCCCGCCAGGTGCCACACGCCGTGCCTGCGGCGCAGGGTGCGGCCGGTGATCGCCGTCGTCAGCAGCTCACGCAGCGCGAGCGGGTTGCCCAGGGCCAGCTCGCGCAGGCGGCGCCGGGTGACGCCGTCGACGGCGCCGTCGAGTACGTGGTCGAGCAGCCGGTCCACGGCCGGTTGCGGCAGGCTCGCGAGGTCGAGCCAGGGCACCTGGCCGTCCTTCCACAACCTCATGATCGTCTCCGGTACGGGTTCGCCGGCGCGCAGGGTCGCCACCACGAACGCCAGCCGCTGGGCCACGAGGTGATCGAGCACGGCGGCCGAGCCGGTGTCGAGCAGGTGCGCGTCGTCCACGCCGATGACCACCCGGCGCGCCCCGCCGCGCTCGCGCAGCCGCGCGGCGGCGGCCTCCAGCATCGGCAGTCCGTGGCCGGCCTCCCGCCCGTTCGTCCCGCCGCTCGGGGACAGCAGGCCGGCCACCGCTCCGAAGGGGATCGACGCGAGCGCTCCGGTGGCCGCCACCCACTCGGTACGGTGCCCGCGCGAACGCGCGAGCGCCAGGATCTCCTGGGCCAGCCGGGTCTTGCCGATGCCCGCCTCCCCCGCGATCACCACGCCCCTGGCCTCGTCCCGTCCCAGACACGACCCGATCGTTTCGAGTTCGTCCTCTCTGCCCAGGAACGGCCAGCTCCGCACGACGACCGCGACCGCCGCCGCAGCAGCCGCAGTCGTCTCTTGACCCACCGTCTCCTCGCGCGCCTCGCCGTCCCGACCGTCGTCCGCGACAGCTCCGAACGTTGCCCGCGTCCACGCTCCAGCCCCGGCCGCCCCGGCGGTCTCCCGTGCTTCCTCTCCGACCCCGACCGCCTCGGCCGCGACTGCCCCGGCCCGGCCATCGCCCGCGATCGGCGCGGGCGCGTCATTCACCAAGATCGCCTGCTGCAGTTCCCGCAGTCGCGGCCCGGGCTCCAGCCCCAGCTCGGCGCCCAGCAGCCGGCGCGCCCGCTGGTAGGCGTCCAGCGCCTCGGCCCGCCGCCCGCTCCGGGCCAGCGCCGTCATGAGCAGGGCCCATCGCCGTTCGCGCAGCGGCTGCTCGCGTACCTGCCGGTCCAGCTCTTCGACGAGGTCGGCGTGCAGTCCCAGCCGCAGCCGTGCGTCCGCGTGGTCCTCGACGGCCCCGAGCCGCAGCTGCTCCAGCTCGGCGGTCCGCGTCTCCACCCATCGGGTGGACGGAACGTCGGCGAGCACGGGTTCGGGGGTGCGCCACAGCGCCAGCGCCCGCCCGAGCGCCGCCGCGGCGGTCTCCAGGCGGCCCGCCTTCAGCTCCCGGCGGCCGGCCGCCACTCCGCCCTCGAACAGCACCGCGTCGATGTCACCGTCGGCGAGCAGCTCGTACCCGCGCCGCCGCCCGGCCAGCACGTCACGGCCCACGAGCCGGCGCAGGCGGCTGACGTACGCGGCGATCGTGTTGGCGGCGGTCCGGGGCGGCCGTTCGCCCCAGACCGCGTCCACCAGTTGGTCGGTACTGACCACCCGCCCGGCCTCGACCAGCAGCACGGCCAGCACCACCCGCTGCTGCTCGGCGGCCACGCCGACCCAGCCGCCACCGGTGTGAACGCGTAACGGCCCCAGCATCCGAAACCGCATCCCATGCCTCCCCCTGCACCAAAGCGCCGCGAAACTCTTCGTCACGCACCGCCGCCCGGATCACCGGCATGCGGAAGCTCCCGCTCCGGGCAGGGGCCGGAACGGGAGCTTCCTGAGTCTGGCCCCCGCCGGATCACCCGGCGGGGGCGGCGGTCACGGGGTCGCCGGCGGGCGGAAGATCTGCCAGAGGCGCCAGATGATCGTCGGTGCCTTCGAGCGCGGCGTGTCCGACGAGTACGGCTTCGACGCCGGGCCCCATCCGGTGCCCTGGTCGGCCATCTCGTCGGCCATGCTCCTGGCCGTCCCCTGGTGGGATCCCGTGGGACGTACCCTGCCCAACTGCTCGTCGATCGAGCGTTTCTGCGCCTCGGACAGCCCGCGCGACTGGCCGGTGCTCTGCTGGGCCGGCGGGTTGCGCCGGGCCTTGGCCGGGGTGTTGCGCTGGACCGCCCTGCGGCTGCTCGGGCGGACGGCGGGCCGCTGCCGGATCCTGACCTTGGGCCTGCTCGCCCGTCTGGTCACGGCCCGGCGGGCGGCGGCCGCTCGCCGCTTGGCCGCTGCGGCTCTGCGTGCCGCCGCTGCCGCCCTGCGCTTGGCCGCGGCGGCACGTGCCCGCTGCCTGGCCAGTGCGGCCTTCTTTCTGGCCTGCGCGGCGGCCCGCTTCTTGGCGGCTTCGGCGGCTCGCTTCCTGGCCGCGGCGGCGGCCTTCTTCTTGGCCTCCGCGGCGGCCCTGCGCCTGGCCGCTTCCAGGGCGCGCTTCCTGGCCAGCGCGGCGGCCCTGCGCCTGGCCGCGGCCAGCGCCGCCCGCCGGGCCGCCGCGGCGGCGGCCCTCCTGGCGGCGGCCTGAGCCAGCTTCCTGGCGATGGCCCTGGCCGCGATCCGCGCCGCGATGCCGACCACGAACCAGACGATCTGACCGTCGGGGTCGGTCATGGTGACGGGGCTGTTGTTGGCGTAGGCGTAGCCGTTGAGCTGCTGCGGATCGTTCTCGTCGATGATCGGGTCCACCGACACGAAGCGGCCGTTCTTGGGGTCGTACTCGCGGGCGCCCAGGTGGACGAGGCCGGTGGTCGCGTCCTTGGTGCCGCCGACGAACCCGCGTTGCCCCGGCCACCAGGGTGGCGCGGTGCCGCGATCTTCGCCGAACGGGGTCTGCCTGCGGATGGCGATGTCTCCCGTGCCGGCGTTCACCATGGCCTGCGCGGTGCCCTGGTGGTCGTTGGCCATGAAGTAGACCTGGTCGTCCGGCGTGCGGACCGCGATGGCCTCGCCGCCGATGGTGTAGTAGCGGGTCTGCTCGACGGCGTCCTTGGCGTAGTCGAGGCGCAGTTCCATGTCGTCGATGTAGAGGGTGGCGTCGGCCGGCGTCTTGCGGAGCAGGCGGTCGCCGTCGGCGTCGTAGACGAACGAGGTCGTCTTGCCGGCCTCGGTCACCGACTCCAGGTTGCCCTCGGCGTCCCACACGAGGCTCTGGTCGGAGGTGCCGACCTTGCGCCTGGTGGTGTTGCCGGCCGCGTCGTAGGCGAACACGTCCGCCCCGACGGCCTGCAGCGCGTGCGGCTGCTTGCCGCCCGCCGCGGGATAGGTGTAGTTACGCACCTGCTCGGCCGTGCCGCCCCAGGCGTGCCTGGTCTCCTTGGTGCGGTTGCCGGTGGCGTCGTAGGCGTAGCTGACCGCGTACGGGGCCACGCCGCCGATCGTGCCGGACTGGGGCGATCCACTGGCGCAGTCGTCGGTGGCCGTCCACGCCGAGGTCAGGCGGCGCAGGTGGTCGTACTTCAAGCACTGCGTGTCCTGGGCGGCCCTGTCGGCGATCTTGGTGATGTTGCCGGCCGCGTCGTAGCCGTAGCTGAGGTCCAGGTCGCTGGCGGACGCGCCGGCCCGGTCCAGCCGCATGCCGGTCAGGTAGCGGGTGCTCTCGTCGTGGGTGTAGGTCATCCAGGTCTTCTTGGCGCCCTCACCCAGCTCGTACTGGAGGATCTCTCCCATCTTGGAGTAGCGGGTCGCGCTCACGTACGCCGACAGGCCGGTGACCTTGACCGGCTGGCTGAGCCCGTCGTAGCTGTAGACGACCTGCTCCTCGGCCAGGCCGCCGCCCGCCGGGAAGCTGACCGACTGCACCTGGTCGTCGAGCGTGTAGCGGGTGTTGAGCTGGTAGGTACCGGCCAGCTTGCCCTCGCGCGCCGGGATGGTGACGGTCTGGCGCAGGGCGCGGTAGTCGGCGTCGATGGTGTTGATCTCCGCCGTGTACGCCTGCCCGCCGACATAGCGGATGCTGGCGTGCAGTTCACCCTTGGCCAGCGCGTCGTACTTCCACTCGGCCAGCAGGGTGCCGCTCGCCGAGCCCTCCCGCAGCTGGGTCTTGCGGCCCAGGGCGTCGTAGCCGTACCAGAGCGTCTTGCCGCGCGAGTCGGTGGTGGAGACGATCTCGTCGGCGTCGTTGTACGTCGTGGTGGTGACGCCCTTGTCCGGGTCCTCGGTCCTGATCTCCCTGCCGCGCAGGTCGTAGTGGTGCTTCCAGACGTTGCCCGCCGGGTCGGTCACCGTGGCCAGGCGGCCGGCCTGGTCGTAGGTGTACTTGGTGGCCTCGTACTCGCCGGTCGGGGTGGCGCCCTTGTACTGGCGCAGCTCGATCAGCCGGTCCTCGGCGTCACCGATCCGGGTGGTCGCGGTGCCTCCAGGGGGCGGGGTGACGTGCAGCCGGTCGCCCTCCTCCTTGGCCGAGACCCGGTACTTCTCCGCGCCCTTGGCCTTGAAGACCTCGGCGTTGACCTCGCCGGTGCCGTCGAACAGCGACACGATCTGGTTGGGGACGGCCGAGTCGGCCACCGCCAGCAGTTCGGTGGCGGGCGCGCCGGTGGCGAAGTAGCCGGTGTTGGACTTGTACTCCTCTCCCTGGGAGTTGTGGAAGGTGTCGGTGATCGTGCGGCCGTCACGCAGGGCGGGGTCCTGCGTCTGGTCGTCCGTGGGCGCCGGCTCCTGGGTCTGGCGCTCGCGCATCAGGCCGTCGTAGAGCTCGTAGCTGGTGGTGTAGCCGCCGTCGGCGCGCAGCGTCTTGGTGGTGACGTAGCTGGGGCCGTCGGTCCGCGTCGTGTAGGAGTACTCGGTGCTGGGCGACTGGCCCGCCGCCTTGTTCCGGTCCGGCTGCCAGACCTTGATCAGGCGGCCGAGCGCGTCGTACTCCATGTCGACCCGGCGGTTGTTCTCGTCGATCTCGGCGACGGGCTCGCCCCAGGCCGGTTCGAGCAGGGTGCGCTCGGTGTGGCCGAGGTCGTTCGTCTCCGTGGTCTCCGTCGGCGGGGCGCCGGTGGCCGGGCTGTAGCTGGTCACGGACTTGGTGCCCACGGGATCGGTCTCGCTGATCTCGCGGCCGTAGGCGTCGAAGGTGCGGACGGTGCCGTTGATCGTCTGCCCGTCGGCCGAGACGAGCTCCTGGACGGAGGTGACGTCGCCCTTGGTCGGCGGCTGGCCGTTCGCCTGGCCGTCGTACTGGACCTTCTCGTCCGAGAGCACCTCGCCCGCGGCCAGGGTGGACATCGGGGTGCCGCAGCTCGCGGCGACCTTCTGCACCCGGCTGGGGTAGTCGATCATCCAGCTCGTGTCGTTGCGGGCGTAGGTGTAGCGGACGCACTGGTCGTCGGCGGTGGTGGCCAGGTCGCCCTTCTCCTCGACGGTGGCGAGCAGGCCCTTGGCGTCGTACGAGCGCTCCTCGCCGGTACGCCGCCATGTGCCGCCCGTCATCGCGGTGCGGGTGACCATGGACTTCGGCTGGACCACGTGCGCGGCCTTGGTGATGCCGCCCTGCGTGGACTCGGCCGTCTTGACCGACCACGGCTCCTCGGCGGTCGCGGTCACGATGGCGCCGCCATCGCCGTCGTACATGATCTCCTCGCGCTCGAAGCCGGCGAGCTGGTCGAGGTCGTCGAGCTTGCCGCCCTCGGAGTCGACCACCTGCACGTTGCGCTTGGAGCCGTCGGCCTGCTTGTCGCCGTGCATGCCGCGGAAGTAGCGGTACTCCGTCAGCGTGCGCTTGGTGTCCTGGCCGTCGCCCTCGCGGATGCGGACCCGGCCGAAGCCGCGGTAGTCGGCCCACGTGCGGTGCTCGGGCTTGACCAGGTTGGTGTCGGCGTAGTGCCAGCCGGCGCCGTCCAGGTACTCGTAGTCGGTGACCACGCTCGGCGAGCCGGCCACGCGGTCCACCTCGACGGTCTGGGTGACCAGGTACTTGTGGAACCAGTCGGTGACCTCGGCCTCGTTCGGCGGGGCCCAGCGCTGCGGGAAGCAGCGCCTGGTGTTCTTGTCCGCCGCGGGCACGTCGCCCGGCTTGCAGTCGGCGGCCGAGTAGTTGATCCGCAGCTCACCGCCGGACTCGTTGTCGATCGCCTGGACCCGCCACTTGACCAGCGGGGCGCGGCCCTCGTCGGAGTCCACCCGGTTGGGCAGCTGCACGCCGATGAACTTCACCGGGGGCAGCGAGAGCGTGCCGCCCACGTGACCGGTCTGCTGCACCGAGGCCAGCCACAGCGCCGGGCTCATGCCGTCGCCGGAGGCGGGGAACTGGTGCGCCAGTGCCCAGGAGTCCACCGGGTAGTACTGGCCGGCCGCGTTGCGGACCTGGGTGGTGACCTTGGTCAGGCGCTTGCGGGTGAAGAACGTCGGCGCCAGCCGGTCGGTGCACTTCACGCCCGAGTCGCAGATCTGGTCGAAGGGCACGTCCGGCCAGTGGCCGGCGGTGTCCTTCTTGAGCTGCTCGGGAGCACACGTGATCGTGCCGCTGGGCAGGCAGCGCTCGGCGACGTCGAACACCACGCGGGCGGCCGGCGCCTTGGTGAACAGCTCACCCTTCAGGTAGCCGTAGTCGATGCGGGTCAGGTAGGCGGCGCGGTCGTACACGGTGCCCTGTTCGGGCTTCATGTGCCGGCCGTAGTAGTTCTTCTCCTGGGCGTACCAGTACGTGGTGGCGTTGCCGTGCGTGTCCACCTCGTGGTCGAGGTTCCACCGGTAACCCTGCTGGCACCAGGCGTTGGCCGGGGTGCTGCTGTAGCACGGCTCACCGCTGTTGTTGCCGAACACCGGCACCGTCTGCACCGACTTCGTCTCGGCCTTGCCGCTGGCCCAGCCGGGCAGGCGGTTCTGGCCGAAGGTGTACTGGGTGCCGTCGTCGGTGGTGACGCGCCAGTACTCGCCGTTGTTGTCGCCGTTCGTGGCGCCGGTCAGCAGCTCGATCCTGGTGCCGTCGTCGCGCTTGGGCCGCCACTGCTTGGTGGTGGCGTCCTTGACCAGCTCGACCGAGGAGTCGCCCAGTGACATGGTGGCGTTGTCCTGGTCCCAGCACAGGTCGCCGGTCTTCTTGCCGTCGATCATGCAGGACTTGTAGCGGCGTTCGATGTAGCCGCTGGGGTTGAGCTCGAAGCCCTCGCCCGCCCAGGACGCCTGGTTGTTGGTGGAGGCGGTACGGCCGTCCACGCTTTGCGAGGAGTAGCCGAGCGACAGGCTCGGCTCCTCGCCGCCCAGGGACGGGGGCGTGCGCATCTCGTAGCCCCAGGTGAAGTCACCCGACTGGGTGCCGACGCTCCAGTCGGACGAGGCCGACAGGGAGGTGGCGGCGTGGTCGCCGGACGGTCCCGAGGCCGCCGCGGTCAGCGCGTACAGGCCGCCGGTCTCGACCTCGGCGCTCACCGTGCCGGTCTTGGCGTTGTTCTCGCTCTTCACCGGCTCCGGTGCGGCGCAGCCGGCCGCGCCGGTGAGTGCGCACTCCTCCAGCTTGACCAGCCGGAGCCGGGAGCCGTAGTCACCGCCGTAGGCGTGGCGGAAGCCGGAGTAGTCCACCTCCACCTGCGTCTTGACGGGCGCCTTGACGGGTTCGGCCGCTGCCGTGGCCGCCACGCCCTGTCCCGGGGTGATCCGCATGGCCAGGCCGAGCAGGTCGGTGTCGAGCAGTTCGACGCCGATGGGGGTCGCGGCCTGGGCGGTCTTGGCGTTGCTTTGCGCCAGCTTGACCGGGAAGCCGGCCGCCAGGGTGGAGGCGGAGCCGCCGCCCAGCTCCGCCTTCTGCGGTCGCGGCCAGCGGACTTCCGGTGGCGCCTTCCATGCCTGCTGGGCGGCGGGATCGGCCATCGGCGGCTGGACGGGGACCTTCCCGCCGGTCACCGGGGCCTCTTTCTGCGTGGCCGGGGCCGAGCGCGGCGCCGCGTAGGCGGGCATGGCGTAGGCCATCTCCACCATCAGGACGACCGCGAGGACGGGAGCGAGTCTGCGGGGCCAGCGCGATTCCGGCTTGGCCTCGTCCGTCGCGAAACGATTCCACGACGCGTCCGGATGGTCTGGCTCTCGGGGGGATTGGCGGAGGCCGTTCCATCGGGAGTCCGGCAGCTCTAATTCACTCGGCTGATCCATCAAGCTCCTCCAGGGGGTGTGCGAGGCGGCCGGCCGAGCGGGCTGTGCGGTGCTCAGCCGGTCATCGAAGGCGCGCGAACCCGGTGGGTCACGCTGGATGAGGAGACGATCTCAACGGTGCGGCCGGCCCTTTCCGCCGGCGTGACGGACTCGACGGCCGGCGGACGAGCCGCCGGACGGGCGTCCTGAGCTGGGGATATGCCCGGGAAACGGACACCCGGGCATGATCAGCGATGTTCGCTCGGTGATCGCATCATCGCCGCGGGCACCCGCCGGTCCTGACTTTTGCTCTTTCTGCTCAAAAAATTTTCAGTGGAAGGACATCTCTGTAAATTTTCGCCTTACCGGGCGGTCAGCCCGTCGTCGACTGGCGTTCGATCAGCTCGGCGGGCAGGCGGGTGCTGGTGCGAGGGCGGTCCGGCTCGGCGATCCGGCGCAGCAGCAGATCGACCGCGGCCGTGCCCGCCTCGTCGGCCGGTAGCCTGATCGTGGTCAGGGACGGCTGGAGGTAGGCCGCGAACGGGTGGTCGCCATAGCCGAGCACGCGTACGTCGCCGGGGACGGTCAGGCCGCGCTCCCTGATGGCCCGGTAGGCGCCGAGCGCGAAGTAGTCGTTCGCGGTGATCAGCAGGTCGGGATGGTTGCCCCTGGTGATCAGGTTCGACGCCAGCGCGTACGCGTCGTCGGGCCGCCACGGCTGGGTGGCGCCGCTCGTGCGGTGGGTGGGCACCTTGAGCACGAGCGCCTGCTCACTGGCGACGCCCAGCCGGTCGAGGGCGCGACGGAAGCCCGCGATCCTGGCGGCGACCGTACTGATGCGCAGGTCCTCCTCCAGCAGCCAGATCCGCCGGACGCCGGGACCGGCCGACCGGACCACCGCGTCGGCGATGGCCGACTCCGCGTCGATGCCGACGAAGTCCAGGCCGCGGCCGGGGATGTCGCGGCTGAGCTGCACGACCGGGATGTTCGCCTCGCTCAGCCCGTCCCACACGTCGCCCCTGAGCTCGGTGGCGACGCCCAGCACGCCGTCCACGCCGAAGCGCAGGAGCTGCTGGACCGCGCGTTCCTCGTTCTCGGCCGAGTCCTCGGTCACGAGGAGCAGCACGGAGTAGCCGGCCGCGCGGCACTCCCGTTCGACGGCCGAGATCAGCGCGGCGTAGAAGGGGTTGGACGGGTTGGTGATGACCAGGCCGACGACCATGGTCCTGCCGGACACCAGCGAGCGGGCGTGGCTGTTGGGGACGTAGCCGAGCCGCTTGGCCTCGGCGCTCACCAGAGCTCTGGTAGCCTCGCTGACCTGGTCTTTCCCGGCCAGCGCGCGCGACACGGTGTTCGCCGACAGGCCCAGCCGGTCGGCCACATCGCGTAGCGTCACCCGTTGCGAACGTGCCATCCCCGTCATCCTCCGGCTCAGCTCTTGCCCCACTACGTAGATCCGCAGTCTGGCAGCAGGAGCGCCGGCACCGGAAACCCTGCGTGGACTGCTCTCATTAACGTTCATGCTAGCGGCGGGATCGGCGAACCCCTTGACCTCTTGAACTGGACACTCGTAGTGTAACGCCCACATTAACGTTAATGGTCCGATGGGTAAGGACACCATCAGCAGGGAGCAACCGATGAAGCTGCGGCTCAGCCGGGCCACGATCGCCTCCACCGTGGGCACCGCGCTCGAGTGGTACGACTTCTCGCTGTACGGCACCGCCGCCGCCTTGGTCCTGCCCCTCGTGTTCTTCCCGTCAGGTGACCCGGTGGCGGCGACCCTGTCCTCGCTCGCCACGTTCGCCGTCGGGTTCTTCGCCCGGCCGGTCGGCGGCATCGTCATCGGCGTGCTCGGCGACCGCGTCGGCCGCAGGACGATGTTGTTCGTCACCCTGCTCCTCATGGCGGCGGCGTCCACGCTGATCGGCCTGCTGCCCTCCTACGCCGCCATCGGCCCGGCCGCGCCGATCATGCTCGTGGCGCTGCGCGTGGTGCAGGGGCTCGGCGCGGGCGGCGAGTACGCGGGCGCCATGCTGATGTCGGCCGAGCACGCCGAGACCAGGGCGCGCGGGCTGAACGCCAGCGCGCCGACCCTCGGCAACGCGGTCGGCTCGCTGGTCGCGACGGGCGTCTTCTTCCTCGTCTCCGCGCTCATGTCGCACGAGTCCTTCATCGCGTACGGCTGGCGCATCCCGTTCCTGCTCAGCGTCCTGGTCGGCGTGGGCGGCGTGATCGTGCGGCTGAAGGTCTCCGACACCCCCGAGTTCCGCGAGGCGAAGGAGAGCGGCGGGCACGCGCAGGCTCCGCTGCGGGCGCTGTTCGCCACCTCAGGCCGCAAGATCGTGCCGGGCATGCTCATCAGCGTCGCGCCGAACGTGATCAGCTACCTGCCGTCCGTCTACGCCCTGACGTATTTGACCACGCACGTGCACGCCCCGTCGTGGGTCGGCCTGACCGCCGTGGTGATCGCCAACCTGGTCAAGCTGGTCACCGTGCCGATCGCGGGCCTGCTGTGCGACCGGTACGGGCGCCGCCCGGTGATGGTGGCCGGCTCGGTCGCGGCGGCGGTGCTGTTCTACCCCTTCTTCTTCATGCTCGACACCGGCACGCCCGTAGTGATCTGGGCCGCCTTCGTGATGATCTTCACGCTCTGCAACGACCTGACGCTCGCCTCGCAGGCCACGATGATGTCGGAGCTGTTCGACGTACGGCACCGCTACACCGGCGTCACCTTCACCCGGGAGATCACCGGCGCCGTCGTCGGCGGCTGCATCCCCTTCGTGGCGGCCTGGCTGGACGACTGGTCGGGCGGGCGGCTCTGGCCGATCGTGGTGGTGTCGGGGCTGCTGTGCCTGCTGTCGGCGTTCGGCACGCGCTTCATCGCCGAGCCCGCCCACCTGCGCCGCTCGGCGTCGGCGTCGACGTCGGGGCCGGCGCCGAGCGGGAGCCCGGCCGCCTAACGCTCCGCCGCAGTCCCGTCGCCATCTTGTGCAGGGCGGGGGCTGATCGGGCTGATCCCCTGGACCGCCAGAGCGAGCAGCCGGTGCGCCTCGGCGACCGGGTCGGGGTGGCGTTCCGTGGCCAGCGTGATGCCCGTGACCAGGGCGACGAGGTCGGCGACCGTCACGTCCTGCCCCACCGCGCCGGCCTTCGCGGCGTTGCGCACCAGCGGCTCGACCGCCCCGCCGATCTGGACCGCGCAGGCGTTCGCGTGATCGGCCTCGGCCTGGCCGTCCGGGACCAGCACGTCGGCCATTCCCCGCGCGGAGGCGGCGTACGTGGTGAGCGCGCCCAGCCACTCCAGCAGCGCGGCCCGCGCGTCGGCCGCCTCCGCCAGCTCCTCGGCGCGGGCGCACAGCGCCTCGACCCGCTCGTGGAACACCGCCTGCAACATCGCCCGCCGGCCGGGGAAGTGCCGCCGCACGGTGGCCGAGCCGACTCCCGCGACGCGGGCGATCTGCTCCAGGGAGGCTTCCGCGCCGTGCGCGGCCACCTCGGCCTCGGCCACGGCGAGGATGCGCGCGTAGTTGCGCTGGGCGTCCGCACGCCTGACGGTCATGGCGTCATCTCCGAACTTGCTAAGTGGCGGGGTCCTCCGTATCGTACCAATACGTAAGCGGCGGGCCCCGCCGTTTCGTATCGACTGAGGAGAATCATGTCCGCACACTCCGCACCCGTCCTGGTCGTCGGCGCCACCGGCCTGCAAGGCGGCGCCACCGCCCGGGCCCTTCTCGCGGCCGGCGTCCCCGTACGGGCGCTGGTTCGCGACCCGGCCGCCGACCGGGCGAAGGCCGTCGAGGCGCTCGGCGCCGAGCTGGTGACCGGCGACCTCGACGACCGCGACTCGCTCAAGACGGCGGCGGACGGGGCCCGCGCCGTCTTCTCCGTCCAGATGCCCGACATGAACGGACGCGCCTTCGAGGGCGAGGTGGAGCAGGCCGCCAACCTGATCGAGGCGGCGCGGGCGGCCGGCGTGCCGCACTTCGTGCACACCTCCGTCTCCGGAGCCGGGTCGCACACCAAGTGGGTCAAGGACGAGTGGGCCTTCATGGAGCCCTACTACACCGCGAAGACCGGCATCCAGGACCGAGTGCGCGAGGCGGGCTTCGAGCGCTGGACCATCCTCAAGCCGAGTTTCTTCATGGAGAACATCCGTCCCTCCGTGCGGATCCTGTTCCCCCGAGGGGTCGAGAACGGGCTGGTGACCCTGCTGAAGCCCACCACCGAGCTGCGGCTCGTCGCCGTGCACGACATCGGCGTGGCGGCGGCCACGGCCATCACCTCACCCGAGCGGTTCGACCGGGTCGAGCTGGAGCTGGCCGGCGACATCCAGTCGATGACGGCCATCGCCGAGATCCTCTCCCGCCATCTGGGCGTCGAGCTGACCGCGCCCGACATGACCCCGGCGGAGGCGGTCGCGGCAGGGATGCCCGACATGGGCTTCGGGCAGTCGCGCGTCAACGAGCACCCTCAGCCCGCCCGCCCGGAGTTCGCACGGGCCCTCGGCCTGCCTCTCACGACGTTCGAGGAGTGGGCCCGGCAGAATCTGCGGCCCGGCTCCTGACCGGCTCCTGCTGCTTCCGAACGTCCGCGAAGAACTCGGCGACCAGGTCGGCGGTGCTGACGTCCTGGTTGGTCCTGCCGATCACAGCGGGCGCCTCGGCGGGGCCGGGGATGGTGTGGCCGCCGCCGTGCACCGTGTAGAGCACCACCGGCGGCCGGCCCTCCTGCCGGTAGTCGGTGCGCTCGACCGTCGTCCGGCCAGGCGATCCGGGCCGGTGCGGCAGCGTCGTGCTGACGGGCTCGGCGGTGATGCCGTTGCGGGTGGCGAAGTAGGCCGCGGTCCGCGGCATCGACAGGCTCTGCCCGCCGACCTTGAACGCCGTCCGCACCCACCAGCTCGGCTCGCCGCCCTCGTACCGGATGATCGGGTCCTTCGTGCCGTGGACCAGCAGCACCGGCATCGGCGCGGGTGGCGCCGAGGCGAACAGGAAGTTCTCCGGCGCGGGCATGGTCGCGGCGATCACCGCCGCCCCCGCGATCAGCTCCGGCGCCTCGTGGGCCAGGCGCATCACCATCTGCCCGCCGTTGGAGTAGCCCACCGCGAAGATCCGGCCCGGGTCGATCCGGTGACTGACGGTCAGTTTCTCGATCAGCGCCCGGGTGAACGCGACGTCGTCGACGTTCTCCAGCCTGGCCGGGAACGAGCTGTCGCGGCGAGCGTCGTTCCAGTTGCCCCGGTGGCCGTCGGGGTAGACCACCACCGCCGTGCCGCGCTCCGCCGGCGCGTCGAAGGCGCCGCCGGTGAACGTCCTGTGTTTCGCCCCCGTCTGCCGGGAGCCGTGGAAGATCAGGAAGAGGGCGCGGGCGTCCGCACCATCCTCTGGGCCGTCCTTCGGGCCGACCACGATGTACGTGCGCGTTCTGCCGCCCGCCTCGATGCTGTGCTGGGTCATGTGATCCTGCCCTTCGTGTCGTGCGGCCGGTCAGCCGAAGAAGCCGAGCCGGATGATCGAACCGGCCGCCAGCGAGAACCGGATGGCTTATCCGTTTCACCGTAACACAAACGGATGAGCCATCCGGTTATGCTGGTGACCATGACCGCCGCCCCGCTGCGCAAGGACGCCGCCCGCAACTGGCACCGCATCGTCGAGGTGGGCCGCCGACTCGTGGACGAGGGGACGCCGATCCAGCTCAACGACGTCGCGCGGGCCGCCTCGGTCGGGGTGGCCACGGTCTACCGCCACTTCCCCACCCCGGAGGCGCTGGTCGAGACCGTCGCCACCCCCGGGTTCGAGGCGCTGCTCGCGCAGGCCGAGCGGGCGCTGGCCTGCGACGATCCCTACGCGGGGCTGCGCGACTTCCTGTACGCCTCCGTCGACGCGCTGCTCGCCGACGCCTCGCTCTCCCCCGTTTTCGCCGCGCCCGTGAACGTCCTGCCGCACACCGCCGAACTCAAGCAGCGGCTCGCCGATCTGTCCGGGCGGATCCTGGAGCGGGCGCACGCGGCGGGCGCCGTCGATCCCGAGGTGACGCAGGATCACGTGGTGCCGCTGATGTGCGGGGTGGTGTATGCGGCGTCCATGCATCCCGCCACGGGCGCCGACGATCGGGCGGCGGCGGGGCGCCGCTTCCTCACCGTCATGCTGGAAGGGCTCCGCGTCCGCGCGAACTGACCGCCGCCGCCCCCTCTGCTCGGCTTCCGCCGCCCTCCTGCTCGGCTTCGCCGGACGTCCCGCGACCACCTGCGGCCCGGCTTCCGTCCGAGCCCCGCGACCGCCGCCGGGGCCGGCGATCATTTGGCTCACGACTGTCTTGACACGTGATCAAGCAGGCTTGCATACTCCCTTCCAGGTTCTTCGAAAAACCTTTTCCTTTCTCTTCCCGCCCGTCGGGCCCTACTTTTTCCCGGGTTTTTCCGGCTCGGTCTCCCGCATTCAGGCGCAGCATTCTCGGACACGCAGGGAGTGACCTTTCGACATGCCTTCGAAAGTGTTGGGACGTACCGCACGACGGGGGCTCGCGATCGCCGCCGTCCTGGGGTTGATACTGACGACGGGCGCCAATCCGGCGTTCGCCCACTGGAACGGCACCGGCCAGGACATCGCCAGCATTCACATGCTCCCGTACAGCTACAACAGCACGTGGCAGACGCCGATGAACAAGGCGCTAGCCAATTGGAACGCCACGTCTAGCCCGGCCAACTTCTACAAGAACTCGAATTCGGGTTCCACCATCACGGTGAAGTCGTACAGCAACACCTGGTACGGGACCTACCAGCGGTGCGGCGGGATGTGCATGTACATCAAGCTGAATTCGCGCACCATCAACCGGGACGCCTCGAACTTCGCCAACTTCGTCACCAGCACGCTCGTCCACGAGTTCGGGCACGCGCTGAACCTCGCGCACAACTCGAGCACGTCGATCATGAACACGAGCCGTAACCGCAACACGATGACGAAACCCCAGGCGCACGATGTCAGCGACGTCAACGCCTACTACTAAAGGAGGCCGCCAAGTGCTACGGCGTCTCGGCGCGCTCGTCCTGACCGCGCTCTTCGTGACCGCGTGCTCGTCCCACGACGAAACCGTTCTCTACCGTGCCGACTATCCCCAGTACGAGAGCGCCGACGCACTCTTCGACCGGGCGAGCCTGGTCGTCGAGGCCCGGATCGTCGGCGAGCCGCGCTACCTGCAGGAAGTGACGGAGCCCGACCCCACGACGACGGATCCGCAGCTCAACCCCGAGGCCGGCGCCCCCGCCGAGGCGGCCGGCGACCAGCCGGAGCCGCCGCCGATGGTCATCACCGTCTCCACCGCGCAGGTGGTGAAGGTCTTCAAGGGCGAGGCCAAGGTGGGGCAGACCATCGAGGTCAAGGAGCTCGGCGGGGTCTTCGACGGCGTGACCTACGAGGAGGAGCACACCAGCGAGCTGAAGCAGGACAGCGGCTACGTCCTGTTCCTGGAGACCTTCCCCGACTCTCCGGCGGCGCTGCTCAATCCCGTCCAGGCCAAATATCCGCTGGACGCCTCGAACAATCCGGCGCCGCTGCCGGAGAACACCATCAAGGTGACGCGGACCGAGCTGGAGACGATGTCCTGACCGGTTTCACCTGTGCCGGGGCCCGTCATTCGTACGGGCCCCGGCATCATTCATGCCATCGGGAGCCCGACCGCGTTGGGTGCGTCGGCCTCGAAGTATTCCGTCGTGGCGAAAGGGCCGGCATGGTCCTCGAAGAAACTTCGGACGGCGTCGATCGAGTCGTGCACGATGACGTTGACCGCCCTGGTGCCGTCGGTGCTCGCCACGGCCATCGTCCATCGCGCGCCCTGGGGCAGCCGGCCGTACGCCATTTTGATCGATTCCCAGAAACCGTCGCCGTCGGAAATGCTGGAGACAGCCATGATGTGCACGGTGGCGCCTTTCTCGTCGATTCTCGGATGAACGCGGCAGTTGAGGTGGAGGTAACGGGCGGCGCCGTTCTCGACGTCGTAGATGGCGAGCGTCTGCGGGTCTTCGAGAGGGTCGTCGGAGCACATGAGGAAATGGGTGTCGCTGATGGGGTGCAGTTCATGGTCGAGCTGTTCCGGTTTGCCGAGGAGTTGCGCCTCCATGGGGTTCAGAGTGTGTTTCAGATGGAGTTTTCCGGCTTCCGCCGTCACGTCGTAGCGGGTGCCGGGGCGTTCGTAGGAGCCCTCGTACCTGGACAGGTCGAGCACGAGGGCCGGGTCCGGCTCCGGCAGGGCGGGGATGGTGGGCGCGCCGAGGGCGGACAGGATCTCGTTGAAGACCATCCGGTAGAAGCCGTCGTGCGGCCCGGCGTTCGCCAGCATCGAGATGGCGATGCCCGGCTCCGGCAGGATGCGCAGCCGGGCGCTCTGGCTGATCGCGCTGCCGTCGTGGGCGTAGACGGTCTGGCCGTGCCAGTCGCACACGATGAGGCCGAGCGCCCATTCCGGCCCGAACGTGTACGGGTCGGGTACGGGAACCCGTGACGTCGTCATCTCGCGGATGGCGTCCGGCGAGACGATGGCGGTCCCGTCCGGCGCCCGGCCCTCGTTGAGGAAGACGTACGCCAGCGTGAGCAGTTCCCCGGCCGTGGTGCTGACGTTGCCGCCGGGGCCGAAGGCGCGCGGCAGGTGCGTCAGCGGTGAGCTCACGGGCCCCTCTTCGAGGGATCTGATCAGGTAGCCGGTCGCGGCACGGTCCGGGTCCACGCGCTCGGGCCGGGTGTTCGTCGAGGTCAGCCCCAGGGGGACGAACAGGCGGTCGCGCATGATGTCGTCCCACCGCTTGCCGTCGCTCACCTCCATGATGCGGGCGAGAATCGCGTAGCCCAGGGCCGGGCTGTAGCCGTGCGTGTACCCCACGGGGTGGACCTGCCGTGCGTCGGCGATGTTCGCCACCATGCGCTCGTACACGTCGTCGTCCTCGCCCGGATCTGCGTAGCTCTCCTCGATGCCGCTGGTGTGGTTGAGGAGGTGGCGGGGTGTGACCCGGGCCCCGGCCTCGGGGTCGGCGACGCGGAAGCCGGGAAGGTAGGTCCGCACCGGCTCGTCGAGGGCGACCTTTCCCTCGTCGACGAGCTGCATGAAGGCGAGGGCGGTCCAGGTCTTCGACACGGAGCCGCACTGGTAGACGGTGCCGGTCGTCGCGGGCTCCCGCGTGGAGACGTTTTTGACGCCGGCCGCGAACTCGGCGCTCTTGCCGCCGGCGAGGACACCGATCGTGGCGCTCGGGATGCGGTGTTCGGCGAGCAGGTCCGAGAGGCGGGCTCGCATCAGGGGGACGTCCAGCGGTTGGGTCATCGGGGGTTCCTTGTCCTCCACGAATGTTTCCGAGGCAGTAAAGGCTACGTAGCGTTTTATCTCTAGTCAACAAGTCAGCATTCATACAATGCTCTTACCTGGCATTTCTCACAGAATCGTTGCAACAACATTGTCGGGAAATGCAATTCACACCGACCGATCGTTGCAATGTACTGTGGGTGAACGCACCCGTGAACCCGAACCGACAGGCGGCGAGTCGATGCCCGGAGGCAGGCTGACCCACGAGGATCGCCGGCAGATCGCGAGCTGGCTGGCCGAAGGGCTCGGCTACGCCGAGATCGCCAGGCGGCTGGGCCGGCCCACGTCCACGATCAGCCGCGAAGTGGCCCGCAACCGCGCCCCCGGCGGCTACCTGGCCGATCGTGCCCAGCAGGTCGCGGGGCAGCGTGCCCGCCGCCGCAGGCCGGCGGCCCAGGAGGGCGAGCCACCGGCCGGGGAGGAGCCGTCCGTGCGCGAGTTCGTGGCGCGGTTCGCCGCGCTGCTGGCGGGGACCGGCCTGCCCAGGATGCCCGCGCGCGTGTTCTCCTGCCTGCTCGTCTCCGAAGCCGGCAGCCTCACCTCCGCCGAGCTCGTCCGCCGGCTGAAGGTCAGCCCCGCGTCTGTGTCGAAGGCGGTCGGCTACCTCGAAGGGATGGGGCTGCTCAGGCGTGCCCGCGACTCCGGCCGCCGCGAGCGGTACGTCATCGACGACGACGTCTGGCTGCGGGCGTTCGAGACCGACACCGGGGCCCACGCCGAGGTCGCGGCGGCCGCGCGGCACGGGATCGAGATCTTCGGCGCCGGCACGCCCGCCGGCGCCCGGCTGGGGCGGATGGCGGGGTTCTTCGCCTGGATCCACGAGCAGATGAACGGCAGCGGCCTCACCGACGCCGTCGTGCACGACGGGCTGACGGTGCTGGCCGCGCTGGTGCACGCCGCCCGGCCCCTCACCGTGACCGGCCTCGCCGCCGCGCTCGGCTGGCCCGCCCGGCGGGCGGGCACCGCACTGGACGCGATCAGCCGCCGTCCGGCCCTCACCGACCCGCTCGTGGTGGTGCGGACCGGGCGCGGCGCGTACGCCGTCACCCCGAGGTCCGACCGGCTGAGCTCCGCCCAGCGTGACGCGCTGAGCGCCGGTGCGCGCTCAGCCCGGGATAAGCCGGACCAACACCCCCAAAGCTAGGCCCTGATCGGCGCGGGACGCCTGAACCAGGCCACAGGTTCACTTGCGCACGACCAAGAAAGCTTGATCATGGGAGTCGGGGTGGCTCGTCACGCAATCGCCTTCGTGAACCTAATTTCGGTGATGACGCATCTCTTCGGAGCCGAGGGAATCCCGTGCTGAATCACATCCTGGAGGACGGTCGCGCGCCGACCGCCACCGGTCTCGTCCCGGCTGTCGGCCTGGCCGCGCACGCCACCGCCAGGTCTCTCGTGCATGGGCACGAACGATGTCTGCCGGCGCCGGGGGGCCGGCCCGCGGTGTAGCCCGGGTTCCACCCCGGCACTCGGCACCGGCTGGGGCGCGACGACCCGTGAAGGACCAGCCGGCGACGCCTCTCGGGCGGTGATGCGGATCCATCCTGCCGCGCGGTCGAGTCGCCGCCGCACGGCGCACCACTGCCGTCCGATCCCGCCGCCGTCCAGTGCCACCACCATGCGATGCCACCGTGCGGCACCACCGTGCGGCACCGCCATGCATGGCCTCCGCACGGCGGTCCCGGGTGGCAGCGCCGGGTGATGGCGTCGGGTGGCGGCGTCGTCCCGCCGCATCAGCGACCGCGCGGACGAAGTGACTGAGTGACCGGCTCCGGCCGGCCGCCCGCCGAGCAGTCGCGAGACACCGCGGGACGCGCGGGGCGTCGGGCCGGTGATCGCCGGGCCGTCATGGTGGCGCCGCCGTCGATCCGTGCCGGCCTGACCCGGCCGCGCTGCCACCCGAGCGGGTGGGCCCGCTCGGAATGAGCGTCACGTCGAGACGTCCCGCGCACGCCCGAGCGCGGCACGCAGCGAGGGGCGAGGGGCGAGGGGCGAGGGGGAGAAACCGCACGCGGGCGAGGCACACGTGAGCACGGGGCGCGTGGGTGGGGCGGGCATCGGCTTTCGGGCGGATCGGGCCGGCCGATCAACCGTTGACCTGGTCGAACTAGCTATTCCGGAGAAGCAGTGGCTGTAAGTATCAGGGCCCGCCGCCAGATCGTCTGGCGGGCCGGAGCCCAGAGCGCGGGGCATCGGCGGGCTGTCCAGCCGCTCGGCCTGGCCGGCGTCGACGTGGTGTGCATGACGGTCGCCGCGGCCGGCGCCGAGCAGGACCTCCGCCGGATCGCCGTCGCGGGGATCGTCGTGCTGGCGCTGAACGGCGCCGGCCGGGTCTACGTGCCACGCATCGTGCCCTCCTGCCTCGATCGCGGCCTCTGGCTGGCGGGATCCGGTCTGGTGAGCGTCCTGGTGGCCTGCTGGGGCGCGGCGTCGCTCGTCGAGGTCGTGCTGTTCGCGACGCTGTTCACGTTCCTCGCGGTCTGCGGCAGGAGCGTCCTGTGCCTGGCGGTCCGCAGGGCGCGCGAGCGCGGCAGGTCCGCGCCCACGCTGGTGGTCGGCGCGGGCGCGCACGGTCACCGGCTCGCGGACCTCCTGCTGGCCCATCCGGAGCACGGCCTGCTGCCGGTGGGCTTCCTGGACGAGGGCGCGGGAGAGAGCCAGTGCGTTCCCGTACTCGGCGGGCTGAGCGACGTCACCGACATCGTGCAGGCCCACGGGGTGCGCGCGGTGGTCATCGCGGGGGCGGCCCGGCAGTCGTTCGCCAGGACGGCGCGTGCGCTCGGCTGCGAGGTGTATCTCGCGCCCGACCCGGCCGACGTGATCGTCGACTTCGTCACGCTGCACGAGCACGTGCGCAGCTTCCCGCTGCTGCGCATGCGTCCCGAGGCGCAGCGCCGCGCCTCCTGGCCGGTGAAGCGGGTGCTCGACGTCGCGGTCGCGCTGACCGGGCTCGTCCTGACCGCGCCGATCTTGGCGCTCTGCGCCGTGATGGTGCGCTCGGAGGTCGGCCCGAAGCTGCTGTTCAGGCAGCAGCGCGTGGGGCTCGGGGGCGGGCCGATCGAGCTGCTCAAGCTCAGGACGATGCGCTCAGCCGATCCGCACGAGTCGGCGACGCTGTGGAGCATCGCCGACGATCATCGGGTCGGCCCGATCGGCAGGTCGCTGCGCAGGACGTCGGCCGACGAGCTGCCGCAGCTGTGGAACGTGCTCAAGGGCAGCATGAGCATCGTCGGCCCCCGCCCGGAACGCCCGCATTTCGTGGAGCAGTTCTCCCGGACGATCCCCGGCTACGACCTGCGGCACCGGCTGCCGGTCGGGCTCACCGGCTGGGCCCAGATCCACGGGCTGCGGGGTGACACCTCGATCGAGGACCGCGCCCGCTTCGACAACTACTACGTGGACGGCTGGACCCTCCGCTCCGACATCAAGATCATGATGCGGACGTTGTGGTGCCTGCTGCGCCGGAGCGGGAGCTAGCCGTGCGCGTCCGTTTCCGGCCCAGCCTGCTCGCCGCCGCGCTGGTGCTGCTGACGTGCCTGCCCGCCCGGCACGAGGAGCTGTCCTCCGGGGTGCGGCTGACGGCCGCCGACGTGATGTCGCTCGTGCTGGCGGTGGCGGCGGTCGCCGTCCTGCTGACGCGTGCGGGGGTCGCCCTCTTGCCGGCCCGTTCGGTGGCGGAGCGGCTGCCGGCCCGCGCCCTGGTGTTCGCTCCCGTCGCGGCGGCGGCCGGCGTCTCGTTGCTGGCCTCGGCCGACGTGCTGGCCGGTCTGCCGGGTTATGTCAGGTACGTCCAGGTCTTCGTGGTCATTCCGCTGGCCGTCCTGGTGGCGGTACGCGACCGTACGGACACGCTGATCGTCGGCGGGGCCCTGGTCGCGGCGGCCGCGGCGCAGGGTCTGGTCGGCTGTGTGCAGGCGTTCACCGGCACCGGCGCGTCGTACGCGGGTGAGCAGGTGCGGGCCGTGGGCACGTTCGGCGCGCCGGACGTGATGGGCATGGCCAGCGTGGTCAGCTTCGGGGCGATCGTCCTGCTGGGGGCCGGGCTGACCCTGCGGGGCCGGCGCCGCGCCGCCGCCCTGACCGGAGCGGCCCTGCTCTGCGTGCCGCTCGCCCTGTCGCTCAGCCGCGGCACCTGGCTCGCGCTGGCCGGCGCCTGCCTGGTCGTGCTCTTCCTGCACAGCCGCGTGCTCGCCGCGCGGGTCGTGCTGGCCGGCGCGGCGGCCGCGATCGTGCTGGCGCTCGGCGTGGGCACGGGGGCGGACCCCCTGGGGCGGCGGCTGGACTCGGTCGCCTCCTCCGTGTCGCAGCCCGACCAGTCGCTGCGCGATCGGTTCAGCCTGTGGCGGACCGCCGTGGACATCTGGCTGGAGCACCCGGTGACGGGGGCCGGTCCGCGCGGGTTCGCGCAGTTGCGTGACACGTACGCGCCGATCGAGCTGTCCAGCGGCAGCGACACCGAGGATCCGGTGCACGGCTTCGAGCGCCGGCCCCTGCTGTCGCCGCACAACATGTACCTGCTGACGCTCAGCGAGCAGGGGCTGCTCGGGCTGGCCGCCCTGGCCGGATGCCTGGCCTCGCTGGCGTGGTGGGCGGTGCGGGAACGCTCGCTCATCGCGGCCGGGCTGCTGACCTGGCAGATCGTCGACTTCTGCTACGGCGACATCGGCGGCGCTCCCACGCTGGTCATGTCCGTGGCGCTGGGCCTGGCCCTGTCGCTCGTCACCCGCCGCGAGACTTCCGCCTTTCCCGACGTACAGCCGGAGGTCGTTGTCGGCGGTGGTGTGCGATGACGGCGACGGCCGCTCCGCGGGCGGCGAAGGCCGTCGGGGTCACCGCCGTGCTGGTCGGGCTCGGGTCCGGGCTCGGGTTCGTCCGGGATCTGATGCTGGGGACGACCTTCGGCGCCGACGCCGAGACCGACGCGTTCCTCGTCGCCTGGACGATCCCGGAGACCGCCGCTCCGCTGCTGATCGAGGGGGCGATGGCGTTCGTGCTGGTCCCCCTGTTCAGCCGGGCGCTGGAGGCGGGCGACGATCTGCGCAGGCTGGTGTCGTCCACGATGCCGGGGCTGTGCCTCACCCTGGCGGCGCTGAGCGCGGTGACCGCGGCGGGCGCGCCGTGGCTGGTCGGCGTGCTCGCCCCCGGCATCCCCCGGGCCGAGCTCGCCGTCGGCTGCATGCGCCTGACCTCGGTCACCATCCTGATGTTCGGCCTGGCCGGATACCTGAGCGCGGCCCTGCGCGCGCAGCACACGTTCGCGCCGCCGGCCGCCATCTACCTCGCCTACAACGCGGGGATCGTCGGCTGCGTGTGGGCGCTGAGCGGCCAGGGCGCCTTCGGGGCGGCGGTTGGCGTGGCCGCGGGCGGGGTCGGTATGGTGCTCGTCCAGGCCCCGGCCTTCGCCCTGCGCCTCAGCCGTTCCCGCGAAGCCTCGGACGGCACAGCCCGCATCATCGACCAAGAGCCCGCCGGCGCTGTGGCGTTGTCGTGGGCGGTGTTCGTGCCGGTCGCGGTGTTCACACTGGCCCGCCAGAGCCAGGTCTTCATCGAGAGGTACGTCGCCTCGTCCCTGCCGGAAGGCTCGATCTCGCACCTCAACTACGCGCAGAAGGTGTCCCAGGTCGCCATGGTCGTGTCGCTGATCGCGGCGACGGTGAGCTTCCCGCGCCTGGCCCGCGCCATCGCCGCCGGCGACCGCGCCGCGGCCCGCAGGACGCTGCTCGCCGACCTGGTCGCCGCCGCCGCGATCGTGCTGCTCGCCACGGCGATCCTGCTGGTCTGCGCCAGGGACGTCGTCACCGTCCTGCTGCGCTACGGCGCGTTCACGGAGGCCGACGCCACCGCCACCGCGGCGATCATGCGGGTGTACGTGCTCGGCCTGCTCGGTCAGGCGGTGGTCGGCGTCGTCTGCCGGGCGTACTTCTGCGGCGCTCGCGCCTCCTGGTACCCGGCACTGGCGATGGCGGCGGGGCTGGCCGTGATGGCGCTGCTGGCCCGGCCCTCGTGGGGCGTCACGGGGATCGCCGCGGCCAACGCGGCCGGGATCACGGTGACCGCCGTGCTGCTGCTCGTACGGCTGCGCGCCCGGATCGTCGCGCTGCCCCTGCGCGCCTCCGCCGGGCCCGTCGGCCTGTTGCTGCTGTCGGTCACGGTCGCGGCGGCGGCCGGCTGGGCGGCACGGGCCGGCCTGGCGGGCCTGCCGCAGCCGCTCGCCCTGGCCCTGACGGGCGCCGTGATCACCGCCGTCTTCTGCGCCGTGGCGGTGAGCACCGGCGCCCTGACCACGCTCACCGGAGACACCCGGCCGACCAGATTGCGAGGTGGCGCGTGACCGCCATGCCGCTCGTGCTCATGTACCACTCCGTGGAGAGGTACGACAGCGACCCGTTCCGCGTCACCGTCTCCCCCGGCCGCTTCGCCAGGCAGCTCGGCTGGCTGGCCCGGCGCGGCCTGACCGGCGTCTCGATGCGCGAGCTGCTGCGCCGCCAGGCCGGGGGGAGCGCGCGCGGCCTGGTCGGGCTGACGTTCGACGACGGGTACGACGACTTCCTCGGCGAGGTCGTCCCCCTGCTGCTGAGGCACCGGTTCACCGCGACGGTGTTCGTGGTGTCGGAGCTGCTCGGCGGCCACAACGGCTGGGACGCCGGCGGCCCGCGTAAACGGCTGATGGACGCCGACGGCGTGCGCCGGGCGGCGAGCCTGGGCATGGAGGTCGGCTCGCATTCGGCCGGGCACCGCTCGCTGGCGGGCCTGAGCGAGGCCGAGCTCCGTCACGAGGTCACCGCCAGCAAGGCCACGCTGGAGCGGGTGCTCGGCGACGAGGTGAGCGGCTTCTGCTACCCGTACGGGCACGCCGGCGCCCGGGAGGTGAGCGCCGTCCGCGCGGCCGGGTACGGCTACGCCTGCGCGATCTGGCGCGGCCCGCTCACCGGCAGGCACCTGCTGCCCAGGACCTACGTCGGCGACCGTGACGGCGGGCTGCGGCTGAGCGTGAAGCGGGCACGCCACCGGGTCAGGTGGGGCCGGTGAGGGTCCTGCACGTCATCACCGGGCTGGCGGCGGGCGGCGCGGAGCAGCAGTTGCGCGTCCTGCTGCCCCGGCTGCGGGCCAGGTGCGAGGTGGCGGTGCTGACCGGCAGAGGCGTGCTCGCCGACGCCATCGAGCGCGACGGCCTGCCCGTGCACCGGATCGGCATGCGCGGCAACACGGACCTGCGGGCGGTGGGGCGGCTGGCCCGGCTCATGCGCAGGCGGCGTTACGACGTGGTGCACACCCATCTGTACCGGGCCTGCGTGTACGGCAGGCTGGCGGCGCGGCTGGCCAACGTGCCGGCCATCGTGGCGACGGAGCACTCGATCGGCCACGAGCACATCGAGGGACGCCGGCTCACCCGTCCGGTCAGGGCGCTCTACCTGGCCAGCGAGCTGCTCGGGCACTCGACCGTAGCGGTCTCGCCCACGGTGGCCGAACGGCTGTCGCTGTGGGGCGTGCCGCGCTCGCGCATCGTGGTGATCCCGAACGGCGTGGACGGCGCGGCCTTCGGCTTCGACGCGGAGCTGCGCCGCCGTACCAGGGAGCGGCTCGGCGTGGACCAGGGCGCCTTCGTGGTCGGCGGGATCGGCCGGCTGGAGCCGGGCAAACGCTTCGACCTGCTGGTGGAGGCGGTGTCGGCACTCGACGGGGCGGTGCTGCTGCTGGTCGGCACGGGGTCGTGCGAGCCGCGGCTGCGCCGGCTGGCCCGCCGGGCGGGCGACCGGGTGATCTTCGCCGGTGAGTCCACCGACGTGCCCGCCCTGCTGTCGGCGATGGACGTGCTGGCCGCGCCCTCGGCGGAGGAGGCGTTCGGCCTGGCGGTCGTCGAGGCGCTGGCCTCCGGCCTGCCCGTCCTGTACGGCGCGTGCCCGGCCGTCGAGGACCTGCCGCCGGGCGCGGCGCCGGGCGCGAGACGGGTCGCGCCGGACCGGCTGGCCGCCGAACTGGCCGAGCTGGCCGCCCGGCCACCGGAACGGCTCCCCCCACCTGACGCCGTCCGCTGCTACGACGTCCGCCACCAGGCGGACCGGCTGGAGTCGCTGTACCTGCGCCTGCTGGGCGCGGCACCCGAGGAGGAGAAACCATGAACAGGACCCCGGCCCGGCTCACGGGCCTGCTGTCGCGCTGGTGGCTGCCGTTGTCGCTGACGACGGGGCTGCTCGGCGGCCTCGCGTACACCCTGGCCGGGCAGGTCGTCTACACCTCGGACGCCTACGTCGTCGTGGTGGCGGGCGGTGAGGCGACGCGGGCGGCCGACTACGCCGCCGCCTACGCCCGGGTGGCCGCCCAGCCCGGCGTGCTCGGCGTCGCCCCGGCCGACCTGAGCGGCGTGAGCGTGGCCGCCTCGCCCGACGCCCCGCTGATCCGCCTCACCGCGGCGGCCTCGACCGCGGCGGAGGCCACCGGCCGGGCCGACCGGCTGGCGACCGCGCTGATCGCGTACGCCGGCGCCCACTCCACCGACACCCACGTGCGGCTGGCCCCCTTCGCCGGCGCCTCCTCCCCGAGCCGTCCCTCCGCCCCGGTGCCGCTGGTCAACCTGGCCGTGGGCGGCTGCGGCGCGGTCCTCCTGGGCGGCCTGCTCCGGCTGGCCGCGCCGCCGGCCCGTCGGCGGCCCGTACGCGAGCCGCTGCCCGAGCCGATCGGGGCCGGCGCGTGAGCGCCGCGCCCTCGCGGACCTCGCACGCGGGGCTGACGGTGCAGGTGGTCAGGGACGACGGCGACCTGGCCGCGCTGTCCGCGGACTGGACGGACCTGTACGCCCGCAGCTCGGCCGCCACGCCGTTCCAGTCCTACGGCTGGCTGTGCTCCTGGTGGCGGGCGTACGGGACCCCGGGGCGGCTGCGCCTCTTCCTGGCCCGCCGGGGCGGGCGGCTGGTGGCGGCGGCGCCGTTCCTGCTGGAGCGGCGCGGCGGCTGCCGGGTGCTGACCCCCGTCGGCGCCGGCCAGGCCGACTTCACCGACATCGTCGTGGACGACCTCGAAGGCGACGCGGGCCTGCGCGAGCTGCGCGCCGGGATGCTGGCCCAGCCGGGCTGGGATGTGATGGACCTGCCCGAGGCGCGGCCGGGCGCGACGGTGCGCAGGCTGGCCGAGCTGTGGGAGGGCAGGGCCTGGTCGCTGCCCGCCTCCACCTGCCTGCAGCTGCCAGGTCAGCCGATCGAGCAGGTGCTGGCCGGGCTGAACAGCCGCCGGGCGCACCGGCTGCGGCACGCGCTGCGCAAGATCGACGCGCTGGACGCGCAGGCGGTCGAGGTCGGGGCGGACCAGGTCGAGGGGTCGGTGGCCGAGCTGCTGCGCCTGCACGCCATGCAGTGGGAGAGCCGGGCGATCAACGTCCAGCACACGGAGCGGCGCTTCCGCGACCATCTGGCCAGGGCGGTGCGGACGCTGGTGGTGGAGAACCAGGCGACGCTGACGGAGTACCGGGTCCGCGGGCGGCTGATGGCCTGTGACTTCGTGCTGGTCGGCAAGGACTTCGTGGGCGGTTACCTGTACGGGGCCCATCCCGACCTGCGTGCCGAGGCCGACGTGCTCACCATGTTGCTGCGGCACAACCTGGCGCTCACCCACCGGCTCGGCCGGCCCACGCTCAGCCTGTTGCGCGGCGACGAGCCGTACAAGACGAAGTTCGGCTGCGAGGCGGTGGTGAACCAGCGGGTGATGCTCGGGCGCGGGCTGCGCGCCGCCGCCTACGCCGCGACCGCGAACGCGCGCGCGGCCGGCCGGGAGCTGGTCAAGCGGCGCTGCCCGCGGCTGGCGCGGAAGGTGGCGGCATGGCAGTGAGGCCGGGCGTCCTGCACGTCACGCAGCCGGTGGACGGCGGGGTCGGGGCGTACGTCGCCACGGCCGCCGCCGACCAGGCGCGGCGGGGCTGGCGGGTCGCGGTCGCCTGCCCTCCTTCCGGGCGGCTCTTCGACGAGCTCACGGCCTCGGGAGTGCCGTGCCTGCCCTGGACGGCGGGCCGCGCCCCCGGACCGGCCGACCTGGTACGGGCGGCCGGGCTGGCCGGGATCGTCAGGGAGTTCGCCCCCGACGTCGTGCACCTGCACTCGTCCAAGGCGGGACTGGCCGGCCGGGCCGTGCTCAGGGGCCGGGTGCCCACGCTCTTCCAGCCGCACGGCTGGTCCTGGCTCGCGGTACGCGGCCCCGTCGCCGCCGCGGCGCTCGCCTGGGAACGGCTGGCCGCGCGCTGGGCCGACCGGGTGATCTGCGTGGGCGCGGGCGAAGCCGGCCTGGCCGGGCGGCACGGCGTACGCGGCCGTCTCGTGGTGGTCCGCAACGGCGTTGACTTGCGCCGTTTCCCGCCCGCCTGCCCGCGCGAGCAGGCGGAGGCCCGCGCCCGCCACGGGATCGGCGAGCGGACGCCGCTGGCCGTCTGCGTCGGCCGGGTCTCCCGCCAGAAGGGCCAGGAGGTGCTGCTGTCGGCGTGGCGGCGGGTGGCCGCCCGCGACGACCAGGCCAGGCTCGCGATCGTCGGCGACGGCCCGCTGCTGCCCGCCCTGCGGTCGCGAAGCGAGCCCCGCGTTCACTTCACCGGCGACGTCACCGACGTCAGGTCCTGGTACGCCGCCGCCGACGTCATCGTCCTGCCGTCTCTCTGGGAGGGGCTGCCACTGACGGCGCTGGAGGCGCTGGCGACCGGACGATCGCTGGTCGCCTCGGCGGTGCCGGGACTGGCGGAGGTGGTGACCGGCGAAACCGGCGCGCTGGTCGCGCCGGGCGACGCCGGGGTGCTGGCGGAGGCGCTGCTGGCCAGGCTCGGGCAGCCCGCGCTGACGGCGGCCGAGGGCGCGGCCGCGGCGGCGCTGGCCGGCGCCTTCGACGTGGACAGGTCGCTGGACGAGCTCGCCGCGCACACGCTGGAGGCGCTCGGCACGGGAGCGGGAGCGGGGGTGGGAGCCGCGCGCAGCCGCTCGCGGAACACCTTCGACGACCGCGGGTTGGCCCGGCACTGCCAGACGCCGTGGGGACAGTAATCGGAGATCGAGTGATAGGCCACATTGTGACTGCCGATCCAGTCGAGCATCCGCCGGACGTAGGCGGAGCGGTCGCCCCTGCGGAACAGCCCCCATTCAGGGAAGGAGAGGGGCTTGCCGTGCCGCGCCGCGAAGTCGGCCTGGGCGCGCAGGCCGTACGGCTGCTCGACGTAGTCGGAGAACTCGCGCCCCGGTCCCTGGTCGTAGCTGTCCATGCCGATGATGTCGACCACGTCGTCACCCGGGTAGCACTCCGTCCACGGGATGGCGTCGCGCCCGCGGCTGGGCGCGAAGTCGAAGCGGAAACGCTGGCCGGGCGCCGAGCGCATGGCGGCCACGATGCGCCGCCAGTAGACCTTCCACGCCTGCGGGTCGGGCGCGCACCGGCTGGAGTAGGTGGTGCCGTTCATCTCCCAGCCCAGGACGATGATCGTGTCGCCGGCGCCGGAGGAGACCAGCTTCCAGGCGAGCCGGCGGAAGTGGTGGTCGTGCTCGCCGCGCGCTCCCTCGCTGAGCCGCCGCGCCACGACGCTGTCGGGCAGCCCCGCCTCGTTGGGGGCGACCATCGGCACGTTCAGCGCCAGCACCCGGCCGGGCCGGGCGGCCCGCCAGCGGGTCCAGGGCTCCAGGACGAACGCGGCGCCCGCGATGGCATCCCAGCGATCGCCTGGCAGGTACGTGCGCCCGACCGTCACCTTGTTGCGCAGCCACGACTCGAAGCCCGGCACGTGCTGCGGGCCGCGCCAGTCGGAGCCGAGGAAGACGCCCAGCGCCGCCGGCGGAGGGGCGGCCGGCGGGCTCTGTGGCGGGAGGCTGACCGGAGGGCGCGGAAAGGGGCCCCGTGGCGGAGGGGCGGCCGACGTGCCCAGGCCGAGCGTCGTGCCCGCCATCGTCGCCACGACGATCGCCATCGCACAGTGCCGATAGCCGATCGCCTTCACGCCGTGCCGACGGCCGATCGCCTTCGTGCCGTGCCGGCGGCCGATCGCCTTCGTGCCGTGCCGGCGGCCGATCGCCTTCGCGCAGCGCCGATGGCCCTTCCGCATCACCGTCGCGGTGTCACCTCGCGTTTCCTCCATACAAGGCAGGTAGCCGCAAACCGGATATTCAACTCGCGATTTGCCCGATCCATGGCTTTTCCTGGAAGAGCAGGACGTTCACCATGCTTGATCGCACCGTTCCGGCGCTCGTGCTGCGGATCGACGACAACGTCTTCCACCACGGCACCCTCGGCGCCATCCGGTCTCTCGGCAGGGCCGGCGTAGAGGTGCACGGGCTCATCGACGACCGGCGCACGCCCGCCTCCCGTTCCCGCTACCTGGCGCGCTCGCACGCCTGGCCGCGCGACCGGGACGTCATCCGCGCGCTCCGGCAGGTCGCCGACCGCATCGGCCGCCGCTCGGTGCTGCTCGCGATGGACGACGCCGCCGCCATCGCCGTGGCGGAGCACGCGGCCGACCTGCGATCCAGCTTCCTGCTGCCCGGCCAGGCGCCGGGGTTGCCGCGCGTGCTCGCCGACAAGCGCCTGCTGGCCCGCCTGTGCTCCTCGCTCGGGATCCCGCAGCCGGAGTCGCGGGTGATCACCGGCGAGCGCGACGCCGCCGCGGCCGTCGCCGACTTCGGCCTGCCGCTGGTCGCCAAGTGGGCGCGGCCCTGGCTGCTGCCCGCCGGCCGCGGGCTGCGCAACACCAGCCTGGTACGCCAGGCCAAGCACGTGGCCCCGCTGCTGCGCCACCTGCCGGGCAACGACCTGCTGTTCCAGCGGTTCGTACCGGGCGGGCCGCATTCGGACTGGTTCTTCCACGGCTACTTCGACGAGAACTCGCGCTGCCTGTACGGCGGGGCGGGCCGCAAGGAACGCTCGTACCCGCGCGGCGCTGGCCTGACCACGTACGGCCGCTGGCTGCCCAACCCGGCCATCGAGCGCGTCGCCCGCGACCTGGCCGCGACGCTGGGCTACCGCGGCGTCCTGGACATCGACTTCCGGCACGACCCCGCCACGGGCGCCTACCACCTGCTCGACTTCAACCCGCGGCTCGGCGCCCAGTTCCGGCTGTTCACCGACTCCAGGGGCCTGGATCTGGTACGGGTCGCGCACCTGCACCTCTCCGGCCGGGCCGCGGCGCTGGGACAGGCCGGTCATGGGCGGACGTACGTGGTGGAGAACTACGACCTGCTCGCCGCGGGCCCCGGCTGCCTGCGCGCGCTGTGCTCCAGCGACGAGCTCGCCTGGCTCTCCCCCGACGACCTGCGGCCCTTCGTGGCCATGGGCGGGCGGACGGTGAAACGCGGCTTCGACCGGATCACCCGGTCACCGAGACAGCGAAGGAGGAGAACGTGGGAACCCCGGTGATCGACGTGGCGATCGTGGGAGCGGGCCCGTACGGCCTCTCCGTGGCGGCGCACGCGCTGCCAGCCGGGCTGGACGCGCGGGTGTTCGGCCGGCCGATGCACGCGTGGGAGCGGCACATGCCCAGGGGCATGCTGCTGAAGTCCGACCCGGACGCCTCCCATCTCGCCGACCCGGCGCGGCGCTTCGGCCTGGACGCCTTCCACCGCCACTCCTTCGGCGAGGCGGTGCCGGTGGAGCGGTTCGCCGACTACGGCAGGTGGTTCCAGGCGCGGGCGGTGGGCGCGGCACTGGAGGAGCAGGAGGTGACCTCCATCGGCCTGGCCGGTGGCTTGGCCGGTGGCTTGGCCGGTGGCTTGGCCGGTGGCTTGGCCGGTGGCTTGGAGGGTGGCTTGGCCGGTGGCTTGGCCGGTGGCTTGGAGGGTGGCCTCGGCGGTGGCCTGGAGGGCGGCCGGTTCCTCCTGACCCTGGCGTCGGGCGAGGTGGTGGCGGCCAGGGCGGCGGTGCTCGCGCTGGGCTTCCTGCCGTTCGCCCACCGGCCGCCCGCCCTGGCCGCGCTGCCGCCCGAGGTGTGCACGCACAGCTCCGACCACGCCGATCTGAGCGGGTTCGCCGGCCGGGACGTGACCGTGGTGGGCGCGGGGCAGTCCGCTCTGGAGAGCGCGACGTTGCTGGCCGAGGCCGGGGCGAGCGTCCGGGTCCTCGCCCGTACGGACGCGCTGGCCTGGAACCCCGCCCCCGAGCGGCGGCGCTCGGCGCTGGCGCGCCTGCGCGCTCCCCGCTCCGCGCTCGGCAGCGGATGGCCGTCCGTCGCCTGGTCGCGGCTGCCCGGCGCGGTCCGGCATCTGCCGGCGGCGGCTCGCGGCCACATCGTGCGCACCGCCCTCGGGCCCGCCGGCTCCTGGTGGCTGCGCGAACGTTTCGACGGGGCCGTCACGGTGACGCTGGGGACCCGGCTGGCGGCCTGCGAGCACCGGGACGGGGTGCGGCTGGAGCTGCGGGACGCCACGGGGGCGCGGACGACCGTGGTCACCGAGCACGTGATCGCCGCCACCGGCTACCGGGTGGACGTCTCCAGGCTCGGCCTCCTCAGCGAGGACCTGCGCCGCGCGGTGGCGTCGGCGGGGCCGGGTCCCCGGCTCAGCCGGACCTTCGAGACGTCCGTCGCGGGGCTGCATCTCGTCGGGCTGGCGGCGGCGCCGACGTTCGGGCCGGCCATGCGGTTCGTGTGCGGCAGCCGGTTCGCCGCCCGCCGGGTGACCAGTGGGCTCGTCAGCCGCCTGCGATCACGGACCACCAACTGAAGAACCATCAACTACGGGGGAAAGCATGATTTGTCGCACCATAGTGGCCTGCACGGCCACCACCACCTTCCTGAGCATCCCGGCCACCGTCACCGGCACCCATGCCGAGAGCGCGTCGTCGTCCTTCACCAACTCGAACACCACCGCCGTGGGCCGCACGCCCTCCGGGGTGCGGGTGACCGTGCAGAAGACCATGATCGGCAAGACTCAGGTGGCCTCGGCCAAGGTCCTGCCCGCCGACCCGACGGCCGCCGACGACGAGTACCTCATCCCGGCCAACGCCAAGACGACGGCCGGATTCGTCGACCAGTACGAGCACTTCGCGGCCAAGCCCAGCGCCTGGAGTGACGTCGCCATGCTGACGTTCACCTTCTCCAGGCCCGTACGCGACCCGCACCTGCACGTCTTCGGCACCGGCGGCTCCTCCGGCGACGCCAGGAACCACGACGACTACTGGCCCGCGATCGAGCTGGTCGGCGGCATCCCGGCCACGCCCGCGTTCGCCCGCGTGGCCGGCTTCCCCGGCTACCGGACCAGCGCGACCGCCATCGAGCCGGAATGGACGTATCCCACCGGCTCGACCACCTGCGGCGTGGTCTACGCCTGCGGGACGGTCAGGGTGAGCGGCACCGTCAGCTCGTTCACCGTCAAGCTGCGCGCTCATGACGACCGGCAGGGGAAGGGCGGGCCGGCCCCGCAGTTGTGGGCCGCGTTCAAGCTCTCCCTGGCCGAGGACGACTCCGACGCGCCCCCCTCCTACGGCGCGGCCTCCCACGCGATCACCCGCACGACGCTCGGGCGTACCGTGACCGCCGACCACACCGACGCGGTGAGCATGACCCCGCGCTCCCTTCCCACCGGCACCGACGCCGACGACGCCGTCACGGCTCCAAGGGCGCGCATCGCACCCACCGGCGATGACTACACGCTCGCCGTCCCCGTACGGGCCGACTCTCCGTCGCGGCTGAACGGCTGGATCGACTTCGACCAGAACGGCCGCTTCGACGCCGTCGAACGGGCCACCGCCAAGGTCGTGCCGTCCGCCACCTCCGCCACGCTGCGCTGGAGGGTGCCGCGGCCGCTGCAGACGGGCGTCACCTGGATGCGGCTGCGGCTCGCCACCCAGGGCCCGGTGACGGCGTCGCCGACCGGGTGGGCGGACAGCGGCGAGGTCGAGGACCACCAGATCGAACTCGCCCACCACTGCCCGTGCACCAACTGACCTCGCGGGTCACGGCTCCGGCTGGCCACGCCTCCGGGCGGGTGACGGCTCCGGGCCGGTCACGGTTCTGGCGGCTCCTCGACGTGTGGCCGTACGACCGCGACCGGGCAGGTCACGTGGTGCAGCACGCCGTGGCCGACCGAGCCGAGCACGGCCGAGGCGAGGCCGCCGAGCCCGCGTGAGCCCACGACGACGAGGTCGGCCGTCCGGCCGGCCTCGACGAGCGCGGTGATCGGGTGAGCGCACACCTGCTCGTCGGTGATGACGAGGCCGGGGTCGCGCTCACGCCGGCCCGCGATCCGCTCGGCCACGCGGTGGAACTGCTCGGCCATGAGGTCCTCCAGGAGGCCGCCGTAGGGCACGGCGTAGGGGGCGGCGTACGCCGAGAACGCCGGCAGTTGCCAGGCGTACACGACGTGCAGTTGCGATCCGCGGGCGCGGGCCTGCTCGACGGCGTAGTCCAGGGCGACCTCGGCGTGTTCCGATCCGTCGTAGCCGGCCACGACCCGGTCGTACCACAGCGGGGTCGGCGCGCGGACGATCACGACCGGCCCGGTGGCGTGCCCCGCCACGGCCAGGCCGACGGAGCCGAGCAGCATTCCGGCGAACCCGCCGCGCCCGCGGCTGCCCAGGACCACGCTGTCCGCCGAGTGCGACTCGGCGAGCAGGGCCCTGACGACGTCACCGCCGAGCAGGTCGCCGCTCACCTCGACGTCGCGGGTGAGCTCCCGCGCACGGCGGACGGCCGCCTCCAGGACGCCGGCGCAGGACGCGGCGCTCTCGTCGTGGACGCGCGGCTCGCCCACCTGCACATCGTGGACGCGTGGCTCGCTCACGTGCACGTCGTGGACGCGTGGCTCGCACACGTGCACGACGCGCAGAGCCGCTCCACGTCGCTGGGCGTCCGCCGCGGCCCACTCCACCGCCGCGGTCGCCGGGGCCGACCCGTCCACTCCGGCGACGATGTGACCGTTCATCACGCCCGCCCCCCGCTCCCTCGCAGAGCCGATCCCTCTCTCCATCATCACCCCGCCGGCTCTCCCCCATGCAGACAAAAAGGACAATCTTCGTTGAATCTCATTTATCCGACATACGGGATATTTCTGGCATCGCGCTGGGAGTCTGCGCAGGCGGCGATGGGTATGGCGCGCCGAAGACGCGGCCGCGCCCTGGACCGGGCGCCTCGACGGAAGGGGATTGCGATGTCTCCAGGCAAGCGGAAGCCGGATCTGCCGGCTCCGATGTTCGCCGAGCAGCCCGACGGAAGCTACGTCACCTCTCTGCGCGGCCTCGCGGTGCTGCGCGAGCCGCTGCTGAACAAGGGCACGGCCTTCTCGCCGCGCGAGCGGGCGGAGCTGGGCCTGGAGGGGCTGCTGCCGCCGGTCGTCGAGACCCTGGACGAGCAGGTGCGCCGCTCGTACGCGCAGTACCGCGCGCAACCGACCGACCTGCAGAAGAACGTCTTCATGGAAGCCCTGCGCGACCGGAACGAGGTCCTGTACTACCGGCTGCTGAGCGATCACCTGCGCGAGATGCTGCCCATCGTGTACGACCCCACGGTGGCCGAGGCGATCCGCACCTACAGCCACGAGTACCGGCGCCCCCGGGGCGTGTTCCTGTCCGTCGACGACCCGGACGGCGTCGAGCGGGCGTTCCAGGCCCTGCGGCTGGGGCCGGACGACGTCGACCTGATCGTGGCCTCCGACGCGGAGGAGATCCTCGGCATCGGCGACTGGGGCGTGGGCGGCGGGGCCGGCATCGCGGTCGGCAAGCTGGCCGTCTACACCGCCGCCGCGGGCATCGACCCCGCCCGCGTCGTCCCCGTCGCCCTGGACGTCGGCACCGACAACGAGGCGCTGCTGAACGACCCGGCCTATGTCGGCAACCGGCACGCCCGGGTGCGCGGGCGGCGCTACGACGACTTCATCGACGCCTACGTGCGGACGGCGTCGCGGATGTTCCCCGGCGCGATGCTGCACTGGGAGGACTTCGGCCCGTCGAACGGCCGCCGCCTCCTGGAGAAGTACACCGGGCACCTGCCCACCTTCAACGACGACATGCAGGGCACCGGGGCCATCGTCCTGGCCGCCATGCTCAGCGCCGTGCGGGCCTCGGGGACGCCCATGGAGCAGCAGCGCATCGTCGTCTTCGGCGCGGGCACCGCCGGTATGGGCATCGCCGACCAGCTACGCGACGCGATGGTCCGGGCCGGCCTGGACGCCGCGACCGCGACCCGGCGGATCTGGCCAGTCGACCAGCAGGGCCTGCTCATCGACGACATGGACGACCTGCGCGACTTCCAGCGGCCCTACGCCCGCTCGCGCGCCGAAGTGGACGGCTGGTCACGGGACGGCGGCGGCATCTCGCTGGCCGAGGTCGTCGAGCGGATCAAACCGACCATGCTGCTGGGCGCCTCCACCGCGCACGGCGCGTTCACCGAGCGGATCGTACGCACGATGGCGGCGGGGGTCGAGCGGCCGATCATCTTCCCGATCTCCAACCCGACCGAGCGGATCGAGGCGGCGCCGGCCGACCTGCTGCGCTGGAGCGACGGCCGGGCGCTGATCGCCACCGGCATCCCGGTCGAGCCGATCACCTACCACGGCGTCACCTACGTCATCGCCCAGGCCAACAACGCCATGCTGTATCCCGGGCTGGGGCTGGGCGTCGTGACCGCGCGGGCGCGCCGGGTGAGTCCCGGCATGCTCGCGGCGGCCGCCGAGGCGGTGGGCGGCATGGTGGACGTCTCGTCCCCGGGCGCGTCCCTGCTGCCGCAGGTGGACAACCTGCGCGAGGTCTCCGCCGTGGTCGCGGTGGCCGTCGCCGAGCGGGCGTCCGCGGAACACCTCGCCCGCACCAACCTGCGCGACCCGATCCAGCAGGTCCAGGACACCATGTGGCAGCCCGTCTACCGCCCAGTCCACGCGAACGGGAGCAAACGGTGAGCGCGCCCCGCGTCCTGGACACGCCGATCGGGCTCCAGGACACCGGCACCCGGACGGAGAGCGATTCGCTCGGCGACGTGGAGGTTCCGGCCGGGCACTACTGGGGCGCCCAGACGCAGCGGTCGCTCCGGCACTTCGACATCGGCGACGATCGCATGCCCAAGGCCGTCTACCACGCCTACGGGTACATCAAGAAGGCGGCGGCGATCGTCAACGCCCGCGCGGGCCGCCTGCCCCAGTGGCAGGCCGATCTCATCAGCAGGGTCGCCGACGAGGTCATCCGCGGCGACCTGGACGGCGAGTTCCCGCTGTACGTCTGGCAGACCGGCTCGGGCACCCAGTCCAACATGAACGTCAACGAGGTGATGTCCAACCGGGCGATCCAGCTCGTCGGCGGGCGGCTCGGCAGCAAGGACCCGATCCACCCGAACGACCATGTGAACATGGGCCAGTCGTCCAACGACACCTTCGTCACCGCCATGCACCTCGCCGCCGCGGAGGCCATCGACGATCACGTGCTGCCCGCCGCCGCCCGGTTGCGTGACAGCGCCGAGGCCAAGAGCCGCGAGTGGCAGCACGTCGTCAAGATCGGGCGTACCCATCTGGAGGACGCCACCCCGCTGACCGTCGGCCAGGAGTGGTCCGGCTACGCCGCCCAGCTCGGCGCGGCCATCGACCATCTGGAACACACCCGTACCGGGCTGTACCGGCTGGCGATCGGCGGCACCGCCGTAGGCACCGGGCTGAACGCGCCGTCCGGTTTCGGCGAGGAGATGGCCCGGCAGCTCGCCGGACTCACCGGGCGCCCCTTCACCGGCGCGCCGAACAGCTTCGCCGCCCAGTCCTCGTGTGACGATCTCGTGCGGGTCTCGGCGGCCCTGCGCGCCTTGGCGGTACCGCTGTTCAAGTTCGCCAACGACCTGCGCTGGCTCGGCTCAGGGCCGCGTACGGGGCTGGGTGAACTGATCCTGCCGGCCAACGAGCCCGGTTCGTCGATCATGCCGGGCAAGGTCAACCCGACCCAGGCCGAGGCCATGCTGATGGTGGCTGTCCAGGTGGCCGGCAACGACACCGCCGTCTCCATGGCGGGCGCCGAGGGCAACTTCGAGCTGAACGCCTTCCGCCCGGTCATCATCAAGAACGTGCTGCATTCGGCCCGCATCCTGGCCGACATGATGCTCCACTTCCGGACGTACCTGATCGAAGGAGCCCAGCTGAACACTGAGACCCTGAGCCGCAACATCGATCACTCGATCATGATGGTGACCGCGCTCAGCCCCGTCATCGGCTACGACCAGGCCGCCCGCATCGCGCATCACGCCCTCGGCAAGGGCCTCGCGCTCAAGGACGCCGCACTCGAATGCGGTGTCGCGGAGGACTTGTACGACAGGATCGTCGATCCCGAACGTCTCACCCGAGCCGGCGTGCCCGGCCCGGACGGCGACGACCGGCCCTGAGCGCCGCCGCCGGTGGCCCATGTGTGACGCCGCCGGGCGGTAGGTCCGCGACCGGCATTCCAAAGGTTTCCTTGACATCCGTTGCCGGCCGAGCGGATGATTCCAAGCATGTCTTTGGAATCCTGGAGGGAACGGCCGCGCCGGGTGCTCGACGACCCGGCCGCCATGCGCGCGTTCGCCCATCCCGTCCGCCTGGCCCTGCACGAGTTGCTGATGCGGGCCGGTGCCACGACCGCCGCCGATGCCGCCCGCGAGGTCGGCGTCAGCCAGGCGCTGGCCTCGTACCATCTGCGGCAACTCGCCCGGTACGGCTTCGTGGAGCAGGCCGAGGCCCGCGACGAGCGGGAACGTCCGTGGAAGGCAACGTCGCTGACCCAGGACTGGTCCGACGCGGGGGCCGACCCCGAAGCGTCGGCCGCCCGCGGCCTGCTGGAACAGGTCATCGCCGAACGGGCGCTGGCCCGGCTGGCCGAATGGCAGGAGCGCCGCGCGGACGAGCCGGACGCGTGGCGGAAGGCGGGCGGGATCGGCAACTCCTACCTCTACGTCACCCCCGACGAGCTCGACGCGCTGGACGACGCGGTCAGCCGTCTCCTGGAGCCGCTGATGGCGCGGATCGCCGACCCGTCCGAACGGCCGGAGGGCGCCAGGCCCGTACTGCTGACCACGCTCACGATCCCGCTCCGCACGACCGGCACCGGTGACTGACGCCGGGCCGGCCACCCCGCAGGGCGGCGAAGCCACGGCACGAAACACGAACGCTCCACGCACATCGACGGTCAGCGAGGCACCGGCGCAGGTCTCGGGCGCTTCGGACACGGCGTCGGAGGGGCCGGCGGGCGGGATCCGTGGGCTGCTCGGGGCGAACCGGGACTACCGGCGGCTGCTCTCGGCCGGGCTGATCTCGCAGACCGGCGACTGGGTCGTCAGCACCGGCCTGGCCTACCACGTCTACGTGCTCACCGGCTCCACCCTGTCCAGCGCCGCCATGCTGCTGGCGGGCCGGTTACCGGACGTCCTGCTCGGCTCGGCGGCGGGCGTGCTCGCCGACCGGTGGGACCGGCGCAGGCTGCTGGTGATCGCGGACGTGCTGCTCGCGCTCGGGCTGCTGCCTCTGCTGGCGGTACGCGAGCCGGGCCAGGCCTGGATCGTCTACGCCGTCGCCCTGTGGACGGGCGTGGTCAGCACGGTCCTGTTCCCCGCTCAGAAGGCCCTCGTGCCGCAGATCGTGTCGCCCGCGCAACTCGTCAGGGCCAACGCGTTGCACGGGCAGACCGGCCAGGCCGCCCGGCTGCTGGGCGCGCTGGCGGGCGGGGCCGCGGTGGGCGCGGGCGGGCTGGCCGCCGTCGTCTGGATCGGCGTGGCCGGCTTCGCGATCTCCGCGCTGCTGCTGGCCGGCCTGCGCGGCCCCGCCCGCGCTCCGGCCGCGACGACGACGATCGGCGGGCAGTGGGTGGCGGGGCTACGGCTGGCCGGCACCGACCGTGGCGTGCGCCTGCTGGTCACGTACATGGTGATCACGGGGCTGGGCGAGGGCGTCTTCTCGACGCTCGCGGCGCCTTTCGTGGCCGACGTGCTGGACGGGTCGGCGGACGCGTACGGGCTGTTCCTGTCGGCGCAGGCGGTCGGCGGGATCGCCGGCGGCCTGCTGATCGCCACCCGCCTCGGCGACGTCACGCCGCGGACGTTGTTCGGGTGGGGGACGGTCGTCTTCGGCCTGGCCGACCTGGCGCTGTTCACCTACCCGCTCCTGACGCGGGAGCTGTGGCCGGCCTTCGTGCTCATCGGCCTGGCCGGGCTGCCCGCCGCGGCGGCGATGGCGGGGCTGACCACGTTCGCCCAGACGGTCACCGGCGGCGACCGGCTGGGCGCGGTCTTCGGGCTGCTCGCCAGCGCCCATGCCGCGACGTCGCTGCTCGGGATGGCGCTGGCGGGCGTACTCGGCGACGGGCTCGGCATCGTCCCGATGCTCTGTGTGCACGCCGGCGGCCTGATCACGGCGGGCGCGCTCGTCGTGGCGGCATCACGTCGTTCCTCCCGGCGCCCTTGACCCACCCTCAGTGACGCGGCCGCCCGCTTTGGGCTTCGCCGTCACGGGCCCGTAATGCCGTCGTCCCTCGTGAACATTCTCCGTTTGCCCTCTGTTTAACATCCAACGTTGGACGTAGGATGTCCGACCTCAGAGCTGCTCCTGGCGAAAGGGCGAAGACATGCACGATGGGTATCCCCCGGAGGGCCGTACCGGGCGCTCCTGGCTCCGCCGGGCGGGCGCCGTCACGATGCTCGCGGGCTTACTCGCCGGCGCGTCCGTCGCGCCGGCGGCCGCGGCGCCGACGCCGGCCCCCGCGACGCCGCCCGCGACAGCACCGGCGGCAACCCTGGTGACAACGCCATCGTCAACGTCCTCGACGGCACCTGGGACGGCACCGGCCGAGGCTCCCGAGACGGGTGCGGGCGGCGGCGGCGCGCCGTTCGCCGACGAGCAGGTCCTCTACGAGCAGGGCGGCTTCGGGTACGCCTGCTTCAGGATCCCCGCCGTCGTACGGGCCGCGAACGGCATGGTCCTGGCCTTCGCCGAGGGGCGGGTGAAGGACTGCGGCGACGACGAGGACATCGACCTGGTGCTGCGCCGCTCCGCCGACGGCGGCCGGACCTGGGGGCCGCTGCAGGTGGTCTCGGAGGGCAACGGCACGACCCACGGCAACCCGGTGCCGATCGTCGACCGGCGTACGGGCCGGGTCGTGCTGGTCAGCACCCACAACGGCGCCGAGCCGTGCCCGAACGGCTGCGACCGCGACCCCTGGGTGCAGTTCAGCGACGACCACGGCGCGACCTGGTCGGCCGCCAGGGAGATGACCGAGGGCAAGCGCCCCGAGTGGAACTTCTGGTACGCCACCGGCCCGATGCACGGCATCCAGCTCGAACGCGGCCCGCACGCCGGCCGGCTGATCGTCGGCGCGAGTTACGAGAGCTGGGACCGGGTCGGCCCGCACGCGTACGGCACGCACCTGCTCTACAGCGACGACAGCGGCGAGACATGGAACATCGGCGCCGAGACGTCCTACGACGACGGCTCGATCATCGCCCAGGAGGTCACCGTCGTCGAGCTCACCGACGGACGGATCTACGCCTCGGGCCGCGAGCGCGGCACCGACGAGGGCAACCGGGCGTACGTGACGAGCAGCGACGGCGGCGAGAGCTGGGACGGGCCGATCCGCACCATGCCGGCGCCGGCGACGACCGACGTGCAGGGCTCGCTGGCGCGCTTCAGCGACGGGCGCCTGCTGTTCTCCTCGCCGATGCACCCGGGCGCGAGGGAGGCGATGGGGATCCGGTCGTCCTACGACGAGGGCCGCCGCTTCGAGACGTGGGACGAGGGCAAGGTCTTCCACTGGGGTCCGTCGGCGTACTCGGACATGGTGCGGCTGGACGGCGACGAGGCGGCCCTGATGTACGAGGCCGGCGCGGTCACGCCGTACGAGCAGATCCGGTTCACCCGGTTCAACGAGGCGTTCCTGGAGACGCCGAACGGCACCCCGCCCGGCATTCCCGGCCCGCCGGCGCCAGGACCGACGACGCCGGACGTGTCGCCGGACCGCAACCCGGCCTACGTGCGCGGCGGCGCGCAGCCGGTCGCCGGGCGCTTCGGGAACGGGCTCGCCCTGGACCGGGTGGACGACCGGGTGGAGGTGCCGTTCGACGACTCCATCGACCTCGGCGCGAAGGACTTCACGCTGACCACCTGGATCCGCTACTCCGAGACGACCGGATCGCACGCGATCCTCTGGTTCCACCGGGTGGACCGGGGCACCAACCCGCCCGGCCTCTGGCTGCGGGCCGAACCGGCCAGCAACCGCATCAGGGCGGTCATGTCCGTCGACCGGTTCGACGTGACCGTGCAGTCGCCGGGCGCGTACAACGACGGGCAGTGGCACTTCGTGGCGCTGCAGCGGGCGGGCGGCGAGCTGCGGCTCTCGGTGGACGGCGTGCGGGTGTCGTCGGCGCCGGTGCCCGGCGGGTCGCTGACCCTCGGCAGGGAGTTCGGGCTCGACGGGGTCCACATCGGGCAGCGGCTGGACGGCGTGGACCGTTTCCGCGGCACCCTCGACGAGGTACGCGTCTACCGGCGCGCCCTGTCCGGCACCGAGCTGGACCTGATCAGGCAGCGCAACCTCCCGATCGGCGGCCAGTTGGGCCTGCGACTGCCCTTCGACACCGTCAACTGAGGAACGGCGTCGAACGGCAGCTGAGCGACACGGAGGCGGCGGCGCTCGCGGAACTCGCGGGCGCCGCACCTTCGCTGTCGCGAGCCGCCGCTCTCACCGCCGCAGGCACCCCTCGCACGGCAATCGGTAACCGGCAGCCGGTGCCGGGCGCCATGGACATCCCATGTCCTTCGAGCGGCGAACGGGCGGCATTCCCCCGATGGCCCGTCCGTGTAGTCGGCGTAAACTCTTCCGCACCGCCTGGCCTTCCGGGACCTAGAGGTGGGATGTTCGACACAAGGTCTTGGACGAGCCTGGAGGCAGCATGCCCACGCGTGACGGCGCGTCGCTTCAGGAGCGCATCGTCGCCCTGATCCACGAACGCGGGCTGGCTCCCGGCTCTCCGATGCCCACGGAAGTGCAGCTGATGGACCTGCTCGGAGCGAGCCGCAACAGCGTCCGCGAAGCCGTGCGGGCGCTTCGTGCGCTGGGCATCGTCGAGATCCGCCACGGACATGGGACGTTCGTCGGGCACGCGTCGCTGGACGTGCTGACGCCGTCGCTCGCCTTCCAGGTGCGTTCGGGTCCCGGCGGCGGGATCCAGGCGCTGCGCGACCTGGTCGAGGTCCGCGAGCTGCTGGAGACCGGGCTGATCGGCCAGGTGGCCAAGAGTGCCAGCGTCACCCGGCTCGCCGCGCTGGACGCCCTGGTCAACGGCATGGACCGGGACCCGGGGGCCGATCGGGCGTTCCACGCGCTGCTGTACGAGTCCAGCGGCAACGAGCTGGTGCTGCAGCTGATCGGCCTGTTCTGGGACGTCTACCACGAGGTCGAGCCGACCCTGGACCCGCCGGAGGAGCGGACCGCGGAGATCATCGCCAACCACCGCCGGATCGTGGCGGCCCTGCGCGCCCGGGACGCCGAGGCCGCCAGAGAGGCGATGCGGTTGCACTTCCGCGACGTCAAGGCCCGCATCACACGGGCGAAGACCGGGGCCGAGGAGCCGGCGGACAGCCCTCACCGCTGAGACCCGGGCGTCATCGGGGCGGGCAACCGGCTGGACCCGGCGACGGCCCTACGCCGCCCGGCCAGGCGGGCGACACGCTGAGCCAGGTACTGTCTGTGCCTGCATCCGCCCTGGTCCCAGCCCTGACACTGTCTTCATGACGACAAACACTCAGATCACACCCATCGGCCTGCTCACCGGCAAGGTGGTGTTCATCACCGGCGCCAGCCGCGGCATCGGCGCCGCCGCGGCCCGGCTCTTCGCCGCCGAGGGCGCCGCGGTCGTGCTCGCCGCCCGCAGCGAAGACGCCCTTCGGGGGATCGTCGACGACGTCCGCGCGAAGGGAGGCGTCGCCGACGCCGTCCCGCTCGACCTGGCCGACCGCGAGAGCGTCCGCGCCGCGGTCGCGCGTGTGGAGGAGCTGCACGGACGGCTCGACGGCGCGTTCAACAACGCCGCCGCGATCCAGCAACCCGGACCGCTGGACACGACGAGCGAGGAGGACATCGACGAGCAGTTCGCGGTCAACTTCCGCGCCCACTGGATCGCCATGACCGCCGAGGCCGCCCTCATGCGGCGCAGCGGTGGCGGGGCGATCGTGAACACCTCCAGCATCGGCAGCCGCCGCGCTAACCCGGCCCTGCCCGCGTACGGGGCGATGAAGCGCGCGCTCAACAGCATCACCGAGACCGCCGCCGTGACCTGGGCCGGCGACGGCATCCGGGTCAACGGCATCACTCCCGGCGGCACCGCCACGGAGATGATCGACGAGTGGGAGGCGGCGACTCCCGGCATCATCGAGCGGGTGACGTCCGCGACCCCGCTCGGGCGGATGGCCGAGCCCCGCGAGGTCGCCGAGGCGGCCGCGTGGCTGCTCAGCGACCGCGCCTCGATGGTGACCGGCGCCATCCTCCCGGTGGACGGCGGCGCCGGCGCCTGAGAACAGGCGACTCGGGCGGGAAGGCCGGCGTTCGGGAGCCGATGCGCGGAAGGCCAGCGTTCGGGGCCGGTGGGCGGGTTGTACGGGATAGCCTTGGGCGTGATCGTTTCGAGGTGGCGGGGGTACCGGTGACGGGCTCCCGGGTGGCGGGTGTGGACGGCCAGGGACGTATCGGCGAACATCAGGTCGAACGGCTCCTCGGCGAGGGCGGGCAGGGCGCGGTCTACCTGGCCAGGTCGCCCGCCGGCGGGCACGTGGCGATCAAGGTCCTGCACGAGCGGCTCGCCGGCGATCCGGAGGTCCGGCGCCGGTTCCTGCGCGAGGCGGAGGTCGCCGCCAGCGTCGCGCCGTTCTGCACGGCGCGCGTGATCGGCACCGGGATGCTGGGCGAGCGGCCGTACATCGTCAGCGAGTACGTCCAGGGCCCGTCACTCGACGAGCTGGTCAAGCGGGACGGGCCGCGTATCGGCGGCGGGCTGGACCGGCTGGCGATCAGTACGCTGACCGCCCTCGCCTCGATCCATCGCGCCGGGATCGTGCACCGCGACTTCAAGCCGGCCAACGTGATCCTCGGTCCCGAGGGGCCTGTTGTGATCGACTTCGGCATCGCCAGGACCCTCGACACCATGACCACGACCAACCACGTGGCCGGCACGCCCGCGTACATGTCGCCCGAGCAGCTTGGCGACCAGCCGCTCACGCTCGCCTCCGACATGTTCTCCTGGGCCGCCACGATGGTGTTCGCGGCGACCGGGCGCAGGGCTTTCACCGGCTCGAACGTGCCCGCGGTCATGCACGCCGTCCTGCACGGCCCGCCCGAACTGTCCGGAGTTCCCGAGCCGCTGCGCACGATGGTGGCCGCCTGCCTGGCCAAGAACCCGGCCGACCGCCCCGCCGCCGCACACCTGCTCCGCGACCTCACCTCCGGCGACGTACGCACGGCCGCCGCGTCCCCTGGCACCGCGTCCCCCGCCGCCGTGGGCGAGCACACTCTCGTGGAAGGGATGCGGCCCCCGGCCGCGTCCGCCGTGCCCACCGCGCCCGCGGGCTCGAACGGGGCGAAGGCTCGGCGTGCACGTCCACGCCGGTGGCCGCTCGGGGCCGGGGCCGTGGTGATCGCGCTGGCCGTGACCGCGGGCGTGCTGCTCGTGCCCTCCTGGACGGCCGCCAACCAGGGCGGCGGGAAGAAGGCCACGACCACCCCGCTGGTGATCGACGGCAGGACGTACCCGAAGGTAGACGTCACCGACGGCTTCGACAGCACCCAGACCGGCTACGACCACTACCAGCCCTTCGGCAACGAGGCGCTGCCGGTGATCAAGGCCGAGGGCGGCAAGCTCACCGGCACGGCCCAGGGCCCGTTCTTCGGCTGGTTCGCCCTGCCCGGCACGCTGTCCTCCGCCGACGCGGTCAGCCTGATCACCCTGGGCGCGATGGCGGGCACCGGCGAGCCTGAGGACAGCGTCTTCGTCGGCCGGGTCAAGGACGCCGGCACGTACATCGGCGCCTGGTACAACCACACCCGCAAGGAGAGCGGCATCGACGTGCGCGTCGGCGGCGAGTTCCGGCACGAGCACAACCGGGCCGACCTCACGCTCGCGCCCGGTGACCGCCTGGCCCTGGTGCTGTCGGGTGGCGGCACGATCACCTCGTACGCCGAGACCGGCGGCACCTGGCGCCTGGTGACGACCCTCGACGTCGACCCGCTGAGCACGGCGGAGGAGCGGGCGTCCTGGCGGCACGGGTTCGCCCTGCGCGGCACGACCGGCACGATCGCCCTGGACGCCGCCGAGGGCCGCACCGCCACCGGCTGACCGGCGCCGAACGAGCAGCCGCGTCACCGGCGTCGGACGAGCGCCGCCCAGGCGAACGGCGCTGAAGTGCACTAGGGCAGCCGCCACGAGCCCGGCGTCGCCTCTTCGCGGCATATGCCCAGGTGCAAGAGGGTAAGGAGACCTCAGACTTCCGGTCGGGCACCGCCGCCGCGCCATGCACGGCAGGCCGTCCGCCCGCTTCCCCCGAAGGCCAGTCGTCGTCATGCCAGAGGGGACCCGTTCGGATGACCGTACAGAAGCAGCGTGCGGACGCGCCGCCGCCCAGCCCGCCGGCACAGCCGGAGCGCGCGGGCCGGCTGATCGTCAGCTGGCTGACGTCGACCGACCACAAGGTGATCGGCTACCTGTACCTGATCACGTCCTACTCGTTCTTCACCCTGGCCGGGCTGATGGCGCTGGTGATCCGCACCGAGCTGGCCCACCCCGGCCTCGCGCTGGTGAGCAACGAGCAGTACAACCAGTTGTTCACCATGCACGGCACGATCATGATGCTGCTGTTCGCCACCCCGTTGTTCGCCGGGTTCGCCAACGTGGTCATGCCGCTGCAGATCGGCTCGCCGGACGTGGCCTTCCCCCGGCTCAACGCGGTCAGCTACTGGTTGTTCCTGTTCGGCGGGCTGATGGTGATCGGCGGGTTCGCCGGCTCCGCCGGGGCGGCCAGCTTCGGCTGGACCGGCTACACGCCGCTGTCGCACGCGACCTTCTCACCCGGCATCGGCGGCGACCTGTGGATCATGGGCCTGGCGCTGGCGGGCCTGGGCACGATCCTCGGCTCGGTCAACTTCGTCACCACGATCATCTGCATGCGGGCGCCCGGCATGACCATGTTCCGCATGTCGATCTTCACCTGGAACGTGCTGCTGACCAGCGTCATCGTGCTGATGGCCTTCCCGGTGCTGGCGGCGGCGCTGCTGGCGCTGGAGGCCGACCGCAAGCTCGGCACGCAGGTCTACGACCCGGTGAACGGCGGGGTGATGCTGTGGCAGCACCTGTTCTGGTTCTTCGGCCATCCCGAGGTCTACATCATCGCGCTGCCCTTCTTCGGCATCATCACCGAGGTCATCCCGGTCTTCAGCCGTAAACCGGTCTTCGGCTACATCGGCCTGGTCGGCGCCACGATCGCCATCGCCGGGCTGTCGATGACGGTGTGGGCGCACCACATGTTCGCCACCGGGCAGGTGCTGCTGCCGTTCTTCTCCTTCTTCACCTTCCTCATCGCGGTGCCGACCGGGGTGAAGTTCTTCAACTGGATCGGCACGATGTGGCGGGGGCATCTGACGTTCCAGACGCCGATGATGTTCGCGGTCGGATTTCTGGTCACCTTCCTGCTCGGTGGGCTCACCGGCGTCATTCTCGGCTCGCCGCCGCTGGACTTCCATCTGCACGACTCGTACTTCGTCGTCGCGCATTTCCATTACGTGGTCTTCGGCACGGTGGTGTTCGCGATGTTCTCCGGATTTTATTTCTGGTGGCCGAAGATGACCGGCAAGATGCTGAACGACACCATCGGCCAATGGCATTTCTGGCTGCTGTTCATCGGCTTCCACACCACGTTCCTGATCCAGCACTGGATCGGCGCGCTCGGCATGCCGCGCCGCTACGCCGACTACAGCCCCGCCGACGGTTTCACCACGCTCAACCAGATCTCGTCCGTCGGGGCGTTCATTCTGGGCGCCTCGACGCTGCCGTTCCTCTACAACGTCTGGTACACGTGGCGCCACGGGAAGAAGGTCACCATCGACGATCCGTGGGGTTTCGGCAACTCCCTCGAATGGGCCACCTCGTGCCCGCCGCCCCGGCACAACTTCACCAGCATGCCGCGCATCCGTTCAGAACGGCCCGCCTTCGACATCCACTACCCGCACAGCAGGGCCGCCGCCGAGCTGGAGTGAGCGTGCTCGCCCGCCGCCGATCAATGTGGTGGAATGGCTCTCGGAACGACATCTCGTACGGCACGGTGCGGCGATGGAGCCGGCCGGAAAGGCGGCGTCCATGTCCAGCGCGCAGTTGTACGACACCATCGGGGCCGGCTACACCGTGACCCGGCGCACGGAACCGCGCATCGCGGCGCAGATCTGGGCGGCGTTCGGCGACGCCAGGACGGTGCTGAACGTGGGGGCGGGCACCGGATCGTACGAGCCGTCCGACCGTTACGTCCTCGCGGTCGAGCCGTCGGCGCTCATGCGCTCGCAGCGCCGCCCCGACGCGGCCCCCTGTATGGACGGGTCCGCCGAGCGGCTGCCGTTCGACGACGGCGCCTTCGACGCCGCGATGTCCGTCGCCTCCATCCACCACTGGCCCGACCCGATCGCGGGCCTGCGCGAGCTGCTCCGGGTCGCCCGCCGGGTGGTGGTGTTCACGCACGACACCACCGAGGCCGGCTGGCTGCACCGGTTCTGGCTCACCCGCGACTACCTGCCCGAGGTGGGGAACCTGGTGTCCGGCCGGCCCTCGATCACCGAGCTGGCCGACGCGATCGGTGCCCGGCTGGAGCCGGTGCCCATCCCGTGGGACTGCGCCGACGGCTTCTTCGAGGCCCACTGGCGCCGGCCGGAGGCGTACCTGGACGAGCGCGTCCGCCGCGGGACCTCGGTCTGGGCCAAGGTCGGCCCGGAGGCCGAGCAACGCGCGGTCCGCGCCCTCCGCGGCGACCTCGACTCCGGCCGCTGGGCCGAACGCAACGCCGACCTCACCGACCTCACCACCGCGGAACTCGGCCTCCGCCTCCTGATCGCCTGACTCCGGGCTGGGAGCTGGACGGTCGGCGACCTCGGCGGATCCTGGTCGCCGCCGGTGATGACGGCTTTCCGCGCGCATCGGGGCTGTGCGGCGGGTACACCGCGCCGGCCCTCGCCGCGTCCTATTCCCGTCGTCATCGTCGTTCGCAGGAGTCACACCATGCGCTCAACCCCCCGCCGTGTCGCCGGAGCCGTCACAGCAGCCGCCCTGTTCCTGCCCGCGACCGCCGGACCGGCCTTCGCCGCTCCGTCCGGGGTGCCGAAGGGCGCCGTCACCGCCAAGGTCCTGAAGATCGTGGACGGAGACACCATCGACGTCTCGCGGGGCGGCAAGCGGTATCGGGTCCAGTTGCTCGAAGTGGACACTCCCGAACGCGGCCAGTGCTGGTTCGCCACCGCGACGGCCCGCACCAAGGCGCTGCTGCCGATCGGAAAGACGGCCTACCTGGTCGCCGACCGTGCTCCGCGCAACCGGTACGGCCACCGCCTGTACTACGTGTGGAACGCCAAGGGCATCCACGTCAACCGCAACCTGGTGCGGTACGGCTACGCCAAGGCCGTGCTGGACCAGCCCAACGACAGGTACATCCGGCTCATGCGCGCCGAACAGGCCAAGGCCAGGAAGGCGCGGCTGCGCATCTGGTCCGGCAAGTGCGACGGCGACGGCCGCCAGCCGGCCCCCACTCCCACACCGACACCGAGCCCGACCAAGACCCGCCCATCCGACGACGGGAACGATCCACGCTACCGGACCTGCGGTGAGGCCAACGCGAACGGATACGGCCCGTACGTGCGTGGCCAGGACCCCGAGTACGCCTGGTACCAGGACCGCGACGGAGACGGAGTCGTCTGCGAGCGGTGACGGCCGCCCTTCAGCGCAGGTCCTCGGATCAGATCAGGGCCGCGACGAGAACGCCGGCCGGCCGGCGTGGACGTCAACACGGTGGTCGTCCGTCCGCTCGGCCAGCCGGTCTGACCCAGGCGTCACCCGGCCGTGGCGATCCCGTCGAGGAGCGCCAGCTCGTCCCCGGTCAGCCGGAGGCCGCCCGCCGCGATGTTCTCCTCCAGGTGGGTACGGTCGCCGGTGCCGGGGATGGCCAGGACGTGGTCGCCGCGGTGGAGGGTCCAGGCGAGCCGGACCTGCGCCGGGGTCACGCCGTGGGCCTCGGCGACCTTGGCGACCTCGGTCTCGCCCGTCGTGTCGCGGCCACCGTGCGCGGCGGTGGTGGGAAGGCCGCCGGAGATGCCGGGCGCGACGGCGAAGAAGGGCACGAAGGCGATGCCATGCTGGGCGCACGTGTCGAGCAGGGCGTCGTCCTGACGTTCCGTCAGCCCGTACCGGTTCTGCACGCACACCACCGGCGCGATCTCCATCGCCTCGGCCAGTTGCTCCGCCCCGATGTTGGAGATGCCGAGGTGCCGGATCAGTCCCGCTTCGCGCAGTTCGGCGAGGGCGCCGAAGTGCTCGGCGACGGAGCCGGGCTCCCGGTCCATCCCCGCGCCCCAGCGCAGGTTGACGACGTCGAGGTGGTCGAGCCCGAGCTGGCGGATGTTCTCCTCGACCTGGGAGCGCAGCTGCTCCGGCCGCGCGTACTCGAACGCGCCGTCGCGGGCGCGGCCTGCGCCCACTTTCGTGGTGATGACCAGCTCGTCGGGGTACGGCTGCAGCGCCGTGCTGATCAGCTCGTTGACCGAGCGGGTGGGCAGGAAGTAGAAGGCCGCGGTGTCGATGTGGTTGACGCCGAGCTCGACGGCGCGGCGCAGCAGGGCGACGGCGCCGGCGCGGTCCCTGGGCCGCTCGTCCCAGGGCATGCCGGCCAGGCGCATCGCGCCGTACCCGATCCGGTTGACGGTGCGGTCGCCGAGGCGCCAGGTGCCCGCCGCGGCGGCCGGTGCGCTGCTCACGTTGGTGTCGTTCGTCATGGCTCCAGCCTGCGCGTGGCGTTCGCCGCACGTACGGGAATGGCAACTACCTGCCGGGCCGTTCACGGTGGGAAGGGCTGAGGCAGAATCGGTGGTGTGCTGACGATTGACGGACTCACGCGCGTGAACGAGACGGTCACGATCGTGCACGGCGAAGAGGAGTTGTTCCGGCGGGCGGGACATCTGTTCGCGACCGCCACCGACTTCGCGTGCGCGGCCGACGGCCTCGCCGGCTGGATGACCGACCACACGGCGGACCCGGTCGCCGCGGCGACGACGAGCCGCCTGGGCAGCTTGCGCGTCCGCAAGCTCTACCGGCCCGAGCTGCTGCTCAACTCGGCGTCCGCGCGCGAGCTCGCGCGGCGCCGTGACGAGTTCGGCGCGCAGATCCGCGTCACCACCGAGAGGATCAACGAGACGATCGTGCTCGACCGCCGGGTCGTGATCCTGGCGGGCGATCTCAAGGCCGGGCGGCGCGGCTACAGCGTGATCGCGCAGCCGGAGATCGTCCAGGGGGTGATGTCGCTGTTCGAGACGGCCTGGCGGTCGGCGACCGACCTCGCGGTCTACGACGCCCGGGTGGCCGAGATCCGCGAGCTCGCACCCTCGGTGCTCGACCTGCTCAGCCAGGGGGTCAAGGACGAGACCGCCGCCCGCACGCTCGGCCTCGGGGTGCGGACCTACCGGCGCCGGGTGGCCGAGCTGATGACCGCGCTCGGCGCCGAGTCACGTTTCCAGGCCGGCGTACGGGCCCGCGAGCTCGGCCTGGTGTAACCCGCCGCTCAAACCTGCGCGGGCCGGCCGAGGAGTCCCGTGCCGCACCAGTCCTGCTGGCTGAGGTGGTCGAGCATGGCCGTCTCCGCCGGGCCGGGATTGCGCCGCACGCCGACGAGGACGGGCTCGGTCAGGGCGGGCACGAGCGGGCAGGCCAGTTCTTCGAAGCCCTCGGGGACGGCCGAGGCCGGGACCACGGTGACGCCCAGGCCTTGCGCTACGAGCCGTACCGCGGTGGAGATCTGTGACGCCCGGGCCACCGTGTGCGGGCTGAGGCCGGCGTCGGCGAGCAGGCGGGCGAGGTAGTCGTCGACCAGGCTGCCGCTCCTGAACCGGATCCATCCCTCTGATGCCAGGTCCTCCAGGCGCAGGGCGCCGCCGGAGAGAAGCGGGTGCCCCTTCGGCAGGACGGCGACGTAGGCCTCCTCGCCCAGAGAGTGAACGTCGAAGGTGCACCCGGCGGGGACACGGTGCACCAGGAACATGTCGAGAGTTCCCTGGCGGACCAGTCGTTCCATGTCCGCGGGATCGGGCTCCTCGTGCAGGGTCACCTGCAGCTTCGGGTGGCGGACGCGGGTAAGAACGTCCTGATCACGGGTGCGGGGTCGCGAGGAGGCATCGGCGCCGCGACGGCGCACGCGTTCGCCCGCGATGGAGCGTCGGTGGTGATCACCGGCCGCAACGTCGAGCGCGGGGCCGAGGTGGTGGACGACATCACCGCCGAAGGAGGAAAGGCCCGGTTCATCCTCGCCGATCTGAGCGACCTCGCCGACGTCGAGCGGCTGGCCGAGGAGGCGGGTGAGATCGACGTACTGGTCAACAACGCGGCGAGCTACCGGGCCAGCATCAAGCCGGCCCTCGACCAGGACCTCGAGGCGAACGCGGAGTCATGGGACACCAACGTGCGCGCCGGCCGCTCAGGCGCAACGCCACGCCCGAGGAACTCGCCGAGGTCATCACGTTCGTGGCGAGCGAGCGCGCGAGCTTCGTCACCGGCCAGGTGATCGTGGCCGACGGTGGTCGCCTCGCCGTCTGAAACGACGTGGTGACCGCTTTCCTGTCAGAGTGCGTCGCAGGTCACGTCCAGGGGGATCATCAGGTGGGTGATCAGCCGGTCGGGCGGGGTGGTGGCCGGGTCGGACACGTACACCTCGCGGATCGGGCCGCGGACCGGGCACAGCCGTTCGGCGCACCACGACAGGAGCGCGTGCGCGGTCAGCCCGACCTGGTCGTACGGGCCGACGTGGGTGGCGCGGGCGAACCGGCCGCCCGGCAGCACGTCGAGCTCGGCCCCCGCCACCGGCTTCTCGGTGACCAGCGCGACGGTGACGGTGACGGGCTCGCCGAAGTCGAGCGGGAACAGGCCGATGAGCTCGGGAACGGCCACGTTCGCGGCGGCCAGCAGGCCTGCGACGGCGGCCGAGGTGGCCCGGCCGATGTCGGACGAATCCGCCGCCGTCGCGGTGACCACCGCCACCCGCCGCGCCGGCTCGGTGACCACCGTGACGGGAGCGGACGGCAGGCCCTCCGCCATCACCCGCTCCAGGGCGGCCAGCGTCGATCGGCGCCTGGCCAGCTCGGCCTCCAGCCGCTCGTGCACCTCCGCCAGCACGCCCGAGCTGCCCGACAACACCTCGGCGATGACGGCGAGCGGGACGTCGAGCGAGCGCAGCAGCCCGATCGACAGCGCGTCGCGCGCCTGCTGGGGCCGGTAGTAGCGGTAGCCGGTGTGCTCGTCCACGTACGCGGGCACCAGCAGCCCCAGGTCGGCGTAGCGGCGCAGCTGTTTGACGCTCAGCCGGCCGAGCCTGGCGAACTGCCCGATCGGCAGCAGCTCCTCGTCCATGCCCCCAGCATGGCGTCTTCCCGTATGGGAGAGTCCACCCGTCCCGTCTCAGTGGTCCGGGGTCGTGTCCAGGTGGCGTTCGAGCGCGTCAGGCCCGGCAGCTGATCTCCATGCCGTCCTCCACGGGGAACTCGACGGTGACGTATCCGTTCGCCGGATCGCGGACATAGGCGAGGTAGCCGGCCATGCTCGCGAAGCTGCTGTCGTCGGCGGCGACGAGGGCTCCGGGGGCGAGGCGGTCTTCGAGCAGCCGCAGCACCGGCAGGCAGAGGTCCTTCCAGCCGTCGAGCAGCAGCAGGCCGATGGATCCTGGAACGCCGGCCAGGGTTTCGAGCGCGTCGCCCTCCAGGACCGTCACGTGCCCGGCCACGCCGGCCTGCTCCAGGTTCTGCCGCGCGGCCTCGACCTTGACCTGACTGAGCTCGGTCGTCCACACGTGGCCCGCACCGTTGTCGGCGACCGCGGCGGCCAGGTGGATGGTGGAGATGCCGTACGAGGTGCCGAACTCGACGATCGTCTCGGGGCGGCCGTGGCGTGCGAGCGCGTAGAGCAGCCGGCCGGCCGACCTGGAGATCGGCATGTACTCCCCCGCCAGCGCGTCGGCGCGCTGCCTCGCCGACGCCTCGGCGATGGGGATGTCCAGCGGCCACGGCGCCGGATCGGCCTCCTCCCGGTCGGCGGCGGCGAAGAGCCGGTCGAGCACGGCGGCGGTCTGGGGTGTGGTGAGTGTGTTCATGCCCGCTACCGTAGACGCACCGTTGCGTCTAGGCAAGATGATAGGCTCAGGTGATCGACGGAAGGGAACCGATGGGCGCTGACGCCGGCGGCGGCACGAACAGAAGCCGCGCCACCACCGCCAAGCACCGCGGCAACCGGCACGGCCGCAGCGAGGAGGCCCGCCAGAGCGTGCTGGAGGCGGCCGACGACCTCCTCGTGGAGGTCGGACACACCCGGCTGACCATCGAGGGGATCGCCGAGCGGGCGGGCGTGGCCAAGCAGACGATCTACCGCTGGTGGCCGTCGAAGAACGACATCCTCATGGACGCGTTCGTCCAGGACGCCGCCGAAGCCCTCGTCCCGTCCGACACCGAGGACCTGCGGCGGGACCTGCGCACCCACGCCCGCAAGGTCGCCCACTTCCTGACCGCGTCCGACGCCGGCGCGGTCTTCCGGGCGCTCACCGCGCAGGCCCAGCACGACCCCGCGCTCGCCACCCGGCTGCGCTTCGAGCACCTTGGGAAGCAGCGCGGGTACGACCGGCTCCCCTTCGAACGGGCGGTCGCGCGCGGCGCGCTCGCCCCGGAGGCCGACATCGACTTCGCCGTCGACCAGATCATGGGGCCCATCTACTACCGCGTCCTGGTCACGGGGCAGGACGTTTCGCAGGAGTTCACCGACACGCTGGTCGACGCCGTGCTCGACCGGCTCACCGGCGCCTGAACACTGCGCGGCTACTTCGGCGGGGCGGGTGCGGCCTGGAGGTAGGCCAGGACCGCCATGACGCGCCGGTTGTGGTCGTCGGACGGAGGCAGGCCGAGCTTGGCGAAGATGTTGTTCGTGTGCTTGCCGATCGCCTTGTCGGTGACCTGGAAGCGGGCCGCGATGGCCAGGTTGGACATGCCCTCCGCCATGAGCGTGAGCACCTCGGGATCCATCGCGGTGCCGCCCGCGGCCACCTGGCGCACCGCGTCCACGAACCGGCCGACGTCGCCGACCCGGTCCTTGAGCAGGTAGCCCACCCCGCCGGAGCGGTCGGACAGCAGCTCCCTGGCGTACAGCTGCTCCACGTACTGCGACAGGATCAGCACGGGCAGGCCGGGGACCCGGCGGCGGGCCTCCAGGGCGGCGCGCAGCCCCTCGTCGGTGAAGCCGGGCGGCAGCCGTACGTCGATCACGGACACGTCAGGGCGGTGCCGGACGAGCGCGTTGACCAGCATGGGGCCGTTGTCGACGGCCTCGACCACGGTGCAGCCGTGCGCCGTCAGCAGGCGTACGAGACCGTCCCTGAGCAGGGCGAGATCTTCGGCTATGACAACGCGCACGGGACCTCCATGGTCAGCTCGGTGGGGCCGCCCGGCGGACTGCTCACGGTGAGCGTGCCGTCGAAGGCGGACAGGCGGTCCTCGATGCCCCGCACGCCGGTGCCGCCGTCCGGGCGGACCCCGCCGCGGCCGTCGTCGCCCACGGTCAGGCGCAGGACGCCGCCGGTGTGCCGCAGCCGGACCCAGGCGCGGGAGGCGCCGCTGTGCCTGACCGCGTTGGTCAGCGCCTCGGCGGCGGCGAAGTAGACGGCGGACTCGACCGGCGGCTGCGGGCGGCCGGGCAGGTCGAGGTCGACGTCCACCGGCATGGGGCACGACAGCGCGGACGCCTCGATGGCGCCCGACAGCCCGTGGTCGGCCAGGACCGGCGGATGAATGCCGCGTACCAGGTCACGCAGGTCCGTCAGGGCCTGCCCGGCGAGCTCGCGAGCCTCGTCGATCATCCGCGCCAGCTCGTCCGGGTCGCGGGAGCCGCCGGCCAGGCCCAGGTGCATGCGGACGGCGATCAGCTTGGCCTGGGCGCCGTCGTGCAGGTCGCGCTCGATGCGGCGCACCTCGGCCGCGTGCGCGTCGGCCACCGCGGCCCGGGACGCGGTGAGCTGCCGGATCCGCGCGTCCGGCGCCTGGCCGTCCTCCAGCAGCGCTCGCGCCAGCCGGGCCTGGCCGGTGCGGAACAGCGGAACGGCGGCGATCACGACCGCCGCGATGGCGACGGTGGACAGGCTGAGGGCGAACGTGTTCAGGCCACTCGTCTCCGCCGGTCGCAGCCGGAAGAAGACGTAGTGGAGAGCGGCCAGCATCGCCGCCAGCGCCGCCACCGGGGCGGGGCCCGTGACGCCGTGGACGGCCGGCCACGCCACTTCGCGCCACCTGCTGCCTGGGTCATACGCCAGGGCGTCGTGCCCGCCGAGCACCCCGCCCGCCCAGCGACGCTGGTAGGCGGCCAGGCGGTGGGCGAGCGCGAGCGCGAAGCCGAACGGCGCCCGCCCGGACCGCCCAGCGGCACCAGGACGGCGCTCACCAGCACCAGGCAGAGCAGCGCCACCGCCGCCAGCCCGGTGACGGCGTTCACGCTCAGCGCCCCCAGCCCGGCCGCCCCGTTCCGCACACCCCCAGCCCGCCGGACGCGGGTCGTCTTCCCCTCACGGCTGCCAGTCTGCCGTGCTCGCGAGGTGAAGACGGTAGGGGCAGGCCCACCTTCCGGGGTGGCCGATTCCCACCCCGGAGGGTGGGCCGGCGCCCATGGGAACCGGCGCTCGGGCGCGTGAAGCTGTCCTGGCTCGATCGGAACGAGCCGATCGAGCACCCGGGTCGGCCGCGATCCAGTACCTCTCGACCGGCCACAGCCTCTACAACTCCGGCATTCCCTGCATCATCACCCACGTCAACCGTTACCTGATCAGCCTGCGCCTGCCCGCTCCCGGCATCGTCTGCCGCCCGGCCACCTGACGACCGGCCACCTGACGACCGGCCACCTGACGACCGGCCACCTGACGACCGGCACCGGGACAAAGCCGCGATACCGGGATGAAGTCGCGATGAGGCCCCGGCGTGGTGACATGAGGACCGGCGGGGCCGGCGTGCTGCGGAAGTCAGCCGGCCCCGGCCGAAGCCACGGCGGTGGCGACGAGCCAGGATGCCGTACGGCGTGACCGTGCGCGGCCCCGACTACTTCGACATCTACGATTTCGTCGGCGGACAGCAGACCTCACGGAACAAGATCAGGAGCCTGCGGCGCGGCTGCTGAGTCACCCCAGCCCCGCGTCGTGCACGATGAGGGCCAGCTGAACGCGGTTGTCCAGGCCCGCCTTCGTGAGAATGCGGGAGATGTACCCCTTCACGGTGCCCACGCTCATGTGCAGGTCACCCGCGATCACCGCGTTCGGCTTCCCCTGACCGACCGCCAGCGCCACCTCGCGCTCCCGCTCACTCAGCCGCCCCAGCACCTTGCGGGCGTCGCCACGCCGCCGGTCCTCCTCCTCGGGCATCAGGTGCGCGATCAGCCTGCGCGTGACGCTCGGCGACAGGATCGGCTCTCCCGCCACGACCTTCCGTACGGCGTCCACGATGCCCTCCGGCGGGGTGTCCTTGAGCAGGAACCCGCTCGCCCCCGACCGGAGCGCCTTGAACACCAGCTCGTCGGCGTCGAACGTGGTGAGCACCACCACCTCGGGCGCCCCCGCCCGTGCCCGCAGCCGCCGGGTCGCCTCGATGCCGTCGAGGCCGTTCATCCGGATGTCCATGAGCACCACGTCCGGCTTGTGCTCGGCCACGGCGCCCTCCACCTCACCGCCGTCGGCCACCGCACCGACGACGTGCAGGTCGGGGGCGCCTTTGAGCATCAGCGTCAGACCGGCGCGCACGAGGGCGTCGTCGTCGACGATCAGCACCCGGATCGGCGCACTCGGATCGGCTCCCACCCGGATCATGCTAACCCTCACCCCACCCCAGCCACGGCCGCCTTCTCACCACGGCCAGACCTTCATCGCGGCCACGGCAGCCGGGCCGCCAGCCGGAATTCGCCATCCGCCGTCTCGCCGCACTCCAGCCGGCCACCCGCCAGCGTCGCCCGCTCCGCCAGCCCGAACAACCCCGTCCCGCTCCCACTCCCCGCCAGCCCGACCGACTCCGCCCCCGTCGGCTCCATCTCCACCGATCCCGGCCCGGCACCGCTGTCCGCCAGCGCACCCGACCCCACCGACCCCATCACCTCCGCCCCCGCCACCTCTGGCCCCGTAACGCGCTCCCCCGGCGCACCCGACCCCACCGGCTCCGTCCCCACCGCCTCCCGTCCGCTTCCCGCGACGACGGCCGGTCCGCCGGGAAGCGGGTTGCGTACCTCGACCACCAACTCGTCCTCCCCCACACCCTCCACGACCACCGTCACGGGCTGACCGGGCGCATGCTTGCGCGCGTTCGTAAGCCCCTCCTGCACGATCCGGTACGCGGCCCGCCCCACGACATCGGGCGCCTCGGACAGGCGTACCCCGTGATCATGCAGCTCGACCCGCATCCCGGCCCGCCGCGACTCCTCCACCAGCGCCCCGAGATCCATCCCCTGATCCATCGACCCCCCGCTGTCAGACGAGGACCCCGGATCGCGCAGGACCGAGATGACGGCCCGCAACTCCTCCAGCGCCTGCCGAGCGCTCGACCGGATCACCCCGGCCGTCTCCGCGACCTCCCTCGCCGTCGCGTCCGCGTTGAACTCCAGCGCCCCCGCGTGCACCGCCAGCAGCGACAGCCGGTGGGCGAGTACGTCGTGCATCTCCCTGGCGATCCCGAGCCGTTCGGCACGACGCGCCTCCTCGGCGCGCAGCCGCTGATCGGCCTCGGCCCGGCGCGCCCGCTCCGCCAACGACCGCATCAGCTCCCTGCGAGTACGCGCGAGCATCCCCCACGCGGTCACCGCCGCCCCGAACAGCACCCCGACCAGCGCCCACACCGGGTACGGCGCGAGCCCGGGCGGCCGCAACGCGAACCTGACCAGCGTCGCCACCACCCCCGCGATCCCCACCGCGACAGCCACCCGGGGCCGCCGGTACAGGGCGGCGAGCAACGCGGCGATCCCGGCCGCCACCGACGCGGAGGCGGCGACCACCGACACGCCGATCACCGCCAGCCCCGCCGCCACGGGCCACCGCCGGCACCACCACACCCCCGCGCAGGCCACCACCCCACCCACCACGTCGACAATCAGCCGCCAGCCCGGACCACCCGCCGAATCCCCCAAGACCACCGCCACCGCCCCGGCGAGCGCCGGCACGAACCCGGCCAGGCCCACGATCCACCCAGGCCGCGGCCGCATCCCGACGATCGGCCCTTCATCCGCGCTGGTCAGCAACACAACCGCCGATCGTAGCCCGCCCCGAATCCCCGCGTAAGCAACCAAGGTCACCCCTGGACCACGACCAAAGCCACCACCCACGGCATCCAAAGGACCTGGGCAAGCAACCAATAGCTGCCCCGCTCCGGACGTCCGCCGGCAGGGCCAAGCCCTCGGCACCCGGCACGCTGGCTCGATCGGCGCGCCCACCTCTTGCACAGGACGGACGAGCCCTCGACGCCCAGCACCCTGGACACACCACCGACAGACCGAAGCCGGCGACCGACGCGCCGCACTCATCCACGACCTGGCACCCGCGCAGACGTCACCGCCCGACATTTCCTCAAAATGACCGTGCGCGGGATGTACAGAACGCCACCACGGCACCGACCAACCTCCGACCAGACCAAGAGAACCAGACCAGAACCAGAACCAGGAGCAGGAACATGCGTAAGATCATCTACTGGGTGCACACCTCGATCGACGGCCACATCGACGGGGCCAACGGTGAGTTCGACTGGCCCGTGATGGGCGACGAGCTCTCGGCCTACTCCGAGACGTTGAGCGCCCGTTCCGACACCTTCCTGTACGGCCGCGGCGTCTGGGAGGGCATGGTGTCCTTCTGGCCGGAGGCCGAGTCGATGTCGGATCACCCGCACGTGCTGAAGTTCGCCCCGCTCTGGCGCAGTACGCCGAAGATCGTCTTCTCCAGGACGCTGAAGAAGGCCGACTGGGCCGAGCGCGTCATCGGCGACGACCTCGCCGAGCAGGTCACGGAGCTGAAGCGGCAGGACGGCAAGGACCTGCTGCTCACCGGCGGCTCCGCCCTGGCCGCCGCACTCACCGACCACGGCCTGATCGACGAGTACCACATCGCGGTGCACCCGCTCGTGCTGGGCGGCGGCCGGCCGCTGTTCGTCCCGCGTCCCGAGCGGCTGGGGCTGCGGCTGGTGGAGTCGCGCACCTGCGACGGCCAGGTGGTGGTCATGCGGTACGACCGCGACGCAGGCCAATAGGCTCGGCCCAATAAGCTCGGCGGCATGGACTCCCCCATCCTCGTCCTCAACACGGGCTCCTCATCCGTCAAGTACGAGCTCGTGGACCCGGTCACCCGCACCCGTTCGGCCAAGGGCCTGATCGAACGCATCGGGCAGGAGCGGGGACGGCTCACGCACCGCCACGGGGACGATCCCCCGTACGTCCGCGACCGTCCCTTCCCCGGCCACGGCGAGGCGCTGGACGCGATGATGGAGGCGTTCGCGGCAGCAGGACCCGACCTGTCCCCGGTCGCGGTCGGGCACCGGGTCGTGCACGGCGGCGACCGCTTCACCGGGCCGGCCCTCATCGACGACGACGTCATCGCCGCCATCGAAGAGCTGTCGCCACTCGCGCCCCTGCACAACCCGGTCAACCTGACCGGGATCCGGCTCGCCCGCAAGGTCTTCCCCGACGTGCCGCAGGTGGCCGTGTTCGACACCGCGTTCCATCTCACGCTGCCGCCCGAGGCGTACACGTACGCGGTGCCGCGCGACTGGCGCGAGCGGCTCGGCGTGCGCCGCTTCGGCTTCCACGGCACCTCGTACGCGTACGTCTCCCGCCGCGCCGCCACCCTCCTCGGCCGCGACCTGGCCGACCTCAACCTGATCGTGCTCCACCTCGGCAACGGCGCCAGCGCCACCGCGATCTCCGCCGGCCGCAGCGTCGACACCTCCATGGGCCTCACCCCGCTGGAAGGGCTCGTCATGGGCACCCGCTCCGGCGACGTGGACCCCGCACTCGGCGGCTACCTCGCCCGCGTGAACGGCATGGACGCGCAGCAGGTGGAACACGCGCTCACCCACGAGAGCGGCCTGCTCGCACTGGCCGGCTCCAGCGACATGCGCACGGTACGCGCCCGCGACGACGACGAAGGCCGGCTCGCCCTCGACATCTACACCCGCCGCATCCGCAAGTACGTCGGCGCCTACTACGCCCTGCTCGGCCGCCTGGACGCGATCGTCTTCACCGGCGGAGTCGGCGAACACGACCCCGCCACCCGCGCCACCGCCCTCACGGGCCTCGACCGCCTCGGCATCACGGTGAACGCCACGCTCAACGAGTCGGAGCAGCCCGGCGAACGCACGGTGTCCCCACCCGGCGCCGAGGTGACGGTCCTGGTCATCCCTACGGACGAGGAACAGGAGATCGCCCACCAAACCCTGACCCTGCTGACCTGAATGTTCTGTCCCGTGAGATTGCTGACGCGATTGGCGGATGGTTGACCACCCGAAGCGGTGTGTCCACGGTAAGGGAGTGTTCAGTCAGTCAGTGATATATCTCGATCTTGTCCGCTTCGTGATTGGTCGAGGTCAGAAGCTGCACGACGTGGAAGTGGTCTGCCACCGGCACGACGTGCGGCAGCACCTGCCGTACAGCGGCTTTGAAGATGGTGTACATGTCGATCGCTACGACGGCCACCTGCCGCCGCCAGGTGACGTCACACTGGCCGAGCCAGCCGGTGACGGCGGCGATGGTGCGGCCCTCGACCTGCCCGAGCAGACTTTGGTCGCCGGACAGGTCCACACCACAAACCCGGTATGCCAGCGATCCACTACCGTCGTCCAGGTGCCGGTGGCCTCCTCCAGCGCCCAGCGATTCCGGCTGGGCGGACAGCACGCGGTGGGCGTGCGCGGCGAAGGCGGCGGATAGTTTCCAGTCACAGCACTAGATGTCCCCGAAGCCGGACCCCATAGCGGCCTGCGACGTTGCCCCTCCAACAGCCACAGTGGAGCCCTGCTCCATCACGCTGAACCGGCCCCGCACCAGAGCCACCGAACCCACAGCGCCACGGTCGCCTGGGTCAGGCCGGTCACCCGGCCAGCCATGCGTTCATTGGCTGGGAGCACATCGTGGACCAGTCGACCGCCCACGTGATCAGTTTCGCGATCCGCAGCAGATTCGCGTAGTGCTCGCAACGTAGGGCGAGAACCTCCGAGTGCTCCTTCAGGGTGCGCAGCCAATCCCACTACGAGCCGGCCTGGCGCATGCCGCACGGCACCGCTGCGGCGATGCACGCAAGCGACGGCGGGCAGCGAGGTCGTGCCGGTACACACGCGGGCGTGCTCTCCCGAGCACGGTGCACTTCGCGGTGCCGCACTGGTTGTCGTAGGCGGCCCGCGTCTGTCGCCCTCTCATGACGCTGGACCGGAAATGCTGTGCACGCGGACGAGACGATCATTCCGCGTGGATTCTGCAGTCAGTGCACTCAAAGGCTGTCGCTGACGCCCAGCGGTGCCGGGTCGTCGGTTACCTGGGCGGCCGTGACAGCGACCGTGGTGACGATGTCGGCCACCGTGGCCCCCCGTGACAGGTCGTTGACCGGCTTGCGCAGCCCCTGCAGCACCGGCCCCACGGCGACGGCCCCCGCGCTGCGTTGCACGCCCTTGTACAGGTTGTTGCCAGTGTTCAGGTCGGGCACCACGAAAACCGTGGCGCGGCCGGCGACCTGGCTGCCGGGCATCTTGGTCCTGGCCACGGCGGGGTCGACCGCGGCGTCGTACTGGATCGGGCCCTCCACCTGGAGGTCGGGGCGGAGTTCGCGGACCAGGTCGGTGGCGGCGCGGACCTTGTCGACGTCGGCGCCCGCGCCGGAGGCTCCGGTCGAGTACGAGAGCATGGCGATCCGGGGATCGACGCCGAACCGCGCGGCGGTGCCGGCCGAGGCGATCGCGATGCCGGCGAGCTGCTCGGCGGTCGGGTCGGGGTTGACCGCGCAGTCGCCGTACACCAGCACCCGATCGGCCAGGCACATGAAGAACACGCTGGAGACCAGCCCCAGGCGCAGGATCTCGAACGCGGGCCTGATCGTGTGCGCGGTGGTGTGCGCCGCGCCCGACACCATGCCGTCGGCCATGCCGGTGTGCACCATCAGGGTGCCGAAGTAGGACACGTCGGTGACGGTGTCGCGGGCCAGCTCGACGGTCATCCCCCTGTGCGCCCTGACCGCCGCGTACTCGCGGGCGAAGCGCTCGCGCAGCTCGGCGTCGAACGGGCTGAGCACCCGGGCCGCGTCCAGGTCGAGGCCGAGCTGGGCGGCCCTGGTTCTGATGCGGGCCTCGTCGCCGAGCAGGGTCAGCTCGGCCACGCCGCGCCGTAGCAGGGTGTCGGCCGCGCGCAGGATCCGCGGCTCCTCGCCCTCGGGCAGCACGATGTGCCGGCGCCGGGCCCGTGCCCGGTCCAGCAGCTCGTACTCGAACATGAGCGGCGTCACGACGTCGGTCTTGGCGATGTCGAGGCGGTCGAGCAGCAGCGGCCCGTCGACGTGCTCGGCGAAGACCCGCAGCGCCGTGTCGATCTTCCCGCCGGCCTCGGGCGTGAACCGGCCCTCCACCGCCGACAGGCGGGTCGCGGTGTCGAAGGTGTCGTGGTCGGTCACGATCACCGGCAGCGGGATCACCATGCCGCGCAGCAGCCGGTCGACCGAGGCGGGCAGCTCGCTGCCGCCGGTCAGCAGCACCGCCGACAGGGCGGGGAAGCCCGCGGTGGTGTGGGCCGCGATCAGTCCCGGCAGCAGGGCGGCGGCCCGGTCGGACGGGATGATCACGGCGGCGCCCTCGGTGAGGCGGTCGAGGATGCTGGGCAGCGACATCGCGCCCACCATGAGGGCGCTGGCCTCCCGCCCGAGCCCGTCGCGTTCGCCGAGAAAGAACCGGCCGTCGCAGGCGTCGAGCAGGTCGGTCACCGTCGGCGCGCGCAGGGACGGGGTCTCCGGCAGGACGAACACCGGCGTCGGATGGTCGATCGGCAGCGGCCCCGGCGCGCCGGCCCGGGTGACCACGACCGCGAGCTCGCCGGCGTGGTGGTGGGCCAGCTCCCTGGACGACAGCTCGACCGCGGCGGCGATCTGCGCGGCCGTCCTGTTCCTGCCGCTCACCACGTTGACCACGGGGGTGCCCAGGTCGGCGGCCAGCCTGGCGTTGAAGCCGAACTCCGTCGGCGCCCCCACGTCGGTGTAGTCGGTGCCGACCACCACCACCGCGTCACACCGTCCGGCCAGGGCGCGGAAACGGGCCACGATGTCGCCGGCGGCCCGTTCGACGTCCGCGTGCACGTCGTCGTAGGTGACGCCGGCGCACGCCTCGTAGGGCAGGGCGAGCTGGAATCTGCTCCGGATGGTGTTGATCAGGGCGTCCTCGCGGCCGGCCCGCACCACCGGCCGGAACACGCCCACCGTCTCCACCTGCCGGGACAGCAGTTCGACCAGCCCGAGGGCCACGGTCCCCTTGTTGCTCTCCGCCTCACCTGCGGCGACGTACACGGCACGCGTCATGTCCCCTATTGTCCGGGACCCCGCTGTCGCCCACGTCAGCGGGCGACGGCGGAAGACACTCTCGTCAGCGGGCGGCGGCGGAAGACAGCGCGTCGGTCGCGGACGGCAACATCGGCGCGGTGCGTCTTGTGAGGAGGCCGGTCGGCGCGGTAGAAACGGGCGACCACACTCCTCACCACCCGAGCCGGCCGCACCCGCCCGAGAGAGCGCTCTCTCGGAGGGGCGACGCACTGACCTGCCCCTCCGCACCACTCCCCTGTACCAGCCCTGTGAAGGACGCACCGCATGACGACGACCCAGCCTTCCCGCGGCAGGCGGCCACGCATCGGCCTCGTGCTGATGACCGCCGTCCTGACCGCCGCCTTATCGGCGGGCACGAGCCCGGCCACCGCCGCCTCCCCACCGCCCGCCATCCCGAACCTCGGCCCGAACGTCACCGTCTTCGACCCCGGCATGCCGGTCGCCGACATCCAGGCCGTCCTCGACGCCGCCCACACCGCCCAGGTCGACGACGAGATGGGCGTCAACCGCCACGCGTACCTCTTCAAGCCCGGCACGTACGGCACCGCCGAGCAGCCGCTGCAGATCAAGGTCGGCTACTACACGGAGATCGCCGGCCTGGGCGCCTCCCCCACCGACGTCGTCATCAACGGCAAGGTCGAGGTCTACAACCGCTGTCTGGCCGACGGCGGCACCGGCAACTGCCTCGCGCTGGTCAACTTCTGGCGCACCCTGTCCAACCTGTCGATCAACGTCAACGCGGCCGGCCAGGACGGCTGCCGTTCGTCGGCCAACTTCTGGGCCGTCTCGCAGGCGGTGTCCCTGCGCCGGCTCGACGTCACCGGCGGCACCCTGTCGCTGATGGACTACTGCACCGCCGGCCCGCAGTACGCCAGCGGCGGCTTCATCGCCGACTCCAGGCTGCCCGCCATCACGAACGGCTCGCAGCAGCAGTGGCTGACCCGTAACAGCGAGGTCGCCGGCTGGTCGAACGGCGTGTGGAACCAGGTCTTCTCGGGCGTCGTCGGCGCGCCGGACGAGGCCGGCTTCCCGAACCCGCCGTACACCACGCTCGACACCACCCCGCTCAGCCGCGAGAAGCCCTTCCTGTACGTGGACGCGCGAGGCAGGTACGGCGTGCGGGTGCCCGCCGCCAAGAGGAACACGCGCGGCATCTCGTGGGCGAACGGCCTGACGCCCGGCCGTACGCTGCCGATCGGCGACTTCTACGTCGCCAAGCCGTCCGACTCGGCGCAGGACATCAACCGGCAGCTCGCCCGCGGCAAGCACCTGCTGCTCACCCCCGGCGTGTACGACATCGCCCGCAGCATCGAGATCAGGCGCCCCGACACGGTCGTCCTCGGGCTCGGCCACGCCACGCTGACCGCGTCCCGCGGCTCGACCCCGATCGACGTCGCGGACGTCCCCGGCGTCGTCATCGCGGGCGTGACCATCGACGCGGGCCCGCGCAAGTCGCCGGTGCTGCTGCGCGTGGGCAGCAGGCACGGGCATCACCGCGGCTCGCCGTCGAACCCGACGACCCTGTCGGACGTGTACTTCCGGGTCGGCGGCCCGCACGCCGGCAGCACGGACGTCGCCCTGGAGGTGAACAGCGACCACGTGCTCATCGACCACACCTGGGTGTGGCGGGGCGACCACGGGGTCGAGGGCTTCACCGACACCCAGCGCTGGAACACCAACCTGGGCCGCAACGGCGCCGTCGTCAACGGTGATCACGTGACCGCGACGGGGCTGTTCGTCGAGCACTTCCAGCAGTACAACACGATCTGGAACGGCGACGACGGGACGACGATCCTGTACCAGAACGAACTGCCGTACGACCCGCCGACGCAGGCCGACTGGATGAACGGCGCCGTCGAGGGCTGGGCCGGCTACAAGGTCGGCGACCGCGTCAAACGGCATCGCCTGTACGGGGCGGGGGTCTACGTGTTCAACCAGAACAACCCGCAGGTCCACACGGAGAACGGCTTCGAGGTGCCGCGGCGGCCGGGGGTGCGCCTGCACCACATCATGACCGTCAACCTGAGCGCCGGAATCATCGACCACGTCGTCAACGGCGAGGGCGAGGCGGCCGACACCACCAAGGTCGGTGCCCCGGTGTACGTCACCGACTACCCGGCGCCCTAATTAGTACCTGAGTCCAGCAGCGGTGGCTGGGGGACCACGCGTCCCCCAGCCCGAGGTGGGCGGTGGTGCGGCCCTACCGCCGCCGATCTGCTGGCAGAGCGGTGCCTGTTCAGCAGAGTTTGCCCGCGTACCACGCCCCGAGGTAGTCGGGCCACCAGCCGAGGTGATGGTCCCCCGGGCCGACGCACATCTCGAAGTCTCGGACTCCGCCTACGTTCCACCGATCGACGTAGATGACGACATTCGTCTCGCCGCAGTGGTTGTACCACAGCTCATCGAGGTTCCAGTGCTGGCCGCACTCAGCGCTGCCGGCCGATGACGCCGCGCCCGCTGTGGTCGTGTGGGCGCTCGCAGCCGCCGACGGCAGCCCGAGAGTCGCCACTATTGCGGCGCTCGTGAGTAATGCGCGGACAGTTCGCTTCATTCTCGCTCCTTTGGCCGGATTGACTTCCCCGAACTCGGTCACTGATCGGTTCGGTTCAGGGATGGGTGGAGTCGTCGCTCCCAGGAACGAGAGTAGGTTTCACCCGCGGCCTTTCACTATCCAGATCGCGCTCCTTGAACTGCGCTTTCCGGACGCGGGAAAATACCGGGCTACGGCGCAGGCCAGGTGAGGACGGAGAAACTCGCTGAATACGGCTGGGCCATGCGACCGCGCCGGCCGCATGACCCTGGAGACGGATGTGAGTCGCCTTACAAGGCGTGCACCCACGCGTCGGTGATGTGGCAGCCGTTCGCCGCGCCGTTGACCGAGGAGTCCGGCCCCCTCGACTCATGCTGTGCCTTGTAGACCACGGGACCGTGGATTTCACGCGTATAGGGCCAGTGCGCCGAGGCACAGGAAACGCGCACCTGATAGGAGCCGAATCCGTCCCAGCAGATGCCGGTTCCCACATTGTTGTCGATAGAGGCCCCACAGGTCCACACCTCGGCGTTGGCCGGTGCGGCGCCGAGCATGACTGCGGACGACACGGCCATGGCCATGGAAGCGGCGACCACGGTTTTTCTGAAAAGCTTCATCTCTTCCTTTTCTTGGCACCGGAAATCGCGGTACGAGCGATGGTACGGAGAAATGGAATGCCGGGATATCCGGGAAACGAATGGTCTGCTGCGCGATCCGGACTGCCGCCTGACCGGAAACGACGGACGCCGGCCCGCCACCACGAGGGTGACGGGCCGGTCGGGGTTGCACGGGAGGTGGCGGTTTACCAGTGGCCGCCCTTGTGGAGCTGGCCGCGGACCGCGCCGTCGGGGAACTTGGCGGTGTGCAGGTTCGCGTACCAGTTCTTCGGGTTCTTCTTGATGCCCTTGAGCAGGCTGCTCTTGACGCGGACCGAGCCGAAGCTGGTGTTGCCGCGGATGGAGCCGTTGGACAGCAGGTCGATGACGACGGGGCCGTTCACGCCCGCCTTGCCCCTGTGGATGTGGAAGGCGGTGGGCCTGCCGGTGTTGCGCCACTGGACGAAGTAGTAGAAGCGGTTGCCGTGAATGCGGAACTTGGCGACCGCCACCCCGTCGCGGTCGTTCACCTTCTTGCCCGGCTCACGTACCTCGTTCTTGCCCAGGAGGCCGGCGGCGAAGTAGTACTTGCGCGCGAAGCCGGCCGACGTGGCCGTGCCGGCCGCGCTGGCCGGGGCGGCGGTCGTGTGGGTGTGGCCGTGCGCGGGCTGGCTCGCGGCGGAGGCGGGACCGGCGGCCATCGCCAGTGCCGCTCCCGCCGCCACCGCCGCGGCCGCCGCCGACCGGGCTACGCGCAGCCGCGCCGCCCGCCCCTTGCTCAGGCTCTGAGACTTGTTCATCGTGTTTCCTTCCACCCGTCATTCGCGGCACTTTGTGGCCGCGAGTAGAAGGTACGGATCACCGGGGTGGGCGTTCTGCGTAGAATGACGCAGATGGCTTATGTGTGATCGGCATCACCAAGGTCCGGGATCAGCTCGCGGCGCGGTCGCCGACCGGGCGGCGGCGCAGGAGCGGGTCGGCGATCGGTGCGGGCTGCCAGAGGCCGACCGGGTGGTAGACGTCGGTGCCGGGCGGCACGATCTCGTCGATCCGGTCGAGCGCGGCGTCGTCCAGCACGAGTGAGGCGCCCTTCAGCAGGCCCTCCAACTGCTCCATCGTGCGCGGGCCGAGGATGACCGAGGTGATCGCCGGATGTGCCGCGACGAAGGCGATGGCCAGCTCCGGCAGGGTGCGGCCGAGCTCGTCCGCCAGCTTCACCAGTTCCTCGACGACATCCAGCTTGGCCGCGTTCACCGGGATGGACGGGTCGAAGCGCTCCGGCGCACGCGCGGCACGGCCCCGCGTCAGGTCGATCTCCTGTCCCTTGCGGTAGCGGCCGGTCAGGAAACCCCAGCCCAGCGGGCTGTAGCTGAGCACGCCCATGCCGAGCCGCTGCGCCGTGGGCAGCACGTCGCCCTCGATGCCGCGGGCCAGGATGTTGTACGGCGGCTGCTCGGTGCGGAACCGGTACAGGCCGCGCTGCCTGGCCACGTGGTACGCCTCCACCGTCTCGTGCGCGGGGAAGGCCGAGCTGCCGAAGGCACGGATCTTGCCCTGCCGCACCAGATCGGTCAGCGCGGAGAGGGTCTCCTCGATGTCGGTCCGGTGATCGAACCGGTGGATCTGGTAGAGGTCGATCCAGTCCGTACGCAGCCGCTTGAGGCTGGCCTCGACCTCGCGCACGATCCAGCGCCGCGAGTTGCCGCCCCTGTTGGGCCCCTCCCCCATCGGGAAGTGCACCTTCGTGGCCAGCACCACCTCGTCCCGCCGCCCCTGCAACGCCTTGCCCACGATCTCCTCGGACTCGCCCGCCGAGTACATGTCGGCGGTGTCGACGAAGTTGATCCCGTGGTCGAGGGCGGTGTGGATGATGCGGATGCTGTCGTCGTGGTCGGGGTTGCCGGCCGCGCCGAACATCATCGTGCCGAGACAGAAGGTGCTGACCTCGATGCCGGTGCCGCCAAGGATGCGATATCTCATGCCTCGGAACCGTAGAATCTAGAGCCGACTCTAAGTCAAACTGGCCGCATGTCAGGGTTGAGCATCGGCCAGGTCGCCGAACGCACGGGGCTGAGCGTCCACACCCTCCGCTTCTACGAGCGGGAGGGGCTGCTGGCCCATCCGGTGCGACGGGGCGCCGCCGGGCACCGGGTCTACGACGAGGACGACATCGGCTGGCTGGGCGTGTGCATCCGGCTGCGGGCCTCCGGCATGCCCCTGACCGACATCCGCCGTTACACCGAGCTCGTCAGGGCGGGCCAGGGCAACGAGGTGGCACGGCTGGAGGTGCTGCGCGCGCACCGGGAACGGGTGCTCGCCCAGATGCACGACCTCGACGAGTGCCTCAAGCTGATCACCGAGAAGGTGGCCGTGTACGAGAGCCGGCTGGGTCTGCGGGACGGCGCCCGGGAGTGCGCGTCCTGACCCCTCTGTCCTGCTTCCTCTTCTGCGGGACGGGCAGACCCATAGAGTGATCCCCTCTTCGAGCTGGAAGCAGGTCCCCATGGCCGAGATGCTCGCAGCCCGGCTGCACATCCCCTCCCGCGAGGTGCGCATGGAGGAGGTGCCGGTGCCGGAGCCCGGCCCCGGGCAGGTGCGGGTCGAGGTGCGCGCGGCGGGGGTGTGCCTGTCCGACGTGCACCTCGCCGACGGCACCCTCACGCCTCTGCTGCTGAAGGACGAGATGGTGACGCTCGGTCACGAGGTGGCCGGGGTCGTGGACGCCCTCGGGCCGGGTGTGACCGACTGGGCGGCGGGCGACCGGGTCGTGCTGCAGGCCGGTGAGACCGACCGGTTCGGCACCGTCTACACCCGCGGCGTCGACTACGACGGCGGTTACGCGCAGTACGCGCTGGCCACGACCCGTACGCTGGTGCCGCTCCCCGACAGCCTGCCGTTCGAGCAGGCGTGCGTCATCCCCGACGCCGTCTCCACGCCCTGGGCGGCCATCACGGTCACGGCGGCCCTGCGGCCCGGCGAGGCGGCGGCGGTCTGGGGCGTCGGCGGGCTGGGCGCGCACGCCGTACAGCTGTTGCGGCTCGCCGGCGCGGCACCGGTGATCGCGATCGACCCCCTGCCCGCGGCGAGGGAGCGGGCGCTCGGGCTCGGCGCCGACGCGGCGCTCGACCCGGCCGACCCGGCCCTGCGCGACACGGTCGGCGACCTGACCGGCGGGCTCGGGCTGGACGCCGCCTTCGACTTCGCCGGCGCCGGCCCGGTGCGCGAGCAGGCGATGCCGCTGCTCGGCCGGGGCGGGCGGCTGGTCGTGGTCGGGCTGGCCAACGAGCCGGTGGCGGTGCCGAACGACGTCGCGCTCGCGTACTTCGGCCAGTCCCTGCGCGGCAGCTACGGCTCCGCTCCCGAGCACGTGCAGCAGCTCGTCAGGCTCGCCGTACGCGGGCGGCTCGATCTGTCCGGCTCGATCAGCGACGTGCTGCCGCTGGCGGAGGCGCCGGCCGCCCTCGACCGGCTGGCCAGGAAGGAAGGCGCCCCGATCCGCCTCGTCCTGCGCCCCTGACCCGGCCCGCCGGTACGAGCAGCCTGGTTGGGGAGTCAGGCGCGGACCACGGCCACGGGGCAACCCGCGTGGTGGAGGACGCCGCGGCTGACCGAGCCGAGCAGCGCCGACCGTACCGCGCCGTGCCCGCGTGAGCCCACGACGAGCAGGTCGGCCTGTTCCGCCACCCTGTTCAGCGCGTCGACCGGATGCGCGGACCGCACGTCCTCGACGACCTTCACCTGCGGATGGTCGCGGGTCAGCGACTGGAGGCGGTCGCGGACGACCTGGTGCTGCGCCGTACGGACCTCGTCCATGTCGTAGACGGCCTCGGGATCGAGGGCGAGCGACGGCAGTTGCCAGGCGTGCACCACCCGCAGCGTCGCGCCGCGCTGCCGGGCCTGCTCGAAGGCGTAGGCCAGGGCAGGCTCGCACTCCGGCGAGTCGTCCACCCCCGCCACGATCTCGCCGTGCTCCTGGCGGGGCTCGTCCCGTACCACCACGACCGGGCAGCGCGTCTGCCCGGCCACGTCCGTGCTCACCGAGCCCAGCAGCGCGCCGGCGAACCCGCCCCGGCCGCGGCTGCCGACCACCAGCTCGGCCGCGCCCTCGGCCTGCTCGCGCAGCACCTCGGCGGGCGTGCCGTCCACCTCCTGGGTGGTGATCTCGACGGACGGCTGCCGCTCGCGGGCCAGCTCCTCCGCCTCGCGCAGGATCCGCCGCCCCTCGTTCAGCAGCGCGTCGGGCAGGGCGGCGTCGGGGCGCCGGCCGACCAGGTACCACGAGGTGTCCATCACGTGCACGATCCGCAAGGGCAGGTTCATCCGGGCGGCGTCGTCCGCCGCCCACTCCACGGCCGCCCGTGACGGCGCCGAGCCGTCCACTCCCACGATGATCACGGTGTCCTCCCTCTCGTCGTCTCCATCCGACCGCGTCCGGCGCTCTTGGTCCAGGGCCCGGGGTCGTTCGCCCTCGGGGCGAAGGGCCCTTTTCCGCCGGTACGCGCAAGGCCCCTGCCCACGGAAGGCCCCCAGGACCGTGTTTCCGGCATGCGTCTCCGAGAACGTGCGGAACGGCGTGTGCCCTCCTGCCCGCCGGAGCCAGGACGGGAGGAGGGCGGGATGCCTAGCGGGGACGTACCACGGCGACCGGGCAGGTCACGTGGTGCAGCACGCCGTGGCTGACGGAGCCGAGCACCACCGAGACCAGGCCGCTGTGCCCACGCGAGCCGACCACCACCAGGTCCGCGGTGGCCCCTTCCGCCGCGAGCACGCTCACCGGGTACCCGGAGACGGTCTCGTGGGTGATCTCGACGTCGGGGTTCTTCTCCCGCCACCGCGCCACGCTCTCGGCCACCGCCGCGGACTCCTCCTGGTAGACGTCCACCAGCAGGGTGTTGTACGCGGCCGCCTGCGGGGCGAAGACCGGCGTCTGCCAGGCATGGACGGCGTGCAGCGGAACACCGCGGACGCGCGCCTGCTCGACGGCGTACTCCATGGCCGCCTCGGAGTACGGTGACCGGTCATAGCCGATGACCACGCGGCCGTACGACTGCGCGGGGCGGCCGTGGACGACCACGACCGGGCCGGAGGCGTGGCCGGCGACGGCCGTGCTGACCGAGCCGATCACCATGCCGGTGAAGCCGCCGAGTCCCCTGCTGCCCAGGACCACGGTGTCGGCGGTGACGGACTCGCCGATCAGGACGTCGCGCACGTTGCCGGGAAGCGCCCGGGTGGCCACCTCGACGCCGGGGGCCGTCCCGCGGGCCCGGTCGGCGGCGATGGCCAGCGGGCCCGAGGGGTCGTCGGCGTCGTAGCCGTCATAGGGACGTTCCTCGTACACGTGCACCAGGCGCAGGCCCAGACCTCTGCGGCCGGCCTCGGCCGCCGCCCATTCCACCGCTGCGGCCGACGGGAGCGATCCGTCCACTCCTACGACGATGGGTCGGGTCATCGCGCACCTCCACTGTTCTCGGGCACTGCTCTCGGGCACTGCTTTCTCGGGCCTCTGCCTTCAGCTTCGCCCGGCGCGGGCGGGCGGCGCCCGGGGACAAGGTCCCGCGTGTCAGTGCCTTTGGTCCTCAAATCCACCGGTCCGCCGAGACGGCACGAGGGGCCCGTACTTCGATGGCGGGTTTCCGCAGGGAAGACGGAGGCGGACCGCAATGGTGACGGGTCCGGGCCGTGGCTAGCTTCGTCGGATGCTCATCAACGTGCTCACCGCGATCACCCTTGCCCTGAACCCCTCCCCCGCCGTCGCCGACGTCCGTGGACGCGTTCGTCGAGCGCTACCGGGAGGCGACCGGGCTGCCGGGCGCGGCGGTCGCGATCGTCAAGGGGACGGAGGTCGTCCACGTCGCCGGGTACGGCCGCACCTCCACCGGCGAGCCGGTGACGGCGGACACGCCCATGGCCGTCGCCTCCGTCAGCAAGTCCTTCACCTCACTGGCCGTGATGCAGCTCGTCGAGCAGGGGCGGGTCGAGCTCGACCGGCCGGTGCGCGGCTACCTGCCGGAGTTCACCATGGCCGATCCCCGTGCGGCCGCGATCACCGTACGGCAACTGCTCGACCAGACCTCCGGCATGGCCGACACCACGTTCCGCGAGAAGAGCCTGCCCCAGCCGGAGACGCTGGAGGGCTCCGTGGCCCGGCTGCGGACGGCGAAGCCGGCCGCGGCGCCGGGCGCCGTCTTCAGCTACCACAACACCAACTACCAGGTCGCCGCCCGCCTGGTCGAGGTGGTGAGCGGCGAGCCGTTCGCGTCCTACCTGCGCGCCCACGTCTTCACCCCGCTCGGCATGAACTCCAGCACCACGCTCGACCGCGAACGCGACCTGCCCGCCAGTGCGCGCGGCCATCTGGTCGTCCTCGGCCGGGCCGTCGCCCTGCCCGGACCGACCGGGTTCGGGAACGGCTCAGGGGGCGTCGTCAGCACCGCCGGCGACATGGCCCGGTGGCTGATCGCGCAGAACGGCGGCCTCCTGACCCCCGCGAGTGTGAAGGAGCTGCGCACCCCCTCCCGGGCGAACGAGAAGTACGCCCTCGGCTGGTTCCTCGGCCGGACCCCGCACGGCGCCCCCACCGTGCACCACGGCGGCGACCTGTTCACCTCCACCGCCGACCAGCTGCTCATGCCCGGATCCGGGTACGGCGTCGCCGTCATGGCGAACACCGGCATGGCCTACGCCGACGCCCACGCCCTGATGGACGGCCTGGTCGCCCTGATCGAGGGAGACACTCCGCAGGTGCCGTCCTCGCCGCTGTATCTGCCCGTCGACCTGGTGTTCCTGCTGCTGACCCTGGTGACCGCCGGGCTCGCGGTGCGCGGCGCGGCCCGCTCAAGGCGCTGGGCGCGACGACGTACGGGATGGCGGCGGGCGCGGCTGGTGGTCTGGCTGGCGCCGCTCGCGCTGTGCCTGTCGGCCGCGCCGGTCTTCCGCGTACTGGCCCGCGGCGCCGACATCATGTGGATCCAGGTGGTCTACCTCTATCCGGCGTTCATGGTCTGGCTGGTGACGGCCGCGGTCGCCGGCACCGTGGTGGCCGGGTCGCGGCTCTGCTGGTCCTTCGTCCTGAGCCGGGCGAGCGCCCGATCGGCGGGCCGAGTCTGACTTTGGGCCTTGCGCGGTGGCAGCTCTATCGTTAATCCTTAGGAAACTTTCCTATGAGATTCGAGGAGTGGCGCACGTGCGAAGGATCCTGACCCTGCCGGCCGTCTTATCACTGGTCTGGGGGGTGCTCGCGGTGCTGCTGCCGTCCGCGGCCAACGCCGCCGCCTGCGCGACGGCGTGGAGCGCCTCGGCGGTCTACACCGGCGGCGCGGTCGTGTCGCACAACGGGCACAACTGGTCCGCCAAGTGGTGGACCCAGAACGAGACCCCGGGCGGCGCCGACGTCTGGGCCGACCAGGGCTCCTGCTCCGGGGGCAGCGGCGGCGGGACGGCCTGCTCCTATCCGAACTGGGTGGCCGGGCAGTTCTACGCCGTCGGCAGCATCGTCCGCTACACCGACGGCAACCACTACATCGCCGTCCACGAGAACCCCGGCTACGACCCGGTGATCAGCCACTGGTACTGGGACCCCTACACCTGCTCCGGCGGCCCCACCGATCCGCCCAACCCGCCCGACCCGTCGGGGTTCGTGGTCAGCCAGGCCCAGTTCGACCAGATGTTCCCCGGCCGCAACTCCTTCTACACCTACAGCGGCCTGGTCACGGCCATGAGTGCCTTCCCCGCCTTCGCCAAGACGGGCAGTGACACCGTCAAGAAGCAGGAGGCGGCCGCGTTCCTGGCCAACGTCGGCCACGAGACCGGCGGGCTGGTGCACATCGTCGAGCAGAACACCGCGAACTACCCGCACTACTGCGACCCGAACCAGTCGTACGGGTGCCCGGCCGGGCAGGCCGCCTACTACGGCCGCGGCCCCATCCAGCTGAGCTGGAACTTCAACTACAAGGCGGCCGGCGACGCGCTCAACCTGCCGCTGCTGACCAACCCCTGGCTGGTGCAGCAGGACGCGGCCGTGGCCTGGAAGACGGCCCTTTGGTACTGGATGACGCAGAACGGCCCCGGCACCATGACGGCCCACAACGCGATGGTCAACGGCCGCGGCTTCGGCGAGACCATCCGCAGCATCAACGGCAGCATCGAGTGCAACGGCGGCAACCCCGGCCAGGTGCAGAGCCGGGTCAACTCCTACCAGCGCTTCACGCAGCTCCTCGGGGTCTCCCCCGGCGGCAACCTCACCTGCTGAGCTTGCCGCACCTGCCTAGACCTGCCTCAACCTGCCTCAACCTGCCGAACCTGCAGACCGGTCAGGCCCGCCGGCTCGCGCGTGCGCGGGCCGGCGCTCCCCGGGCTCTGGTCGCACCCCCACCTGCGGATACGGGCATCTCACAGGTACGTACGGGCGGACCAGAGCTCGGGGAAGACCACCCGGGCCATGCTGCGTTCGAGCCAGGCCAGCCCGTTGGAGCCGCCGCTGCCCGGCTTGGCGCCCATCGACCGGCGCACGGCCGCCACGTGCTGGTAGCGCCAGTCCCCGAACCGCTCGGACACCTCGGCCAGCGCGTCCCCGAGCGCCCGCAGCCCATCCCCTGCCATGCCGCCTGAAGTGTCCCCCGCCGCGTCGTCCTGGTAGACGTGCACCCAGGCGCGCTCGACCGCCTCGTGCGGCTCGTACTCCGCGCCGAAGTCCCGGCCGAGCACGGACTCCGGCAGGTCGTGGCCGTGCCGGGCGAGCAGCCCGGTGGCGGCGTCCCAGACGCTCGGCTCCTCGTACGCGCGCCGCAGCGCCTCCTCCCGGGCCCCGCCCTTGAACGGCCGCAGCAGCGCCTCGCTCTTGAGCCCCAGCCGGAACTCCACCAGCCGGTACATGCCCGACTGCAGCCCCGACGCCTCCCCGAGCCGGTCGCGGAAGCTGTTGAAGTCGGCGGGCGTCATCCAGCGCAGGCCGAGCCAGCCGGCGTTCATCGCCTCCAGGTGCAGGCCGGTGCGGCGCAGCGCCGCGACCGCGTCCCGTACCCGGTCGGCCCGCAGCGACTCCCTCGCGGCGAGCAACTCGTGGGCGACGAGGTGGAAGTACAGCTCCATCACCTGGGTGATGACCAGGAACGACATCTCGCCCGGGGCGTCGGTCAGCGGCCGTTGCAGGTCGTGCAGGACGTCGGTGCGGACGTAGGCGTCGTACGGGATCTCCCGCTCGAACTCGAGGGTCGGCAGCCCGCCGCTCGCGCGGGCCCGCTCGGCCCGTTCGGCCGCCGAGACGGGGCGTACCCGTCCTGTCGTCTTCATTTGCGCCGCGCTCCCTTCATATGTCGGCGTGTGTCGGCACCTCATGATGGTGCGGCAGGGGCGCCCTGAGGAATGCCGTCCGAACGGGCTTCGCCGCTGATCGATTCACGTTCGTCATCCATCTCGGGCATGCTGTTGCTGAACGAAAGGAGCCGCTGGTGGACGCCATGGACTGGGAGCTGCTGCGCGAGCTGCAGGAAAACGCGCGGCTGTCGTTCAACGAGCTGTCGCGCCGGGTGCACCTGTCGCCGCCCGCCGTGGCCGAGCGGGTCCGGCGGCTGGAGGAGGCGGGGGTGATCACCGGCTACCACGCCACGGTGGACCCGGGGCGGGCCGGCTGGACGGTGTCCGCGTTCGTGCAGCTCACCTGTTACGGGCCGACCTGCGTGCTGCGCGATCCCGAGGTGGCGACCTGGCCGGAGGTCAGGGAGATCCACCGGGTGACCGGCGACGTGTGCAGCATCCTGAAGATCGCGGTGCCGTCGATGGCGGCGTTCGAGCGGCTGATCGACCGGCTCGCCGTCTACGGCAAGCCGTCGAGCACGATGATCTTCTCCAGCCCGCTCGCCCACCGCCCGATCACCGCCGCCCCGGACTGAGGCCGGTGGGGTGGCCCGGAGAGGGTTCCGGGCCACCCCTGTTCGGTCAGTCCACGGCCATCAGGGTGAAGGTGAACCCGGTGATCACCGTACGGCGGAGCGGATTGTCGCACTTGATCCGGCGGCGCACCTCGTTCCTGCTGAGGCCGAGGCCCCGGGCGATGAGCCGGTCAGGGCGCACCGGCACCGGATCCTCGAAGACGACCTCCACCCGCACCGGCCACGGCTCGTCTAGCCGTGGCGGCGGGGCGTCCAGCCGCCAGGACCCGCTCCAGTCCAGGGTGAAGCGGTTGCGCCGGGCGAACGCCGGATCGAGCAGCGTGGCGGCCACCAGTTCGGGATCGTTCGTGTGGTAACGGTCGAGCCGGGCCGGGTCGATCGTCCTGACCGGCACGCGTTCGTGCACGGTGAGCTTGCTCGTCCGGTCGCAGGACACGCAGCGGACCAGCAGCCACACGTCCAGCAGCTTGCCCTGGGCGTTGACCCGGAACCTGCCCTCGCCGGTGGTGGCCGACTCCGACAGGCACTCGACGCAGCGCGTCGACAGCAGCGGCAGCCTGGTCCGGCGGACGACCCAGGGCAGCACGATATGAGGTTGTGAAGACATGATCTCTCAAGACCTGACACGAGGCCGGTTACGCGCGGCCTCAGACGCTGAACGACCGGGCGCACGCGGGCAGCCCGGCGGAGCCGGCCGCAGGGGCCGGCTGGAAGAGAGCGGAAGAACGTGTCAGGTCTGGCGAGCAGGCGGGGTCACGCGGTCATGTCCTTCGGTCTTCACTGTGGTGGGCCGCAGGCAACCTATGGGAACGCCGGAGGAGGGCTCAACTGATTTTCGGCCGCGCTCTCGGGGGCAGGCCGGCGCCCTCGTGCGCGGTGAGCGGGCTGACGCCTTCGGACGCCGACTGACGCCTTCGGACGCCGACTGACGCCTTCGGACGCGGGCTGACGCCTTCGGGGCGGTCAGGCGTCGAGCGTGCGAAGAGTGGGAGCGAGGCCGTCGGCGGTGAGCCGGTGCAGGCCGTCGGTGACCAGCTCGCGGAAGACCCGGTCCTCCCTCAGGTCGGCGCCGAAGATCTCCTCGATCGCCAGCAGACGCTCCACGGTCGCCGCAGCCCCGGCGTCCGGGTCGCCCGTGAGCCGATCGGCCAACGGGTCGTCCAGCTCGCGTGCCGTCGTGACGTACCGCATCCAGCCCGCCACCGCCAGCGCGATCCAGCGGGGCTCGTGCCCGGCGGCCAGGCGCTCGCGGGCCGGGTCGAGCAGGCGTTGCGGCAGTTTCTGCGAGCCGTCGGCCGCGATCTGCGCGACGCGGTGCCGCAGGCCGGGGTTGGCGAACCTGGCCAGCAGCGACCGCTTGTATCCGGCCAGGTCGAACCTGCCGAGCCCGTGCAGGGTGGGCGTGAGGTCCTCGTCCATGAGCCGGCGCAGGTATCCGGCGAACGCGGCGTCGCCCACCGCCTCGGACACATGCTCCGCGCCCGACAGGTACGCGATGGCCGAGTGGCCGCCGTTGAGCAGGCGCAGCTTCATCCGCTCGTACGGCAGGACGTCCCCGACCAGCAGTGCGCCCGCTCGGTCCCAGGCCGGCCGGTCACCGGCGAAGTCGTCCTCGATCACCCACTGCGTGAACGGCTCCGTGACCACCGCGCCAAGGTCGCGCACACCGAGCCTGGCCTCCATGTCGTCGAGGTCGGCGGGCGTGGTCGCGGGGACGATCCGGTCGACCATGCTCGCCGGGAAGGTGACATTCTGCTCGACCCACCGCAGAAGCGGCGGCTCGCACAGCTCGGTGACGAGCGCGGCGAGGGTGGCGCCGTTGCCGGGCAGGTTGTCGCAGGAGACGACGGTGAGCGGGCCGGCATCGGCGGCCGCCCGAGCACGCAGCCCGGCCACCAGCCGCCCGATCGCCGTGGAAGGGCCCGGCTCCTCGCCCTGGCCCCTGCCGGCCTGCCCAGCCGAGGCGCCGGCCGACGGGCCGACCGGCCCCGAGACGCGGCGGTAGCCCTTCTCCGTGATGGTCAGCGTGACGACCGCCGTCTCCGGCGCGGCCAGGCGGGCCGCGAGGTCGTCGCCCGGGACCAGCACCTCGCGCACGGACCCGATCACGCGGACGTCGTCCCCGGCGCGCACGCCGTACAGGCAGTCCTGCGGGCGCAGCAGTTCGGCCACGGCGGTGCTGCGCTGGCTGGCCCCGCAGATGCCCCAGCGGTCGTCGCCGGTCGCGGCCATGGCCAGCTCGGTGTAGACGGCCTGATGGGCCCGGTGGAAGGCGCCGATGCCGAGGTGCACGACGCCGGTGGCGCGCGGCTCGGCGAGCGGGCGGGCGCCGGGCGCGACCCTGGACAGGGTGGCGCGGCTGAGCCTCACTGATCGGCCTCCATGTCAGCGAACCGGTCAACCGACGGGTGGGCGACAATCCCGGCGATCTTCACTGGTAGGCCTCCACGTCCGCGAAGAGCGTACAGGCCGGGTGGGTGCGCAGAACGGAGGCGGGGCAGCTCTCGGAGATCGGCCCGTCGAGCGCGGCGGCGAGCGCCGCCCGCTTGCTCCGGCCCGGCACGGTGGCGACCAGCGTGCGCCCGGCCATCAGGGTGGGCACGGTCAGCGTGACCGCCCGCGCGGGCACGTCGGCGAGCGCGGCGAAGCAGCCGTCGCTCACCTGCTGCCGGCGGCAGGCGTCGTCGAGCTCGACCACCTTGACCGCGAGGGGGTCGGCGAAGTCGGCCACGGGAGGGTCGTTGAAGGCCAGGTGACCGTTGTCACCGATGCCGAGGCAGACCAGATCGATCGGGCCCCGGCCGAGCAGTGCGGCGTAGCGGGCGCTCTCGGCCTCCGGGTCGTCGCCGGGGTCGATCACGTGGACGGCGCCGGGGCGTACCGCGTCCCAGAGCTCTTCGCGCAGGAAGCGGCCGAAGCGCTGGGGGGCGCCGGCGGGCAGGCCGATGTACTCGTCCATGTGGAAGACGGTGACCCTGGACCAGTCGATTCCGCCGGCGGCGCGCAGGCCCGCCAGCGTCTCGCGCTGTGAGGGCGCGGCCGCGAAGACGACCCTGGCCTCGCCGCGCGCGGCCAGGGCCGCACGCAGGGCCTCGGCCGCGGCCCGCGCGGCGGCGGCGCCCGCCTGCGCCCGGTCGCGGTAGATCCGGGCTTCGAGGTTGCCGGCGGTCCGTTCGATCACGGGGCCGGTGTTGGTGGCCGTCACGATTGCTCCCCCTGTGCTCCCGATGCGTGGAGCTCGACGATCTGCATGAGGTTTCTGGCGATGTGGTACGGATCCTTGACCGGCAGGGCGACAACCTCGTCGAGCGGCGCGCCGGTCCGGTCCCTGATCTGGATCCACTCCTCGCCCTCGGCCCCGCCGGGGAAGGTGCGTAGCGTGTAGTCCCAGACGCGCTCGAACCAGCCGGCCGCCTCCCGGTCGCCGTAGCGCTCGGCCGCCAGGCGGGTGGCGTAGGCGGCCTCGGTGTGGACCCACCACAGCTTGGTGGACCAGGTCCGCCTGACCAGGTCCTCGTACGGGCCGCCATAAGGCCGGCCGGAGACGTCCACGTAGCGGAACAGCCCGCCGTGCTCGTCGTCCCACCCGGACCGGCACAATGCGGACACAGAGGCGAGCAGGCCGGCGTGATCATCGGTCTCGCCGAGCAGGTCGCCGGCCTCCAGCGCCATCCAGATCCCCTCCAGCGCGTGGCCGGGGGTGCGGTGCCGGGCGAGGATCGTGTCGCGCGAGCCGGGATCGGGCACGAACGTCTCGGTGAACAGCCCGCCGTCCTCCCGGTGTGCGAGCATGGCCCGGCGCGCGGCCCGCAGCTCGCCCAGGCCGAACTCCCCGCCGGGCACGGCCAGGTGCGCGCGGGCCTGGTCGAGCCGGGCGTTCAGCACGATCATGCGCGCGCCGAACCCCGAACAGCCGGGCGGCAGTGGGTACGGCGGCGTCGGCGGGTCGCCCGCGGCCACGTCGTCCGCGACCCGCCGCATGATCCGGTCGATCACGGGCAGGTGCTCGGGCGAGCCGGTGTAGACGGTGAGCTCGGACAGCCCCATGGCGACGAAGGCGTCGGCGTAGACGCTGCGCCGCGCGGGCGGCGGCGCCCCGTCCTCGCCGGGCGCGGGCCCGCCCCGCTCGTCCAGGACGTACGCGCAACTGCCGTCGGGACGGACGGCGTGATCGAGGAGGAAGGACGCGCCGCGTTCGGCGTGCCGGACGAGGGCGGCGGCGTCGGCGGTGAGCAGGCCGCGCTCGGCGAGCCGGGCGGCGCGGGCCAGCAGCCACACGAACCGGCCCTGCGACCAGGTGAACTTGTCCGTGGACAGGCGGCGCCGGCCCCGGTTGTCGAAGCACGTGTAGAACCCGCCGTGCTCGGTGTCGATGCCGTGTTCGAGCCAGAAGGGGAGGATGACGTCTTCGAGTTGCTCGCGGGCGACCCGCTCCGGCCTCTCCGGGCCCCTCTCCGCGCCCATCTCCGGGCCCATCTCCGAACCCATACCGTCCTTTCCGCCTCCGCCGGGCCTGCTGTCACTGCGGAATAATGAAAGCGATTGCATGGATTCTGGCTTCGCTAGAGTACTCCGGTCAAGCCGGGTCGAGCCCACCCCCGAGGAGCGTGCCGTGAGCAAGCCGACGATCTACTCGATCGCCCAGCGGTGCGGCGTCTCCGCCGCGACGGTCTCGCGCGCCTTCAACCGTCCCGAGCTGGTCAGCGCCCCGGTCAGGGAGCAGATCATGGCCGCCGCCCGCGAGCTGGGCTACCAACCGAGCTCCGCCGCGCGCGGCCTGGTCACCGGGCGGGCCGAGATGATCGGGCTGGTCGTGCCCGACATCACCAACCCGTTCTTCCCGCTGCTCGTCCGCGCGATCCAGCGCACCGCCGAGCGGATGGGCAGCTCGGTCATGCTGATCGACGCCGAGGAGAGCGCGGCGGCGGAGGTGCGTCACGTCGCCCAGCTGCGCAGCCGGGTCGACGGGGTGATCGTGGCCTCGCCGCGCTCGTCGTCGGCGGCGCTGCGCGAGGCCGCGCGGGGCCTGCCGTGCGTGCTGCTCAACCGGCCGCTGCGCGAGCTGTCCTCGGTGATCTGCGACAACACCAGCGCGCTGTTCGACGCGGGCGAGCATCTGCACAAGCACGGCCACCGCTCGTTCGCGCTGCTCGCGGGGCCGAGCGCGTCGTGGGCGGCGGGGCGGCGCTCGCAGGCGATCCGCAGGTGGGCGCGGGGGCGTGGGGTGGAGCTGACCGAGCTGGGCCCGTTCAGGGCGACGTTCAAGGGCGGCAGGCAGGCCGGCGCCGCGCTGCTCGAAACCGGCGCCACGGCGGCCTTCGCCTTCGACGACCTGACCGCGTGCGGGGTGCTCGCCGAGCTGGCCGGCCGGGGCGTCTCCGTGCCCGGGGAGCGCAGTGTGGTCGGGTGCGACGACGTGCTGCTCGCCAGGACCGTGACGCCGAGCCTGACCACGGTGACCGCGCCGATGGACGATCTCGGGGCGACCGCCGTACAGGTTCTGACCAGGCAGATCGAGACGCCAGGCGGCCCGGCCGAGCACGTCGCGCTGCCCGGCGTGTTCGTCGCGCGCGACTCCACGGGGCCGCGTTCCGCCTCTTGACCGGGCTTCTGTCTTGGTCTTGAATGCCTGCAATCGCTTTCATCGGTCATGAGGAGCCCTGCAGGTGCAAAACGGACGGCACGTGCCGCTCATGCGGACGTACGCCGAACAGGTCGCCCGCCTGATCGGCCGGATCGAGACCGAGGAGGCCGACGCCGTCGCGGCGGCGGCGACACTCATCGCCGACCACCTCACCCGGCGCGCCGGCGACGGGGAGCGCCTGATCTACGTCTACGGCCCCGGAGGGCATTCCAACCTGGCCGCGCAGGAGGTGTTCTTCCGCGCCGGCGGCCTGGTGAACGTCAGCGCGATCCTCGACGAGGGCACGCTGCTGTCCGGCGGCGCGCTGCGCTCGATGGCGATCGAACGCACCCCCGGCTACGGCCGCGTGGTCATCGAGGACAACCGGCTCAGCGCGGGCGACCTGCTGGTCCTGGTGAACGCGTACGGCATCAACGCCGCGCTCATCGACGCCGCCCTGACCGCCCGCGAACGCGGCGTCACCCTCATCGGCGTCTCCTCCAGGGAGCACGCCGACCGCACCGCGCCCGATCATCCGGCCAGGCACCCGACCGGGCGTAACCTGCACGACCTGGTGGACCTGCACATCGACACCAAGGTGCCGGTCGGTGACGCCGTGCTGGAGATCGAGGGGGTGCCGGAGCGGGTGGGCGCGATCTCGACGTTCGCCAACGCGTACGCGCTCAACGTGCTCATGGCGGCGGCCGTCGCCGAACTGGCCGGGCGCGGCGTCGTCCCCGAGATCTGGCGCAGCGGGAACGCGCCCGGCGGCGACGAGCGCAACGCGCTCTTCCAGGACCGCTTCAGGGGGCGGGTGCGATGGCTGTGACGCTGCTGGCCGGGGCCGCGGTCGCGGATCTCACGCCGCCGGTCGGCGGCTCGCTCGCCGGGTACGCCGCCCGGCTGTCCCCGTCCGCCGCCGTGCACGATCCGCTGCCGGCCACCGCCGTGGCGGTCTCCGACGGCACCGCCACGTCCGTCGTGATCTGCGCAGACCTCATCGCGCTCGACCCCACCACCGTGCGGAGCGTCGCCGCCGAGGTGCACGAGCGCACCGGGATCCCGGCCGAGGCGGTGGCTGTGGCGGTCACGCACACGCATGCCGGGCCCGCAGTGACCAAAGGCGGCATCGGCGGCGTGGCCGACCCCGCGTACGTCGCGCACGCCCGCGCGCGGATGGCCGACGCCGGGGCCGCCGCGCTCACCGCGCTGACGCCCGCCGTCCTGCGCCGGGGCCACGGCACGCTGCACGGCGTCGCGCACAACCGGCGCGGCGGGACCCTCACCGACCCGGCGGTCCCGGTCGTCCGGCTGGAGCGCGCGGACGGCGAGCCCATCGCCACCGTGTTCTCCCACGCCTGCCACCCCGTGACGCTCGGCCCCGACAACCTGAGCGTCACCGCGGACTGGCCCGGGTACGCGCGGCGGCACGTCGAGTCCGCGATCGGCGGCGTGGCCCTGTTCTTGCAGGGTTGCTGCGGTCAGCTCAACACCGGGCACGCCGCGGTCGACAGCCTGCGGCCCGGGGCCGGGCCGATGCCTGGGCGTACGTTCGAGGCGGCGCGCGAGAACGGGGCCCTGGTCGGGCAGGCCGTCCTCGACGCCGGGACGCGGGCGGTCACGGGCCCGGTGTCGGTGGCCGCCGCGCCCGTCGCCCTGCCCGTCGGTGAGCCCCTTACCGCTGACGAGCTGCGTAGGCTGGCCGGCGAACCCGGCGGGATCTGGGCCGGCTGGGCCCGCGCCCAGCTCCGCGACCCGGGGCCGGGGGCTGTCGAGGTCCAGGTGGCCGTGCACCGGTGGGCCGGTGTGCCGCTGGTCTTCCTGCCCGGCGAGCCCTTCGTCGAGTTCGCCCTGGAGCTGCGCGCCGCCGCCGGTGACCCCGGGCTGCTGGTCGCCGGGTACACCGGCGGCGTGCCCGGCTACCTGCCCTATCCGGAGTCGCACTACGCGGCCGGCGGGTACGAGATCGAGGAGGCCCACCGGGCCTACGGGCTGCGGGCCGCGTTCACGCCCGAGGCCGGTCGCCTGGTCATGGCCGCCGCCAGGGAGCTGCTCGGGGTGGCGGGATGAGCGTCGAGGGCGGGCCTGCCGCCGGACGTTCCGGCCAGGTGACGGGCAGGCTTGCGGACGGGCGGGCCGTGCGGGTCGAGCTGGACGGGTCGCGGATCGCCGCTGTCACCGACATCACCGACGTCGGCGGCGCGCCCGATGCGCTCATCCTCCCCGGCCTGGTGGATCTCCAGGTCAACGGGTACGGCGGGCTCGACTTCAACGCCCCCGACCTGTCCATCGGCGACGTGTCCGACCTCGTACGCGAGCTGTGGCGGCGCGGCACCACGACCCTGTGCCCCACGATCATCACCGCCCCCGAAGCCGCCATCGTGCGCAACCTGCGCGTGATCGCGGCGGCCCACGCGGCCGATCCGCTGGTCCGGCATGCCGTCCCCGCCGTGCACGTGGAAGGCCCGTACCTGGCGGCCGAGGACGGGCCGCGCGGCGCCCACGACGCGGCGCACCTGCGCGACCCCGACCTCGCCGAGTTCACGCGCTGGCAGGAGGCGGCCGGCGGGCTGGTGCGGATCGTCACGCTGGCCCCCGAACGGCCCGGCGCCGCCGCATACATCGCCGGCCTCTCCCGGCAGGGCGTCATCGCCTCGATCGGGCACACCGCGGCCACCCCCGCCGACATCGAGGCGGCCGTACGGGCGGGCGCGCGGCTCTCCACCCACTTGGGCAACGGCGCCCACACCATGATCCGCAGGCATCCCAACCACCTCTGGGCGCAGCTGGCCGAGGACCGGCTCGCCGCCACGTTCATCGCGGACGGGCACCACCTGCCCGCCGACACCCTCACCGTGATGCTGCGCGCCAAGGGCGCCGGCCGTTCGCTGCTGGTCAGCGACTCCGTCGCGATGGCCGGGCGCCCGCCCGGCGACTACACGACCCCGGTCGGCGGGCGGGTCACGGTGCGGCCGGACGGCCGGGTGACGCTGCCCGGCGGTGAACTGCTGGCCGGGTCGGGCAGCTCACTGTTCGAGTGCCTCGCCTGGGCGGTCACCGGGACCGAGCTGGATCTCCCCACCGCCGTACGCCTGGCCTCGGCGAACCCGTCCCGGCTGCTCGGCCTCGACCGGGGCCGGGTCGAGCCCGGCGCGCCCGCCGACCTGATCGTCACCACCCCCGACCTGTCCTCCGTCCTGCGCACCTTCGTGAACGGCGTCCCCGCCCACACCTCCTGACCTGCCCCTTTCCCTGCCGCCATCCGCACCCGCACCGCTCCCCCATCCGCACCCGCACCCGGACCGCTCCGGCATCCGCACACCCTGGACCGCTTACCAACCTTCCGCGCACCCCCGTACCGCTCCCCCACCCCCGATCTGGGAGATCTCATGGGCTTTCTCGACTGGCTAGTGATCTGCGGCTACTTCGTCGTGATGATCGCCATCGGCATCTGGGCGAAATCCCGCATCCGCGACGCCCGGGACTTCTTCACCGCCGGCGGCAAAATGCCCTGGTGGCTGTCCGGCATCTCCCACCACATGTCGGGATACAGTTCCGCGGTCTTCGTCGGGTACGCGGCCATCGCGTACACCGCCGGTTTCACCCTGTACGTCTGGTGGGCGATCGGCATCACGTTCGCCATGGTTGTCGGATCGTTCCTGTTCGCGCCCCGCTGGCCACGGCTGCGGCAGCGGCTCGGGATCATCTCGCCGCTGGAATACCTGGCCACCCGCTACAACGTGCCGGCGCAGCAGGTGCTGGCGTGGAGCGGCACCGCGCTCAAGGTCTTCGACGTGGGCGCCAAGTGGGCCGCGACCGCGCTGCTGCTGCAGGTGTTCGCGGGCGTGCCGATCGCCTGGGGCGTCTTGCTCACCGGCGGGGTCACGCTGATCTACTCGACGATCGGCGGGCTGTGGGCCGACGCGCTCACCGACCTCGGCCAGTTCGTCATCCAGCTCGTCGCCGGGATCACCATGTTCGTCGCGGTGCTCGCCCAGCTCGGCGGGGTGTCGGCGATCTGGACGCTGTGGGACCGGCTGCCCGAGGGGCACGGCCAGCCGTTCAACGACAAGTACACCGTGGGCTTCGTCCTGGTCTACCTGCTGATCAACACGCTGTCGTACAACGGCGGGACCTGGAACCTGGCCCAGCGCTTCATCGCCGCGCCCACCGGCGCCTCGGCCAGGCGCGCCGCGCTGTTGTCCGCGGCGCTGTACCTCTTCTGGCCGCTCGTGCTGTTCTTCCCCATGTGGGCCGCGCCGGTCCTGCTGCCCGGCCTGTCCGAACCCGACCAGTCGTACGCGCTGCTCACCCAGCAACTGCTGCCGGGCGGGCTCATCGGCCTGGTGCTCGCCGGGATGTTCGCGCACACGATGGCGATGACGTCGTCCGACGCCAACGCGATCTCCTCGGTCGTGATCAGGGACATCATCCCGTCGGTGTGGAAGCGGGCGAGCCGGCTCTCGTCCCAGGCCGAGCTGCTGGCAGGCCGCGTGTCGACGTTCCTGTTCATCGCGCTGTCGATGGGCATCGCGCTCACCGCGGACAGCTTCGGCGGCGTGCTGGGCCTGCTGATCCTCTGGTTCGGCGCGCTGGTCGGGCCGATCGCCATCCCGATGCTGCTCGGCATGCTGCCGGCGTTCCGCCGCTGCGGCCCGGCGGCCGCGATCGGGTCGTGGGCGGCGGGGCTGGTGGTGTTCGCCCTGGTGAAGTACGTCTTCCCGGGGCAGAGCCAGACCGTCGAGGTGGCGGCGCCGGTGCTGACCTCGCTGGCGGTGTTCGTCCTCGTCGGCCTGGCCGCCCCGGTCCGCGACCCCGAGGCCGACGCCCTGATCGACTCTCTGAGCTCCGAACAGCAGGAGACCGCTGGGACCACCTGATTTGTCGTACCCAGGGCGTACTGTGCCGTCCATGACGAATGCGCATGCGCCGCTCGACGGCGAGCGATGGCAGCCTGGAGACCTCGTCGTCGACGCCGACGGCGCCCTGTTCACGCGCGCCGGCGCTGGTGAGGATGCTGAACGAGGTCTGCCGTGGGGGCGTCCGGCCGAGGTGACGCGCCGGGATGACGGTGGCGTTCATGTGCCCGAAGGCGTGGTGGCGGAGTCGGTGCCCGTCCGGCCGCTCACACTGTTGCTGCGCGACGGACGTCCGGCTCTGCCCGCCGTACCGGCCGATCCGGCGGCGGTCCTGGGCACGCAGGCGCGGCAGACCGCGACCGCGGCGGGTGTCGGTGGTCTGTTCCTGGCTGCCACCGCCTTCGACCCCGACGGCGGAGGCGACACCAGGGCGGCCAAGCTGCGCGCGGAGCTGCTTGATCACGTCGTGGTGGTGGACAACGCGGAGGAGCTCGCGGCGATGTTCGGCGGTGTGGCGGACGGTCTCTTGGTGGCGTTGGCGGATTGGCATGCGCGCAGTGTCGGGGAGAGCGCCTGAGTGCTGCCGTGACCTGCCGGTTTACGGGGGGCGGGCAAGTCGCAGGAATTGTCGGTGGCATCCGGGACAGTTAGGGGTATGACCAAGTCCCCAGTGAGCCATGTCGTGACCGACCCCGCCAACGCCGACCCGCCTCGTGAGACAGCGCCGGACGGGGGTGGAACCCGTCCGCCCGAGGTCGTGGGTGAGCCCGATGGGGCAAGCCGCCGTCCGCCCGGGACCCCCGGAGGGGCTGCTGCGGAGCCGGACGGGGCGAGTCGCCGTCCGTATGAGAGCGCGGGAATGAACCCTCCGGAGTCGGATGGGGTGAGAGACCGTTCGCCCGAAACCGTGGGAAGGGCTCCGGCGGTGGTGGGCCGTTCACCCGAGACGGCGGGAAGGGTTTCCGAGGAAGCCGATCAACCGGTCACCTGTCCCCGCTGTCACGGTGTGATCGTCGGTGCGCAGACCTCCGCCTATACGACCGCCCGTGCGCGTCTGATCGTCACCAACGGCTATTGCCAGGGCGACTGTGCAGGGCGCGATGCCTGAGACGCGCGGACCGGCAGCGGGAGGTGCGGCGCCGTCCCGGTGATCAGAGGCGACGCGGGCGCCCGGTCAGGCGGTGCCAGGGTCCGCACCCACGCGCGCGATCAGGTCGCGGGCCCGCATCCGAGCGCACGGTCTGGTGGCAGCGGGATCGTGCCGGAGGGCCCGGTCTAGTGATGCAACCCGGCCCTCGGCCGAGCATGCGGTCAGGTGGCAGCGGGCCCGCGCCGGAGGGGTTCTGTTCAGTGACGACGCCGGTCCGCGACCGAGTGTGCGGTCAGGTGGTGGTGGGTCCGCGGCCAAGGGTGCGGTCGAGGGTGATGCGGGTGAGCCAGCCCAGGCCGGCCGTGAAGAGGGGTGGCCAGACGATCGGGCCGAAGCTGTAGCCGACCAGCACCGCGAGCGGGATCCACACCCGGTTCACGGTCTGGTACAGCACGCCAGGCGGGCGGAGGCCGGCGAGCCGGGTCAGGTCGGGGAATGCGAAGAACAGCAGCGCGGCGGCCGTGGTCGGCAGGCCGTACTTCTGGCTCTCGAAGACGGCGAACGCGGCGAGGAAGAGCGTAAGAGCGCCCCAGGCGATCCGCCTGACCACGCCGCCCACGCCGGGAGTGGGTGGAGACGGGGCCTCGGGGGGTTCGGTGGTCACGGGTACAAAGTACTGCCAAGGTCGATCACACGGACGACTGGCTGTGAGGGTCGATCCCGCGACCGGCGCACCAGAAGGCCCGATCACGCGCACGGCGTACCAGCGGGGCCGATCCCGCGCAGGGCGTACCAGCAGAGCCGATCACGCGCACGGGGCCGGCGTCCCCGCACGGATGACCCGAAGCAGGAGACGCCGGCCCGACGGGAGTGTGTCAGGGAGCCGGGGTGCCGTAGACGCTGACTTCGGTGAGGTGGAAGGAGAGGTTGGCGGTGTTGTGGGTGCCGACGATCCGGACGTACCGGGCTCTGGCCTCGGTGGTCATGGTGTCGCCGGCGTCGGTCGCGGCGCGGGGGCCCCGCCGGCCGCCGAGGGTGTACCAGGTGGTGCCGTCGAGGCTGCCCTCCAGCCGGTACTCGTAGAAACGTCCGCCGCTGACGTAGTTGCGTACGTTGATGCGTGAGATGTCGTCGATCTCCCCGAGATCGACCTGCCACCAGGTGGTGTCCCAGTTCATCTGGGAGGCGAAGTACGGGGAGTTGGCGCGGTTGCCGTCGTTGGCGTGCGCGGGGCCGCGGTTCGGCTCCGAGCTCAGTGCCGTGACCGGTTTGCGGAGGCTGCGCAGGGTGTCGGCGGAACTGTCCCGCGCAGTGGACGGGGCCGAGACGGGCTCGGTCAGGACGGCGATGGCCTGGCCGCCAGTGTGCCGGTTGGCCGCGCTGACGAACACCCCGGCGTCGAGCGCGGCCACCCCCGCGCCCGGGACGACGCCCGATCCGACCACCGTCCAGTTCTGGCCGTCGGTGCCGCAGGAGCCGGTGAGCCGGTCGCCCGACCTGCCGATGCGCACCCGTACGGGCGGCGTGAACCCGCCCGCCTCCGCGCTGGAGTCGAGCCGGCCGTCACCGTCGGAGTCCCAGCTGAACAGGCAGCCGTGACCTGGGGTGACGGCGATGTTGGCGTACCCGGCGGCTCCCGGGGTGGCCAGATCGTCGCTCACCACCAGCCCGGAGCGGGTGTACTCGGCGGCGCCGTCCTGGACGAGCACCGTGCTCTGGAGCTGCTGCCCGTCGGCCAGGACGTCCGGGCGGTAGGCGGCGGCCAGTTCGTTGGTCTCCCGCCACAGGTCCGCCCCGCCCGCCGCGATGGCCACCGCGTCGCCGGTGGTGGCGAACTCGGCCTGTGTGTTGCTCATCGTCCGATATGAGGTGGGTACGGTCCCGGCGACCAGCAGGCTGGTCGAGGCCGTGTCCCGCCGGCTCTCGCCGGATTGCCGTTCGCCTCCGTCAGCTTGCCGTCCGCGTCCGCCGGATTGAGCGTCGTCCGCGTCGGATCGACGGTCGTCCGCGTCGGATCGACGGTCGCTCGCGTCGGATCGACGGTCGTTCGCGGCCGATCGCCAGTCGGCGGTGACGTTCAGCCGCGGGGTCGTGCCCGCGGTCTCGGCAGCGGGCACGGTGACCGTCCACGTCGCGGTGAACGTGCCGCCGGGAGCGACCCGATCGGCCCGCACCGGAGAGGTGGCCCGCACCCGGTATCCCCGGGGCGCGTCGAGCTCGAGCGTGACCCGGCCGGTGGGCCGCAGCGTGTTGGCGTTGCCGAACACCGCCGTCACCCGCACGCTCTCACCCGCCTTGACTCCCCTCCGGTCGGCAGCGACGCTCACCGCGCCCTCGGGGATCGCGGCCACCTCGCTCGCCAGGCCGTAGGCGTCGCCGCGCGGCTCGGCGGCGAGCCTGGTGCCGGCCCTGGACCACTCCTCGGCCACGGCCCGCCAGTCGATCGGCTCCGGGTATTCCGCGCCCGAGCGCAGCGCCGCCTTCAGGCTGTCGAAGAAGAGCTGCCAGCGTTTCGCGTAGTACTGCCCGACCAGGCCGTTCATCTCCCTGCGGGCGTAATCCTGCAGATCGGAGCCGGCCGCCCAGAGCGTCACCAGCGACTTGAGGTTGTAGTCCAGGGTCGCCGCCTCGGCCGGGGTCGCGGCCTGACGGCGGGCCTCCTGCTGCCACGTGCCGAGCAGGAAGTTCTCGTCGGTGCCCAGGAGCCGGTCCATCAGCCGCATGCCGTCCAGCCACCGGCCGGTGAGGCGTTCGAAACGGTCGAGATCTTTGGCCCGGTAGGCGGCGCGGATCTCGGGCAGCCGCAGCCTGCTGTGGTTGGCCAGCACCTGCCGGGCGACGTCCACGAGGTCGTAGCGGTAGGCGCCCGAGCCGCGCAGGCGCCGGTCGACCTGAAGCAGTTCGTCGAGGGCGCGGTCGAAGGCGGCGATGTCGTACTGCAGGGGGTAGCCGGTGTTCGCCAGGCCGGGCTGGTCGTCGTACAGGCCGGTGACGTGGCGGGTGTCGGCGGTGGCGGGCCAGCTGTAGACGGTGTCGAGCAGGATCCGCCAGGCCGCCTTGGCGTGCGGGTCGTCGCGGCCGTACCGGGCGGTGGCGTAGTCGTCGAACCAGTGCGCCATGTCCGCGCGGCCGTCCTGCCACGGCAGGTCGGTGAAGAACGCGAGCGCGGCCGGGTTGTTGTCGATCGCCTCCGGCATCAGCGCGATGCCGTTCATGGCCGTGCCCTGCCTCTCCCGCCAAGCGTGGAACTTCTCGTTCCACACCGTGAGCCGGGCGCCGAGGTTGACGTGCCCGCCGAAGTTCCAGATGGTGCCGAACGCGTACCCGGTGCCGAAGAAGTCCTTGTCGCGGTCGGTTATGCCGGACTCCTCGCTGATGCCGTCGACGATGAACATCTTGCTGCGGTCGATGGCCTGGAGCGTCGCGGGCAGCGGGTTGTTCTGCCAGCCCAGGATCGCCCAGAGGGCGTCGGGGTGTGCGGTGTTCAGGGCGCGCTGCACCGCCTGCGAGGCGCGCGCGACGTCGACCTTGCCGGCCGTGCCGCCCTCGTGCAGCAGGTCCATCTTGTACATGGTGCTGTCGCCGAACAGCTCGCTCTGCACCCGGTAGAACGTGGCCGCGACGCGTTCGAAGATCGGGTCGGTCGGGTCGAGCCAGTGGGGGCGTTCGAGCTTGTTCCAGGTGCCCTGCGGGACGGTGTTGGCGGCCGGGTTGTGCTGCTTGAAGTCGGTCGGCACCGTGCCGAAGTAGCCGGGCAGCACGGGCACCATGCCCAGCGAACGCAGCCGGTCGGCCATCTTGCGGCCGAGGTCGATCCGCTGGTCGATGAGGTGCTGGGAGACGGGGCCGTCGGTGCAGCACATGTTCTGCAGCAGCCACCAGGCCTGGTGGCCCGGCTGTGGGATCCAGGCCCGCATCTCCTCGTCGGTGTAGCCGAACTCGGTGAACGTGCGCTGGTAGACCGCCTCCTGGCCCTCGTACACGAGCACCTCGTTGATGCCGTGCAGCGCGAGCACGTCGATCCGCCGCTGCCACTCCCGCCAGCTCAGGTACGGTCCCGCGTAGCCCTGGTTGGTGTCGTTGAGCGCGAAGCGGTGATCCACCGAGGAGTCCCTGGCCAGGCGGGACGCGGGCAGCGGGAGGCGGTGGGGAAGGTCGGTCTGGGAGCCGTTGATCGCGATGTCGGCGTGGGCCACGTGGCGCAGGTAGTAGCCGAAGCCGGTGAGCTGGACGGCCGGGGTGGTGCCGGCGACGACGAGACGGCCGCGCTCGGCGTACACCTCGAACCGGTCCCTGCCCGTGCCCTTGTCGATCGTGCGCAGGGTGACCTGGGCGGCGCGCGGGGCGCCGATCAGCCGTTCGAGGGCCTGTGCCGCCGGGCCCCCTGAACCGCCGGAGCGTTCCGAGGAGGTGGGAGGCGAGATGGGGGACGCGGGCGTTCCGGCGACGGCGGCCGGCTGGGAGACGAACGGGGCGGCGAGCATCGTTAGCAGAACGGCGAGTGCTGCCGCCAGACGGGGTCGTAAGCGGAATAAGGGGCTCTGTGGGGGGCGGGAGTGGGGCATGATGACGGCCACCTCCGGTACGGAAAAGTCCGATATGTAAGGACTTTTCGTAAGATCGTTGCGAAAATATACTCAGCTGCGGTCCGCTCGAGGTCAAGGTCTGTGCCGAAACGGATGGTCGAGGGATGCGTATGCAGGAGGAGAGGCCGCCGGGGACTCCGGTGCTGCGGAGGATGAACCGCGCGGCGGTGCTCGACGCGGTCCGGAGGCAGGCGCCCGAGCCCGTACGGGTGGCCGAACTCGCCCGGCTGACCGAGCTCACCCGCCCCACGGTCGCCCAGGCCGTGGAGGACCTGCTGGCCGGCGGCTGGTTACGCCAGCACGCGCCCCAGCCGGCCGCGGTGGGGCGGCCGGCGACCCGGTTCACGCTGAACGGCCGGGCGGCGCCCGTGCTCGGGCTGGACGTCGGCCCGCACACCGTGGCGGCGGCCGTCGCCGACCTGGCCGGCGAGCGCCTCGCCGAGGTCCGCCGACCGGTCGGGCACGGCGATGCCCGGCACCTGCTCCAGGCGGTGGACGAGGCGGCGCAGGAGGCGCTGGCGATCGCCGGCCTGACCACCGACCAGGTCAAGGCCGTCACCGCGGCCACCCCGGGCATCGTCGAGGCGGGCACCGGCCGCGTGCTGTTCGCGCCGAGCGTGCCGGGCTGGTCGGAGATCGACCTCGCCGGCCGCCTGCGGGACCGGTTCCGGTGCGCGGTCACGGTGGAGAACGACGCCGACCTCGCCGCCCTGGCAGCCGCCCGCCGCCACACCGGTGCCGGCACGCTGCTCGCGGTGCAGTGGGGCGAACGCCTCGGGGCCGGCGTCGTCATCGACGGCCGCCTGCACCGAGGCGCGGGCCAGGCCGGCGAAATCGGCTTCATCCGCCCTTCCGGTCAGACCGACAGCGGCGGGGACGGCGATGGGCGGGGGCCGTTGGAGCGGGCGATCGGGGCCGAGGCGATCGTGGGGCTCGCCCGTCGCCATGCCGCCGGGCATCCGGGGTCCGGCCTCGCCGAGGTGACGGACGCTGCCGCCGTCTTCACGGCCGCCGCCTCGGGTGACGTGCTCGCTGCCGAGGTCGTCGATCAGGTCGCCGCCGTCTTCGCCGAGGCGGTCGCGCCCGCCGTCCTGGTGCTCTCGCCGCACGCGATCGTGATCGGCGGCGGCATCGCCCGGGCCGGCACGGTCCTGCTGGAGGCGATCGTCCGGCACCTCGAAGGGCTGACGCTCACGGCACCGCGGGTGGAGCTGTCGGAGCTGGCCGAGGGCACGGTGCTCACCGGCGCGATCCAGATGGCGCTCGACGAGGTGTGGCGGCACGCCCTCGCCACCTGCTGACCCACGCCGAGGCAGGCGACGGGCTAGTGACGGGTGGCGCGGCGAGGGAGGGAAGCCGGCCACCGGTGACGGGCGGGGGGCGCGGCCGGGTGAGGGAGGCCCGGCCGCTGACGGGTTAGCAGTAGCGGGCGGGTGCGATGCGGTCCATCACGCCGCCGAACCGGCCGCGATAGTTGGAGCTGTAGTCGCCGGCCGACGCCAGCCGTTTGGCCCGCCAGTTCCACTCGGTGTCGGCGGTGTCGACGAAGCAGGCTCCGCTCGTGGCCACGAACGACCCGACGTTGTCGGCGTGCGTACCGCCGATGAACCGGTTCCCGTTGGCCTCCCACCAGGTGTAGACGGCACCCGTGTAGTTGGCCCCCGTCCACAGGCACACATGCGCGTGGCAGGCCGGGGCGGCCGCCTGGACGGGCGCGGCCGGTGCCGCCACGACGGCGGCGGCGAGGACCGGGGTGAGGAGCAGGCTGAGGGATTTCATGGGGGATTCCTTTCGCTGACTGCGTGGACATCCCGCACGCTATACGCAACGTGATCGAACGAACACGTTAGGTTAGCCACTTCTTACTTCAAGGCCTGAATCAGATCGGGCCCCACGCGATCTGTGCAGGTGAGGGCGCATCCTGCCCTGCCGCGCCACGAGAAGGAGGCCGTATGCGATCATCCCGCCGTACGGAGTGGACCCGGGTCACGCCCCTCGCCGCCGGTCGGCTCGCGGCTGGCGAAAACGCCTGGCCGTCCCGTCCCGCCGCTGGTTTGATGCGCGGATGGGGATCTCTCAGGAGGCACGGGCCGACGATCCGTGGCCCGGATACTTCGCCGGCCGGGGCCACCCGGGAGCACTCCGGGTCGGAGCCGGCGCCGAGGGTGTCGTCTACCGGCTCGGCCACGGCCGGGTCGCCAAGGTGTGGACCGGCCGGCCGCCGATCGAGCTCACCCGCCGGGTGTACGCGGACCTCGCGCGGCACCGGCTGCCGTTCGCCACCCCGGAGATCTTCGAGGTGCTGGAGCACGAGGGCGTTCTGGTCACGTACGAGCGCGAACTGCCCGGCGTCCCCATGCACGGCGACCACCCCGAGGAGGAGTTCGGGCGGGAGCTGCCCGAGCACCACGCGGATGTGCTGCTCACCGTGCTGCGTGGGCTGGCCTCGGTACCGGGCACGGACGCGATGCGCCGGCTGACGTTCCAGGGCGACGACCGGCCGCTGTGGCAGGGGCACGACCGCTTCCAGGACGCGCTCGCGGCCCTGGTCGGCCGGGCGGTGTCCAGGAACGACGCCGCGCTGGCCGCGCGGGTGCCGGACTTCGGCGCCGGGGTCGAGCGCACGCTGGACGCGCTGCGGTCGCTGCCCACCGGACCGGTCACCGCGATCCACGGCGACCTCGTCCCGCCCAACATCCACGTCGACGCCACCGGCCGGCCGGTCGCCGTGCTCGATTTCGGCTTCTGTACGACCGCGGGCGATCCGGCGTTCGAGGCGGCCATCACTGCGGCCTTCTGGGACATGTACGGCCCGTACGCCGAGGAGCACGCCGCGGAGCTCACCCGGCTCTTCGCCGACCGGCTCGGCCACCCTCCGGAGACCCTCGCCGTCTACCAGGCGGTCTACGCCCTGATCAGCTACGACCTGTTCGGCATGGGCGACGACGACGGCCACTTACCCTGGTGCGCGGCGCTGCTGCGGCGCAACCCCGTGTTCACCGCCCCTTGATCAAGAGCTCTCGGGCAGGACCTCGCGCAGCAGGCGGCGGACGCCGGGGCGCGGCTGCCACTCGCGCGGGTAGCCGAGCGAGACCTCCTCGAAGCGCACCCCGTCGTACCAGGTGACGCGTGGGATGTGCAGATGGCCGTAGATCATGGCGGCGGTCGGGTAGCGGCGGTGCCAGTCTCTGGTGGCCGTGGTGCCGCACCACTGGGCGAACTCGGGGTAACGCAGGACCTCGGTCGGCTCACGGACGAGGGGATAGTGGTTGACGAACACCAGCGGCACGTCGTCGTCCAGCTCGGCCAGCCGCCGCTCGGTCAGCTCCACCCGGGCGCGGCACCAGGCGTCGCGGGTCGGGTACGGGTCGGGGTGCAGGACGTATTCGTCGGTGCAGACCACGCCGGTGCTGTGGGCGTAGGCCAGCGCGCTCTCCTTGGTGTCGTGGCCCTCCGGCAGGAACGTGTAGTCGTACAGGAGGAAGAGCGGCACGATCCGCACAGGGCCGCCCGCTCCCTCCCACAGCGGATAGTCGTCCTCGGGGGTGATGACGCCCAGCTCGCGGCAGATGCTCACCAGGTGCTCGTAACGGGCCACGCCGCGGAGGCCGTCGGGTTCGCCGGGTCTGGCCCACAGCTCGTGGTTGCCGGGCACCCACACGACGCGCTCGAACCGCCCGGCGAGCAGGCGCAGCGTCCACGTGATGTCGGTCAGCCGCTCGCCGATGTCGCCCGCCACCAGCAGCCAGTCGCCGGGGGCCAGGGGTTTCAGCCCTTCGACGATGGCTCTGTTCTCGGGATAGGCGACATGCAGGTCGCTGACCGCCAGCAGTTTGGCGTCCGTACGGGGAGCGGGCACCGGGTGTCTCCTCTTCCGGGGGTGGCCTCTACGAGCATGCCATGATCAGGTCAGCATCACATGGCAGGCGAGCTGGAGTGCCAGCCGGGTGGCGGCGTCGTCGAGGTCGAAGCCCGCGGCTCTGATGCGGTCGAGGCGGGTGGTGATCGTGTTGCGGTGCACGCCCAGCCGCTCGGCCGCCTTCAGCGCGCCGCCCTCGTCCAGGACGGCGGCCAGCGTCACCAGCAGCGTGCCGTCCCTGTCGATCTCCAGCAGCGGGCGCAGCACGACGGCGGCCGGCGCCCGCAGCACGCCGGTGGGCAGGGCGCCGAGCAGCTCGGCCGGGCCCATCCGGTCGGCCCGCACCACCGTGCCCTCCCCTGCCACGTACGCCGCCGCCTCCGCGCCCAGCAGCGACTCCGCTACGGTTTGGAGGCCCTCGACCTGCGCGCCGACGCCGCCGGCGCACGGCCATGGGAGCGTACGCAGGCAGTGGCGGAGACGTTCCGCCAGCTCCTCCGGGCCGTCCGCGGACCACCCCGCCCAGCCCTCACCCCTGACCAGCACCGGCACCTGACCGAGCGCGGCCGCCACGAGCGCCTGCACCAGCGGCGCATCGGCCGTCGGCGTGAGCGGGCGGAGCTGGTAGGCGGTGATCGGGCCGCCGATCGGCCAGCCAAGCGCGGTCGCCGCCACTCTCGCCTCGTCGGACCCGCCATCGGCCTCGTCAGCCCTGGCCGCTGCACCGGCCCCGCCGGCCTTGCCGGCCCCGCCGGCCTCGCCGGGCTCGCCTGGTCCGGTGGCGATCAGGCGTTCGGCGAGGGCGGTCTGGAGGGCGAAGTCGCGGGCGGCGGTCAGGCTCTCCTGTGCCGCCCAGGCGGTCAGCGACGCCACCGCCAGGCCCAATACCGTACGTACGACCGCCGGCCAGCCCGGGGACCGCGACGAGCCGCCGGCCACCAGGGTGCCCAGCGCCCCGCCCTCCCGGCCGGGGACCGTCACCTCGGCCGACCACCGCCCGGTGGCGGCGTCGCGGCGGCCGGCCAGGGGCCGGCCGTAGCGGTCGAGGAAGGCCACCGACGTGCCCGGCAGCTCGGCGTTCAGCACTCCGAGGACCCGCCGAGCCGATGCGCCCGCTTCGGCCAGGCGGGTGGCGCAGCGGGCGACGAGCTGGGTACGGGCCGCGTCGGGGCGGGAGGCGGCGGAGGCCACCCGGACGGCGACGATCAGCGGGTCCTCGTCCACGAAGATCAGCGTCACGCCGAGCCGCTCGGCCAGCACCTCGCCCGACCCCTCGCTCAGCCCGCCCGCCGGCGCGATCACGCACGCCGCCGCCTGCTCCCAGGCCCGGCGCATGGCCATCTCCACCGCCCAGCCGCCGCTGGCCGCCGTGCCGATCAGCACCACCGCCGTGTGCGGGGCGACCGTGGCGAACACCGCCAGCTCGTCCACGATCCGCACGCCGCGCACGGGGTTCTCGCCCGCGCCGTACATGCGCGCGCCGGCCAGCGGTCCCGCGTCGACCAGCTCGGCCACCGTGACCGGCGCCTCCCACCCGGACGCCCGCACCGCACTCATCCCGCGCCCCCGTCCGCCGTTGCCCCACCGGAGTCCGCGGTACGCCCCCGCACGCCGACGCCCTGTGCGCCGGTCACAGCGGAAGTCCGAAGACGCGGGGGCCGCCCAGGGCCAGGCCTCGCTTCGTGTGCCATACCGGGGCCGCGCTGACCACCATGATGTCCACCTCCAGGCCCGGTTCGGCCTTGTCCACGTCCACGACCATGCCGTCGTCGGTCGAGATCATGCAGATCTGGTCCGGGACCGTCGCCACCACCGCCCCGTCGGCCAGGGCCAGGACGATCTCGTTGTGGGCCTCCAGCCGTACCAGCCGCTCCAGGTCCTCCGACTCGCGCAGCACGATGCTGGACGGCAGCGACGGCAACGACGGCAGGGCGAGCTCGGCGCCGTGGCCGGTGCTGCCCTCGACGCTCAGGATCCGGGCCCGGCACAGCGTGCGCACTCCGTACGGCGCCGCGGCCGAGCGGGGCACGCCCGGCTCGCCGGCGCGCATGAGCAGGCTCACCGTCTCCGGCACCAGCACCCGCGCCAGCTCGCCCGCCGTCATCGGATAGCATGCCGCCACCGCCCAGCCGCCGACCGACAGCACCACGGGACGCAGCAGTTCCTCCACCCGGCCGGCCGCCGTCTCCAGCAACACCAGCTCCCCTGACCCGCCCGCCAGGGCCAGCGGCACCGGGCTGATCCCGCCCAGTGTGTACGTGGTCTGCTCCACCAGCGGGAACACCCGCCCGGTGCCGTCTCCGTCCACCAGCGGCACCCCCAGCCCGGCCGCCGCGATGAGCGGGAGCAGGGCGTTCTCCGCCGCCAGGTTGAGCCCCACGACGGCCCCTACCCGCGCGCCCAGCCGGCGCTCCAGGGCCCGGACGGCCCGCTCGGGCTCGTCGCCGGCGGGCAACTGCTCGCCCAGCGCCGTCGTCGAACCGACCAGGCTGACCGCCACACAGAGCGTCTCCGGCGCGAGCTCGTCCGCCCGCACCAGCTCGACGCCCCGCCCGAGCACCGAGCGCGTCCAGTCGAGCGCCAGGTTGTACGACGACTCCGCCGCCCCCGTGGCGAACACCCGCGACCCCGCCGAGAGCCGGTCGAGCCCGCCGGGGTCGATCAGCCGGCCCATGGCCGCCCGTCCGCCGTCACGCGCACCCGGTAGAGCCCGTCCGGCAGGTACGACAGCGGGTTCACCGTGGTCTCCGTGATCGTCGCCGCGCCCGGCGCCGCCCCGGCACTGACCGCCCTGGTCAGGGCCTCGTCCCTGGCGTCCTGGAGCGCCCGGTCCAGCTCGGCCCGGCCGCGTGCCTGCACGATCCGCTCGACGTAGGCCCGCGGCCGCCCGAGCGCCGCGCCGTACGCGGCCACCACCCCGTCCGGCACCACCCCGTCCGGCACCACCCCGTCCGGCACCACCCCGTCCGGCACCACCCCGTCCGGCACCTCCCAGCCCCCTGAGCGCAACTGTTCGAGGGCCGTGCGCCCGCGGGCCAGGCTCGTCGTCGCGCCCAGGTCGCAGGCCAGCGGATACCGCCGGAAGTAGTGCGCCGACACCACCCCGCTGTCCGACCTGGCGAAGTACGCCGGCACCCCGGGCAACTCCCCGGCCACCTCGTCGGCGATCCGCCCCGCCGCCGGCCCGAGCGCCGCGTTGCGGATCGCCTCCACCTCCCGCTCGCGCAGCCCCGGATGACCGAACTCGTACGACAGCGTGATCCGCGCCCCCGGCACCTCGGCAGCGATGATCGCCGCCACCGCCAGCTCGTGATCGGTCAGCATCGGCGACCCCGTCGCCGTCACCGCGAAGTCCATCAGCCCGCATGTGCCCGCGAACCGGCGCACCGCCTCGGTGTCCAGCGGCGCCAGCGGCCGGCCCGTCACGCTGTGGCCGCCGCGCACGATGGTGGCGGCCCCTGAGCCGGCGGCCGGGCGCAGCGCCTCGGGGCACGGCCCGCCGACCCGGACGGCCGCGACCGCCGCCAGGGGCGCCTCGGTCAGGTCCACCGCCACGAAGGCCCGTTCGGCCGTACGGGCCAGGCTGCGGGGCACCGGCCAGAAGGGCGTGCCGTCACTGACCGCCACCATCGGCGGCGGCGACTCCCCGAGGGCGACGCCGAGGATCACTCCAGCTCGCGCCCTTCCGTCTCCGGCAGCGGCACCGCCAGCAGCGCCGTGACCACCATGAACGCGTTGATGATCAGCATGGTAGCGGTGAAGCCCGTCGCGTTCGCGAGCAGCGCGCCCACCGCGGAAGGCGCGACGGTGGTGGCCACGAGCTGCGCGGCCGTGGCCCACGAGTAGCCGGTGCCGCGCAGCGCCGTGGGGTAGAACTCGCCGTTCCAGGTGTTCCAGACGCCCCACGCGCCCAGGCTGAAGAACGACAGGACGAAGTTGCCCAGGTACAGCCCCGTCATGGACTCGGCGGTGGCGAACCAGAGCCCGCCCAGCGCCGCCGCCACCACGTACATGAGGAAGACCTTCTTGCGGCCGAACCGGCCGGTCAGGAGGGAGGCGCTGACGTACCCGGGGATCATCATCAGCGCGCTCAGCGCGGCGAAGCCGAGCGAGGCCGACAGCGTCAGCCCCTTCTCCTGCAGCAGCGTCGGCAGCCACGTCTGCAGGCCCCAGTAGCCCCAGTTGAAGACGAAGTTCAGCGCCAGCATGACGACGGTGATCCGGGCCAGCCCGCCCTTGAACAGGTCCAGCGGGCGGCCCGCGCGTCCACGCGCGACCGTGAACGTGGCCTCCGCGTCGGGGCTGCCCAGCGTGCGCAGCACGGCTCGCGCCTCCTCCTGCCGGCCCTGCCCGGCCAGCCAGTACGGCGACTCCGGCACCCACGCCCTGATCGCGAACGCCCACAGCCCCGCCGCCGCGCTGGCGATCACCACGACGTGCCAGCCCAGATCGCCCAGCGTCACCGACGCCCCGATCGCGGCCAGCATGCCGATGGGCCAGCCGATCGACAGGTAGACGGCGGCCCGCCCCCGGTGCCTGGTCGGCAGCAGTTCGAGGAAGAAGGGGAACGTGATCGTGTAGACGCCGGCCAGCGCCAGCCCCGAGGCCACCCGCAGCCCCACCAGCACCGCCGCGTTCGGGGCGAACGCCGAGGCGAGCGCGACGATCCCGTACGCCAGCAGCGACCAGAACGCCGTGGGCCTGCGCCCGAGCCGGTCGGCCACCGGCCCCCACACCAGCACGCCCGGGATCATGCCGAACGCGACCGCCGACAGCACCACGCCGACGCCCGCCTCGTCGATGCCCAGCTCGGCGCCGAGGTCGCCGGAGACGTAGACGAGGGCGAGCTGCTCCCACGACTCGATGACGAACGCGATGAACAGCGCGAGCGCGATGAGCACGTGCCGGCGGGTGAACGGCATGCGGTCGAACGCCTGGCCGATGGGCATCGTGCCGGAGTCGATGGCGGTCATGGCTGCTCCTCGGAGGGGGCGGAATCTGGGCCGCACCCTACGGCGGGCCCGCGGCGGCGCACCTGTGCGGAGCGCCCGGCCCGATCTCCCGCCCTGTGCGGCCCGCCCTGTGCGGCCCGCCCTGCTCGCCCGCGCGGCGGTCAGGCCCCACCAAGGCCCTGCCAAGGCCCCGCCAAGGTCGCGCGGGGCCGCCCCGACCGGCCCGGGTCCGCCCCGGGCCGGTGATGGGCGTGGGGTAATAACGGTCCCAAGGGGGCGAGCCGTCTCGCCGCCCGCCCGGCCACGGTGGTCATGGCGATCCCCCGATCGACTCGGCGCACACCTGCCTGAGGTGTTCCTGCCTTGGCGGTCGTCCAGAGGATCGCCCGAACACGTCAAATGTCGGCCAATTTCACTCGCGTTCGAGCTCGTGGGCCAGTTCCTCCAGCTCCGCCCCGCCCGCCATGAGCGCGGTCAGCTCCTGCGTGGTGATGTCGGCCTTGGCGTACTCGCCCACGCTCGTGCCCCGGTTGAGCAGCAGGAACCGGTCACCCACCGGATAGGCGTGGTGGGGGTTGTGCGTGATGAAGACCACGCCGAGCCCTCGGTCGCGGGCGCGGGCGATGTAACGCAGGACCACGCCCGCCTGTTTGACGCCGAGCGCCGACGTGGGCTCGTCGAGGATGAGGACGCGGGCGCCGAAGTGCACGGCCCTGGCGATGGCCACCGACTGGCGCTCGCCGCCCGACAGCGTGCCGACCGGCTGGTCCACGTCGCGGATGTCGATGCCCATGGCGCGCAGCTCCTCCCTGGCCACCCGCCTGGCCTTGGCCACGTCGAAGGCCAGGCCCTTGCGCGGCTCGGAGCCGAGGAAGAAGTTTCGCCAGACGGACATGAGCGGGATCATCGCCAGGTCCTGGTAGACGGTGGCGATGCCGCGGTCGAGCGCGTCGCGGGGGCTCGACAGGCGCACCTCCCGCCCGTCCACCAGGTAGCTGCCGGTGTCGTGCTGGTGCACCCCCGAGAGGATCTTGATCAGTGTGGACTTGCCCGCGCCGTTGTCGCCGAGCACGCAGGTGACCTGCCCGGCCGCGACGCTCATCGACACGTCCCGCAGGGCCAGCACCGAGCCGAACGTCTTGCCGATGCCCCTGGTCTCCAGGATCAATGCTTCACCTCCTCGGCGTAGCGCCTGACCAGGCGGTTGGCCAGCGTGGCCAGCAGCAGCATCGCGCCGAGGAAGAACTTGAACCAGTCGGCGTCCCAGCCCAGGAAGACGATGCCCTTGTCGGCCATGCCGAAGATGACCGCGCCGATGGCGGCCCCGATGGCGGAGCCGTACCCGCCGGTGAGCAGGCAGCCGCCGATCACGGCGGCGATGATGTAGATGAACTCCTGCCCGATGCCGATGTTGGCCTGCACGGACGTGTACCGCAGCGCGAGGATCGAGCCGACCAGCCAGGCGGCGAACGCCGTGGTCATGAACAGGGCGATCTTCGTCCGGGCCGCGGGCACGCCCACCGCCCGCGCGGCCTGCTCGTTGCCGCCCACCGCGAAGATCCAGTTGCCCACCCGCGACCGCATGAGCACCCACGTGGCCACGGCCGTCACCAGGATCCACCACAGGATGGCGATCCGGAACGAGGTGCCGCCGATCTCGATCGTCCCGGCCAGCACGGCGCTCGCGCCCTCGAACCCCTCGGCCCGGCGCAGGCCGCTGACCTGCACGGTCCCGGTGATGGCCTTGGTGACGCCGAGGTTGACGCCCTGCAGCATGAGGAACGTGCCCAGCGTCACGATGAAGCTGGGCAGCCGCGTCCTGGTCACGATCAGCCCGTTGGCGAGCCCGACGGCCAGCGCGACCACGAGCCCGGCGAGCATGGCCAGCCAGACGTTCAACCCGAACCGGGTGGCCAGCGTCACCAGGATCAGCCCGCTGGTCCCGGTGAGCACGCCCGCCGACAAGTCGAACTCCCCGCCGATCATCAGCAGCGCCACCGCGACCGCCATGATGCCGAGAGTGGCGGCCGGGTCGAGCCAGTTGGCGATGCCGGCCGGCGAGCGGAAGACCGGCGACTGCGCGGCGAAGAAGACGAACACCACCACGAGCCCGACGACCGCGCCGAGCTCCGGCCTGATGAGCAGGCGCCGGGCCATCCCGACGTCGGCGACCCGCTCATCCGCCGTCATCGTCATCGTGTGCCCGCCTCGGCCAGCTTGGCCACCTGCGCGGCGTTGTCCTTGGTCACGAAGCCGGGTCCGGTGTTGACGGGCAGGCCGCCGCCGACGGTGTTGAGGTTGGCCTTGTAGAGGTTGAGGAAGGTGATCGGCAGGTAGCCCTGGAGGTACTGCTGCTGGTCCACGGCGAAGAGGATCTCCCCGTCGTTGATCGCGGTGACCACGTCGGCCGACAGGTCGAAGGTGGCCAGCTTCGCCTGCGAGCCGGCGTCCTTGATCGCGTCCCTGGCGGCCACCGCGACGGCCGGATTGAGCGCCAGCACGCCGTTGACCGCCTGGTCGGACTGGAGTTTGGCGGTGACCTTCGAGGTGACGTCGGCCAGGTTGCTCACGTCCACCTGCAGCCGCTCGACCGTGCCGCCCAAGGTCTCCTCGGCGCCCTTGCAGCGCTGGTCGAGCCCGACGTTGCCGGCCTCGTGGATGACGCACAGCAGTTTGGTGACGCCGGCCGTCTTGAGCTGCTCGCCGGCGCCGCGCCCGGCCACGTCCTCCGACTGGCCGACGTGGGTGATCGCGCCCAGCGCCTTGGAGGAGTCGGCGCCGGAGTTGACGGTGACGACCGGGATCTTGGCGGCGACGGCCTTGCCGATGGCCTCCTTGAGCGCGTCGGGGTTGGCCAGGGAGACCACGATGCCGTCCACCTTCTCGGAGACGGCCTGGTCGATGAGCTGGGACTGCTTGGCCGGGTCGCCGTCGCCCTGGTAGGTCACGGTCACGCCGTACTGTTTGCCGGCCGCCTCGGCGCCGTTCTTGACCACGTCCCAGAAGGAGTCGCCTGGGGCTCCGTGGGTGATGACGGCGAAGTCGCCGCCGCCTCCCGCGGCGGGGGCGGCGGCGGCGGAGGTCGCGGGAGGGGCGTTCTGCCCGCTCTGACCTCCCGAGGATGAGCAGCCGGTCAGGGCCAGCGCGCCCAGCAGGGCCAGCACGATCGGGGTACGTCTCACAGGACACCTCCAAGACCAACGAGCTAGCCCTGGTTGTACCTCAATGTCATCTCTTTGTATAGACATGCTGACCTATGCCCGTCACGACCACCGATGGGCCTCGGTGAACGCGCCGTGTGTGCTTACCTATCCGCGAGTGTCGCCCTTGTAACCCCCGTGGCCCCTCCTGTCACAGCGCTGTCACAGCGCGGTAATGGGCGATGAAAGCGACGGCTAAGGGGTAATATGCACTCCCCCGACCAGCTTTCTCACGACCGGCGCGGTGAGCCATTTTCGCTGACACGACCACGGCGGGCGGCCACGCCCTCGTCCCGCCGGCGTACCGGCGCCGGCCATGAACGCCGCCCGGCGCTGGGCCGGCCGGATGGCGGCGGGCTGGAGACGAGCGAGGAGCCGGCACGGCTGGCTGGACCACACGGTGCGCGCCGTCATCCGCTACGACAAGACCGACGCCGGTCGGCTGTCCGCCGCCCTCGCCTATTACTCGTTCTTCGCCACGTTCGCCCTGGCGCTGCTGGGCTTCGCCATCCTCAGCCATTTCCTGGACTATCCCCCGGCGCTGGCCCAGGTGCAGCGCTACCTGAGCGACACCTTCCCGCGCCTCGACGTGCGGGCGCTGCGCGACGCCGGCGGGACGGCCGGGCTGGTGGCCTGCGTGGTGCTGCCGCTGACGGGGCTGTTCTGGATGGACACGCTGCGCTCGGCGACCAGGGCCATCTGGCAACTGGAGGAATATCCGGGCAAGTTCCTCCTGCGCCAGGTCATCGACCTGGGCGTGGTGGCGGGGCTCGGGGTGCTGCTGTCCCTGTCGCTCACCATCGCCTTCGCCGCCGAATGGGTGCTGACCTGGCTCGTGGTCAACACCGTCGGCGTGCAGGCCACGCCCGCCCGCGGGGTGCTGTCGGTGGCGGCGTTCGTGCTCGGCATCGGCGTCAACATGCTGCTGGCCATGGCGTTGCTGACCGCGCCCCCGCGGCTGCACCTGCCGCCGCGCCGGGTGATCGGGCCGGCGCTCGTCATCACGATCGGCCTGGAGATCCTCAAGACCGTCGGCCAGGCCCTGCTCAACATCACCGCCTCCAACCCGGCCTACCAGGTCGTCGCCGGAGCGGTGGCGATGCTGCTCTTCCTCAAGGTGCTCAGCCAGCTCATCCTGTTCGCCACCGCACTGGCGGCCACCAGCGGCACCGGCGACGTCAGGGACCTGGCCGACCGGCGCGACCCCGGCTCTCCTCCGGACGACCGGGAACAGCCGGCGCCGGACATGGGCGGTGACGTGTCCACGGGGGCGGCGTAACGTGAGGTGGTGGCAGACGATCTAGAGGTCCAGCGGGCCCTCACAGACCTCAACCTGGCGATCAAGGTTCTGCAGCACTCACCTGCGGACCTGAGGACGAAACGGCGTGCCGTCAAACGGGTGATGTGGGCGGCGTGGCGGGTGCAGCGCAGGTTGAAGCGGATCCGGCGGCGGCGCGACGAACGGGCACCGGAGCCGGCCACGTAACGGGCCCCCTGGCGAGCAGAAGGGTGACGGGCGATGCGTTCCCCCCTCGCGGTCGTACTGGCCGCCGCGATGTGCGTGTTCCTGCCCCCGCCGGCCGCGTCGGCGACCCCCGGCGACCGGCCGTTACCGGGGTACACCATCGACAACCCGCCGCTGGCCCCGGCCCTCGTGCACGGCCGGCCCAGCCGGGTGCACCAGGGCGTGCACGAGCACGCCGCCTTCACCGCCGAGGTGCCGCCGCGCTGGAACGGCGATCTGGTGATGTGGGCGCACGGCTACCGCGGCGACACGCGGGTGCTCACCGTGGACGAACCGGCGTACGGGCTGCGGCAGCGGCTGCTCGACCAGGGCTACGCCTGGGCCGCCTCCTCCTACTACGCCAACGGTTATGACGTGCGCGCGGGCGTGCTCAGCACCCGTGCGCTCACCGAGCGCTTCGCGCGGACGGTGGGCCGGCCGCGCCGGACGTACATCATGGGCGTGTCCATGGGCGGTCACGTCACCGCCCGCTCCATCGAGGAGTACCCCGGCCGGTACGCCGCCGCGTTGCCCATGTGCGGGGTGCTCGGCGACCACGAGCTGTTCGACTTCTTCCTCGACTTCCACCTCGTCGCGCAGGACCTGGCCGACGTGCCCGCCTATCCGATCCCGGACGACTATGCGACCTCCGTCGTGCCCCGGATCAAGGAGCGGCTGGGGCTCACCGGCGGGGCCGATCCGGCCGGTGATCCCGGCCGGCAGTTCCGCTCGATCGTCGTCGAGCTGGGCGGCGGGGAGCGTCCCGGGGCCGCGGCGGCGTTCGCGTACTGGCAGGACTTCCTGTTCGGGCTGGCCGGCCCTGACGGGGGCGGACCGCTGGCAGAGGAGCCGGGCAGGGTGGCGACCAACCGCGGCACCGTCTACCGGCCCGCCACGCCCGTGGACGTCAACGCGACCGTCCAGCGGGTGGACCCGGCGGACCCGGCGGCGCGGCACACGCGGCGGCTGACCGCGGTGCCGGCCGTCTCGGGCCGGATCGACGTGCCCGTGCTGTCGCTGCACGGGCTGGGCGACAACTTCGTGCCGTTCTCGATGGAGCGGTACTACCGGGCCGACGTGGCCGCGCACGGCCGGTCCCGGCTGCTGGTGCAGCGGGCGATCCGCGCGGCGGGGCACTGCGAGTTCAGCGCCGCCGAGGCCGGCGCGGCCTGGGACGATCTCGTCCGCTGGCAGCGCACCGGCCTGCGTCCCGCGGGCGACGACGTGACCAGCCCGGCCACGGTGGCCGACCCCGCCTACGGCTGCCGCTTCACCGACGCGTCTGCTCACCCCACCGGCACCAGGCCGCTCTATCCTCCCTGCCCGGCGTGACGGGGAGGCGCCGCCGTCAGTCGTGTGACGTCTTGGCGGGCGGGCCCGACCTGGCGTGCTCGCCGTCGTGCTGCCCGTCCAGCGGGATCTTCTCACCGCCGTAGGCGCGGCTCATCTTGAGCCGGAGCCGGCCGAGCGGGCCCCTGGCGGCCTCCGGCAGCACGCCGGCGCCGTCCTCGGTGCTGCCGGGGAGCATCGGGACCGGCTTCTTGCCCTCCACCAGGGCCTCGATGTCGCCCGCGGGCGCCGCGTGGATCTCGACGAACTCGCCGTGCGGCAGGCGCTTGATGACGCCCGACTCGACGCCGTGGCCGATCGTGGCGGCGTCGGAACGCTGCAGGCCCAGGCACATCCGGTAGGTGATCAGGTAGGCGAGGGCCGGGCCGAGGAAGATCAGCACCCGCCCGATGTACGTCGTCCAGTTGAGGCTGATGTGGAAGTTGGACGCGATCACGTCGTTGGCGCCCATCAGCCAGAGCAGGCCGTAGAAGGTGACGGCGGTGACGCCGATCGCGGTGCGGTGCGGGTTGTTGCGCGGCCGGTCGACGATGTGGTGCTCGCGCCGGTCGCCGGTGACCCACTGTTCCAGGAACGGGAAGAGCACCAGCCCGGTGATGATCAGCCCCAGCGGCAGCAGCGCCGGGATGAGCACGCTCAGTGGCACCGTGCCGGCGTGGGCGGTGCCGAAGAGGTTGATCTCCCAGGACGGCATGAGCCGCAGCGAGCCTTCCAGGAAGCCCATGTACCAGTCAGGCTGGGAGCCGGCCGAGATGTCGGCCGGCGTGTAGGGGCCGAACAGCCAGATCGGGTTGATCTGGGTGAAGGTCGCGAGCCCGGCCGTGACGGCGGTCGTGAACAGCAGGTACGCCCCCGACTTGGCCATGAAGGCCGGCAGCAGCGGGGCGCCCACCACGTTCTTCTCCGTGCGTCCCTTGCCCGGCATCTGCGTGTGCTTCTGCACCCACATCAGCACGAGGTGAGCGGTGATCAGCGCCAGCAGGATCCCCGGGATCAGCAGGATGTGCAGCGTGAAGAAGCGCGGGATGACGTCCTCGCCGGGATATTCGCCGCCGAAGAGGAAGAACGACAGGTACGTGCCGATCAGCGGGATCGACAGCAGCACGCCCTGGGTGATGCGCAGGCCCGCTCCCGACAGCAGGTCGTCGGGCAGCGAGTAGCCGGTGAGCCCCTCGAACAACGACAGCGCGAACAGCGCGATGCCGATCAGCCAGTTGATCTCGCGCGGCTTGCGGTAGGCGCCGGTGAAGAAGATCCGCAGCATGTGCACGACCAGGCCGGCGGTGAACAGCAGCGCGGCCCAGTGGTGGATCTGCCGGATCAGCAGGCCGCCGCGCACGTCGAAGCTGATCCGCAGCGCGGAGGCGTAGGCGTCGGACATCTCCACGCCTTGCAGCGGGGCGTACGAGCCGTCGTAGACCACGTGCCCCATGCCGGGCTCGAACCAGAAGGTGAGGAACGTCCCGGTGAGCAGCAGGATGATGAACGAGTAGAGCGCGATCTCGCCCAGCAGGAACGTCCAGTGGTCCGGGAAGATCTTGCGCAGGTTGCGCTTGAAGAACCCGGCCACCCCCAGGCGGTCGTCAAGATACCTGCTCGGCCCGCTGATGAATTTCGGCGGTGTGCTCATGCCTGGCCTTCCGCGGGACGGCCTCGCGGATCGGACAACCCCCCTTGTCCGATCCGCGAACCGGCGTTTCCCGTACGTGCTGTGAGTTCGATGATCATCGGGACGGCCGCCTCCCCGGCGGGGAGGCGGGTCGGGGCCGGGTGGGTCAGCGCTTGGCGGCCAGGCTGCCGACCGGGTGCTCGCCCTCGGTCTGCAGCCGGTACTCGTGGCCTGAGACGGCCCGGTTGTCGTCGATGACCCGCTCCGAGGGGGCAGGTTCGCCGCCCATGAGGGCTTCCTGCATCTTCTCGAAGCGTTCGTGGGCCTCCTGCACGTACCCGGTGCCCAGCGTGGTGAGGTCGATCTGGGTGGCCAGCAGCTCCCGCAGATAGGCCTTGTTCGGCTCGAACGTCACCGGCGCCGGCAGCTCGGGCGCGCACACCTGCTCAGGGTCACGGCCGTCGAGCCGCTTGAACAGCTCGGCGGCCAGGCGCAGGTGCTCCAGCTCCATGTTCAGGTGCAGCTCCCAGATCGCCTTCACCTTCGGATCCGACTCGGTCTCCATGAACGAGTGGTACAGGTAGCACTCGTTGTACTCGTGGTTGAGCAGCATCTCCCACCAGCTCTCGCCCGGGTCGACCAGCGACTCGTAGTGGGTGACGTGCTCCTCCTCGATCATCCCGATCTCCTGGTAGAGCTGCCGGGCGATCGGCTCCATCGCGGTCGGGCCGACGTTCATGTAGAAGTTCATCGTCTGCTGCTCGGCCGACATGATCGTCAGGGCGTGCAGTTTGGAGATCGGCGCCGTGCTGGAGCGGTCGTAGGGCTCGCGCACGTTGTCGACGGGGTCGCGATGATGCAGGTACGTCGGCCGGCCCGGCATCACCTCGGTCACCCCGTCGACGATCTTCTCCGCCTTGCGGTGCTCGATCATCTCGTACAGGTTGGCGTAGCGGTAGAGATGGTCGAAGTCCTCCAGCACGCCGAACTGGTAGGCCTGCTTGAGGTAGGAGTCCGGCTCCATCCGCGCCACCCACGCGGTCAGGTCGACCGCCACCTGCTCGTAGGCGATCGTGGTCTCCAGCACCGAGGACACTCCGGGCAGCAGCCAGTTGACCACCTTCTGCTGCTGCGCCTCGATGTAGCGCACCCGGGCCAGCTGCTGCTTGATCTCCGGGTCCGGGCAGTGGCGGGCCAGGTGGTGGCTGAACATGATCGCCTCCACCTCGATCCCGTTCATCGTGATGATCCGGCACCTGGTGTAGGGATCGGCGTGGTCGGGATCGATCGGGACGACGTTCAGCTCACGCCAGTTGCGCAGTTGCTTGTCCAGCGGGATGCCCCGCTCCCGCAACGGGTTGAAGGTCATGTCCATGCGCTCCTTCGCGCTCGTCCGGAATGCCGCGGTCCGCCCGCCTACCCGAGGCTTCCCGGAGCAACCTCTGGCCGCCCTCGGCGAAAGCTCCGCATTCGGTAAGGATCGCGACATGCGCCGGTCTCCGCCCGGCTCCGCTCGTGGTCCAGGCGGGGCCCGAGCGGGCGCGGGAGACGGGCCTGAGCGCGGGCATCGGCGCCAGGGCGTGGCTCGGCGCGGGCACGGACGGCGGCGCGGGAGCGCGGACGCCGCCGGCGGACAGGACCAGCAGGACCGCGAGCGCGGCCAGGCCGAGGGCCACCAGCAGCACGCACCAGAGCTCCCGCCAGGTGGTGTGGGCGGCGTAGCGCTGCGCCCCCGCCCTGCGGCAGGCGGCGTTGAGCGACTCGACGCGGCGGACGAAGGCACGGTCCCCGCGGCGGAGTTCCTGTTCGATCTCGCCCAGGATCCGGCGTTCCCGGTCCGACAGGTCCATCGCCGGGCACCGCGTCAGCCGGACGAGGGCAACGGCGGCCGGCCGCCGGGCTTGGTCGTCGTCATGTCAGGCTCCCGTCCCATCAGGCCCAGTGACGTCAAATACGGTCACAGGCGTAGTCGGTCACCGGCGCCGAGCGGGGGTGAGGGCACGGATCATCGTCGATCGGTACGCGTTCTCCTCACCGGAATGTTGTGCTGCATACCCAGCGATTCCCGGTTCATCCCCCGGTGATCGGGAATCGGGTGATCAGCCGGTTCCCGCGCTGAGCGCTCGCGCCACGGGGCGGCGGGCCGCCAGGCGGGCGGGCAGGGCGGTGAGCGCGGCCGTCGCCAGGAGGGTCGCGAGCGCGCCCGCGAGCAGCCAGGACGAGGGCGCCTCCACCGCGTTCCTGGCGGCGAAGATCGAGAGCAGGCCGCGGCCCAGGGGGATGCCGATGACGGCGCCGGGCAGGGCGGGCAGGAGCTGGGCGGCCGACAGCCCCGCGGAGATCTGGCCGGGGGTGGCGCCGAGCGTGCGCGCGACGGCCATGTTCGCCTCGGCCTCCATGGCCGTGGTCCAGGTGAACGTGATGGTGTTCACCACGGCGAGCGTGATGAGCAGGACGGCGACGGCGAGCATGAGCCGGCGGTCGTGCTCGCCGCGCAGGTTGGGCAGGACGGAGGAGCCGCCCAGGCCGTAGCCCCGCTCCGTCTGGGCGTGCAGGGTCAGCAGGGCCACGATCGCGATCACCGTGACGGCGGTGGAGCACGCCTGCAGCACGGCGCGGCCCGGCCGGCGGGCGGTCAGCCGCAGCCCGAGCAGGAGCGGCGTGGGCAGCAGCGCGGACAGCGCGGTGAGCAGGGGACGGTGGCGGGGCGGGCGGGCGGTGGCGGTCAGCGCCGTGACGGTCGCCGTGCGCATGGCCCGCAGCGTGGGGCGCAGCGTGGACAGCACCGCCACCGCCACGGCGAGCAGGGTCGCGGTGACGACGGCGGCCGTGCCGGGCCCGGCCGCGTCGCCGATCCGGCTGTCGGTGGGGCTGGCGATGGCGGGCACGCTCAGCCGGGCGATCAACAGCCCCAGCGCGTCGCCGGCCAGCGCCAGCGCCAGGTATTCGGTGAGCAGCACGGTGGCGATCAGGCCGGGGCCGGCGCCGACGGCCTTGAGCAGCCCGGCCCTGCGTGTCTGCGCGGCGGCGCGCCCGGCGGCCAGCGCCGCCACCCCGGTGATCGCCAGGAAGCCGATCAGCCAGCTTCCGACGACCAGGATCGGCTGGCTGCTCCTGAGCAGGGTCAGGTCCTGCCTGGCCGTGAACTGCCAGGGGTGGAAGTTCAGCCGCAGACCGGCCTCGCGGTGGGCCTCTCGGTGGGCCTCGCGGAAGGTCTCGGCGCGGGCGGGGTCGCGCAGCGCGAGGTCGAGGGCGAGGGTCACCGGCAGGTCATGGGAGGCCGCGAGTGTCTTGGCGTCCGATGTGGTCATCCAGGCCAGGCCGCTGTAGTCGCTGCCCGCGCCGCCGGGGCCGATCTGCGCCGCCCCCGGGTAGACGGAGGTGGCCGCGGTGACGGCGATCCCGACGACGGGGTACGACCGGCCGGCGATGGTGACGCGGTCGCCGACGCCGACGCCGAGCGCGGTGGCGAAGCCGCGTTCGAGTACGGTGCCGCCGGGGCGTACCCAGTGGCCCGAGGTCGTCAGCGGGCGGTTGACCGCGCCCGGCCGCTCCGCGAAGCCGTGCACCACCACGTTGGAGATCCGGCCGCGGACGGCGAGGTCGGCGTAGACGATGCGGTAGGGGCCGTGGTGGGCGGTGACCTGCGGATCCCGCGCCAGCGAGGACAGGGCCGAGGTCACGGCGCGCCCGGACTCGCCGGAGAGCACCACCACGTCCGGTCCCGCGGTGGCCGCGCGGGTCTGCTCGTACAGCGCGTCGCTCACGCCGTTCAGTGACAGGCCCAGGGCCATCGTGGCGGTGGCCACGGTCACCGCGAGCAGCAGCATCGCCGCCTGGAGCCGGTGCCGGCGCACGTCGGCCGGCACCAGGCGCAGGATGAGCACGAGGGAGCCCATGGCGTTCAGTCCCCCAGCCCGATCAGCCCGCCGAGCCCGCGCGGGCGGGCGGCGGCCATCCGCAGGTCGTCGACGAACATCCCGTCGCGCATCGAGATCAGCCGGTCCGCCGTGGCCGCCACCCGCTCGTCGTGGGTGACGATCACGAACGTCTGCCCGGCTGAACGCAGCTCCCCGAAGATGCGCAGCACGTCGTGGGTGGCCGCGCTGTCGAGGTTGCCGGTGGGCTCGTCGGCCAGGACGACCAGGGGGTCGTTGACCAGGGCGCGGGCCACGGCGACCCGCTGGCGCTGCCCGCCCGACAGCTGGGCGGGCAGGTGCCGGGCGCGCGCGGCGAGCCCGACCCGCTCCAGCAGCCGGCCGGCCCGCCGCCTGGCCTGGCGGCGTGAGCGGCCGGCCAGCAGCGCGGGCAGCTCCACGTTCTCCGCCGCCGTCAGCTCCTCCATCAGGTGAAAGGCCTGGAAGACGAATCCCACCGAACGGCGGCGCAGGCGGGCCAGGGCTCGCTCGCTCAGCGTGTCGACGCGCCGCCCGGCCAGCCACACCTCTCCGCCGGACGGCCGCTCCAGGCCGCCCAGCAAATGCAGCAGTGTGGACTTGCCACAGCCGCTGGGGCCCATGATCGCCAGTGTCTGGCCCTGGGGCACCTCCAGGTCGATCTCGTCCACGGCGCGGACCCCGCTCTGGCCCTGGCCGTGCAGTTTCACCAGGCCGCGGGTCACGACCGCGGCGGCATTCGACCCGTTCATTTGTCCTCGGCTTCGTCGTCGGCCCTGGACCAGGCTCGTTCGCAGGCGTCGAGCCAGCGCAGGTCGGCTCGCATCCGGAGCATGACCCCTTCCAGCAGCAGGCCCGCGCCCGGCCCCGCCATCCCCCCAGGCTCTGTTCGCGCCGACTCTGTGTGCGCCGGTTCTGCCAGCGCCGCCTGCTGGGCCTCGCGCAGGCGGCGCAGCAGCTCGCGGCGCTGGGCCGCCACCAGCTCCACCGGGTCGGCGAGCCGGGCCGCCGCGGCGGCGGCGAGCTTGAGATGGAACTCCGCCAGGTCGGGTTTCGGCCAGCCCACCTCGGCCAGCCAGGCGGCCACCCGCTGCTGCCCGGCCGGCGTCAGCGCGTGGACCTTGCGCTCGGGCCGCTCGGGCAGGCCGTCCTCGCGCTCGGAGGTCACCAGGCCCGCTCGCTCCAGCCGGGCCAGCGTGACGTATATCTGCCCCCGGTTCATCGACTCGCCCAGCGGGCCGAGGCTGCGCCGCAGCCGTGCTTGCAGCTGGTACCCGTGCAACGGCTCCTTGGCGAGCATCGCCAGCACCGCGTCCTGCATGACACCCCCTAACGGTTGGCCAATAGATAGCGGTTACCCATAGAAGGTGTCAAAACAGCGCGAAATGGAACGTTCTACGCCGAGGGCAGCGCCCTCAGGCGGGCGGCCACTGGCGCAGGGCCAGGTCGGCCACCAGTTCGAGGTCGTCGCGGGCGACGCCGCCGGCGGCCTGGACGGCGATGCCGTTGGCCACGGTCATGAGGTAGCGGGCGAGCAGCCCGGGATCGGACCCGGCGGGCAGGTCGCCCTCGTCCACGGCCCGCTGGAACCGTTCTTTGAGCAGCGTGACGCCGTTGTCGCGCCAAGCCGCCAGCGTGTCGCGGGCGCCGCGGCCGGACTCGCCCGCCGCCAGCGAACCCTGCACGCCGAAGCAGCCGGCGGGGCAGCCGGGGCGCGTGGTGGCCTCGACGGCGCCGGCGAGGAAGGCGGCGGCGACCTGCCGCGCGACCGGCTCCTCCAGAGCCCGGGGGACGTACGCGGCGGGGCCGTCGTTGTAGCGCCGCAGGGCCAGGTGGAACAGCTCCTCCTTGCTGCCGAAGGCGGCGTACATGCTGGTGCGGCTGATGCCCATGGCCCTGGTCAGGTCGGTGAGGCTGGCGCCCTCGTAGCCCTGCTCCCAGAAGACGCGCATGGCCCGGTCGAGTGCCTCGTCCGGGTCGAAGCCACGCGGCCGGCCGATCGGCGCCTTCCCCTGGGTCTGCATGAGGCGAGTCTACCGCTTTTTGTACCGGACAGTGCGGAAGTGCTATCGTCGACTTCTGTACCGATCGATGCATAAATATGACGAGGTGAGAGCCATGGGAACGCTGGAGAACAAGACCGCCGTCATCACCGGCGGCGGAACGGGCATCGGCCTGGCCACGACGCGGCGGCTGGTGGCCGAGGGCGCGCACGTGTTCATCACCGGGCGCAGGAAGACCGTCCTCGACGCGGCGGTGGAGAGCATGGGCCCGGCGGCGGTGACGGCCGTGCCCGGCGACATCGCGGAGCCGGCCGACCTGGACCGCCTCTACGCCGCGGTCAGGGATCGGGGCCGGGGCCTGGACGTGCTGTTCGCCAACGCCGCCGCCGCCTCGTTCGCGACGCTGGAACAGACCACCGAGGAGCACCTGGACCAGATCCTCGGTGTCAACCTCCGCGGCACGCTGTTCACGGTGCAGAAGGCGCTGCCGCTGCTCAACGACGGCGCGTCGGTGATACTCAACTCCTCGGTACGAGCCGGCGACGGCGTCGCGGCGTTCGGCGCGTACGCGGCCTCCAAGGCGGCGATCCGATCCTTCGCCAGGACCTGGGCCAACGAGCTCAAGGACCGCGGCATCCGGGTCAACGCGATCTCCCCCGGCACCATCGACACGCCCGGGCTCGACGGGGTGGCCGAGGGGACGGAGGACGCGGCCCGCGCCAAGGCACGCTTCATCGAGGCCGTCCCGCTCGGCCGGATCGGGCGCGCGGACGAGGTCGCCAACGTGGTGGCCTTCCTCGCCTCCGACCAGGGCAGCTTCTTCCTGGGCGCCGACCTGGTCGTGGACGGTGGCGAGATGCACCTCTGAGCAGCGCTTCGACGAAGCGCCGCTCCATCGGGGCGCCGCTCCGCCCGAGCGGCGCCGCACCGGAGCATCGCCGGCACCCGACCGCCGCACCCGAGCGCCGCCTCATCCGAGCGCCGCCTCATCCGAGGATTACCTCACCGCAAATTGACGAATCCTCTTTCCTGTAACGGAGTTCCGGCGTAGCCTCGGGAGTGACGGTGAAAAGCCGTCCGCATCAGGCCGACCTACTCCCCCGGGGGTTGCTCATGCCCGTCAACCGCGCGCACTCGCCGACATGCTGAGGACGACGGCCATGCCCACCACGCTCAGCGTGAACAGCCGCCTCTCCCCCGCCGGGGTGCACGTCACCGTGGCGGGGGAACTCGACGCCACCAACGCCGGGCGCCTGGAGTCCGCCATCGCCGGCGCGTGGCGGCCCGGCCGGCCGCTGATCCTGGATCTGCACAGGCTCACGTTCATGGACAGCAGCGGGCTGCACGTGCTGCTGCGGGTGCGGGCCGACGTCCTGGCGGGGGCGGGCAGCCTGCGGCTGGCCTCCGTACAGGATCTGCCGGCACGGCTCCTTCAGATCACCGGGGTCTGGGACACCCTGGACATCTACGACAACATGGCGGAAGCCGCCGCCGCGCTCGCCCCGTCCCTGGTCGCCGACCTCGGCTGAGCCCGTCGCGGCCCTGGGCCGGTGACGTTCACTGCTCGCCGAGGCCGGTGCAGTGGGTGATCGTCGCGTCGTCCGGCCGTACCGCGTGGCGGGCCTCCGCCTGCCGGACGCGGCGGATGATCTCGGCGGGCCCGTCCGAAGCCAGCACGGCCAGGACCTCGGGCCAGCCGGTCCTGAACTCGTCCGCGAGGCGGGCGGCTCCGTTGCTGAGCAGGACGGCGCCGGACAGCTCCACGATCGGGCAACTTCCCGTGACGGCCTCGCCGGCCGCCCGCGGGTCGTCCTTGGCCAGCCAGAAACCGCCCGGCGCGTTCCTGTGGGAGCGCAGGTCGTTCAGGATCCGCTGGTATGCGTCGGTGCCCTGTCCCGCTGCCTCCAGCGCGGGCACGTACGAGCTGCTGATGACCACCTCGCGCGGGTCGGTGACGACGATCGGCGCGCCGTCCGCCCGGTCGAGCACGAGGAACGAGTCGCCGAGCACGAGGTATTCGAGGACGCCGCCGGAAACGCGCAGCATGGCGACGGTCGCCGAAGGGCCGATGGGGTCGGCGACGGCGCAGGTGCCGCGGTGGGCGTCCGTCACCCGCTCGATGGCCTCGGCGAGCAGCTCGCGCAGGCCGCGGTCGGGTCCTGACGCGAGCAGGGCGAGGAGGGTGGCGCCCAGGCGGGAGGCGTACCAGGCGACGCCGTGGCGGCACGTCGCCTCGGCGCCGGGGATGCCGGCGCCGTCGACCAGCACCGCCCCGGTCGGGACTGCGCCGGTGAAGTCCTCGTTGACGCGGCCGGAGCGCGCCGCGACGCTCGCCATCGACACCCGCATGCCCGCCATCCTCCCGCCGATCAACGTGCCGACCATCCAACCATCGGCGCTAGCGTCCCCGCGGTCAGCCGAACATGCCGACGACGTACGCGCCCGGCACCAGCGCGACGGTGAGGGCGACGGCCCACCAGCGGGGGGCCGGGCCGTTCCGCAGCAGCCCGAGCCCGAAGGGCACCAGGGCGACGGCGAGCCCCGCCAGGGCGAGCAGCGAGATCGGGTCGCTGCTGCCCTTCAGCACGCCCAGCGGCAGCGCGTGCCCCAGCGCCAGCGCCACGCACCTGACCACACCGAACGGACCCGCGCCGAACGCCCTGGCGCGGAAGGCGCCGACGGCGAGCACGATCCAGCCACCCATGATGCAGACGGAGGTCGCCTTGAAGACGTGGAAGGCGCCGTAGGTGTCCGCGACGGCCCGCCGTGCCGCCTCCAGCCCAAGCTCGTCCACCATCTGGAACGCCAGATGGCTCACGCCGGCGTGGAAGACCCGCCCGAACAGCCCGAGCACGACCAGCGTGGCGCCCCACCCGGCCCAGCCGGGATGCGTCACGGCGATGCGCCGGGCCAGCGCCGTGGTGGCCGGCCAGAGCAGCACCACGCCGGCGGCGAACAGCCCGTACGACACGGCCATCCGTCCCGGATCGGCGGCGTAGGCGGCGAGCTGGCCGGGAAAGAAGTCGTCCGCGCCGATCCGGGTGAGGACCGCCGCGATGAGCAGCAGGGGCCCCAGCACCGCGCCGGTGCCTTCGGCCCAACGGCCGGGAATCGAACGTGTGTCTGTCATGCCGACCATCCAAGTGCCGGCCGGGCCCGCGCACACGGGCGCGCGGGTGAGACCTGGAGGTAGTCCTGGCACTAGCCGCCGTTCCCATCGGGAAGATGTTTGAGCTGTTTCGGCGGGGTAGGCCCCAGGGTTTGCGAACGCGGCCGGAGTGCGGAGTAGGTGGTCTTCATCCCGATCGCGCTCATGCCGACCTTCGCGTCGGCGAGCTTGGTGGTCAGCGTACGGGGCAGGCCGGACGGGCCCAATACGAGCGTCCAGTGCACTTTGACGCCGGGGGCGAGCTCCCACCACACGGTGTCCCTGGTCCACGCCGAGACGCGGCGCAGGTCCTTGACGCTCATGCTGCCCGTGTATGTCGTCCCCTTGCGGGCGGAACGGGACAGCAGGGCCTTCAGGGTGCTCGGCTCGGCGGCGTTGACGAAGTCGCCGAACATGGCGGTCGTCCCGCACGTCCAGCCCGGCGACTGCCTGAACCAGGTCTTGCCGTGTCGTCCTGCTCGTCGTCGCCGCCGCTCACGTTCAGCTTGGCCGTGAGGTCGGAGGCGGCGATGCCGCGCCGGTCGAACCGCACCCGCCCCGAGCGGGCCAGGGTGGAGGCGGACTTGCCGACGGTCCGCTGCTTGAGCGTCACCCCTTTGCCGGGTGAGAGCTGGGCGCGCAGGGCGGCGAGCGGGTCCTTGGGGGCGGCCAGCGCCGGCGTGCCGGTCGCCAGGACGACGCCGTCGGCGACGAAGCACAAGATCACGTCTTTCACGCCGATGATCATGCTGGTCGCAGATCACGACGGGACGACGTTTCCACCCTCCGGCGCCCGGCCGCGGCCGCATTTTTCCGGAGACCGAGATTTACACGGAATTTTGTCTGATTTGTGGCGTTTGTCGCTAATTTGAGGAATGTACGGCGAATTTCGCAGCCGCAGTGATCCATACCGGATCTGGAGGCATCATGAGCATGTACGCGGCCCGGATGCACGGCCTCAAGCAGCCGTTGCAGATCGACGAGGTACCGATTCCCGAACCCGGCCCCGAGGAGGTCCTCGTCAAGGTCCGGGCGACGGGGATGTGCCGGAGCGATTACCAACTCATCGACGGATATTTCCCGATCGACCTTACGTTCCCCTACATTCCCGGCCACGAGGTGGCGGGCCAGGTCGAGCGGCTCGGCGCCGACGTTCCCGCCTCGGCGGGCCTGGCGGAAGGGGACCTGGTGGTCGTCTATCCCGCCTGGGGCGACGGCACCTGCCGGCAGTGCCACGAGGGCAATGAGCAGCTGTGCACCGGCAGCGGCGGCTGGATCGGCTTCGGCCCGCCGGGAGGCTTCGCCGAATACGTCAACGTGCCCAGCCGTCATCTCATCCGGATCGACCCGGACGCGGGCCTGGAGCCCGAATACCTCGCGCCGCTGGTGGACGCCGGGCTGACCCCGTACCGGGGGATGAAGCGGCTGCGTGCCGCCGGCCGGCTGGCGCCCGGACGCACGGTGGCCGTCAGCGGGATCGGCGGGCTGGGCGGCTACGGCGTGCAGTACGCGCGCCTGCTCGGCGGCGGAGCCACCGTGGTGGCCTTCGCCCGCGACGACGCCAAGCTCGCGCTGGCCAGGGAGAACGGCGCCGACCACACGATCAACACCCGCGGCAAGACGCCTGATCAAGTACGGGCCGAGCTCGCCGAGCTGACCGGCCGCGGCGAGATCGACGCCGCGCTCGACTGCTCGGGCGCCTCGCAGTCACTGGAGCTCAACGCCGCGCTCCTGGCGGCCGAGGGCACGCTCGTGTCGGTGGGCCTGATGGGTGACAGCGTCGAGTTCCCGGTGTTCCCGTTCGTGTCGGGTGAGCGGACGTTCTCCGGATCCTTCTGGGGCAACCACAACGACCTCACCGAGGTGCTCGCCTACGCCGGCCAGGGGCGGGTCAAGCACACGGTCACTCCGATCAGCCTCGGCGACATCAACGACAAGCTGGACGAACTGGGCCGGGGCCACGTGATCGGCCGCGTGGTCGTCGTCTTCGACTGATCTGCCATCAGCGCAGATCGAGGGGGAAATGTCATGGCGAAGTTCCTGTTCGTGATGACCGGTGCGGCGTACTGGACGCTCAAGGACGGCACCAGGCACGCGACCGGGTACTGGGCCGAGGAGTTCGTGGCCCCGTACCGTGCGTTCACCGAGGCCGGGCACGAGATCACGGTCGCCACTCCCGGCGGGGTGGTGCCGTACGTGGACATGATGAGCCTGCGGCCCGACCTGGCCGGAGGCGCGGAGACGGCGCTCGGCCTGGAGGAGACGATCCGGTCGGCGGAGGCGCTGCGGCGGCCGATCATGCTGCCGGACGCCCGCCTGGACGACTACGACGCCCTCTACCTTCCCGGCGGCCACGGCCCCATGGAGGATCTGTGGCAGGACGCGGACGCCGGCCGGCTGCTGACAGCGGCGCTGGCCTCCGGCAAGCCGCTGGGCATCGTCTGCCATGCCCCGGCCGCGATGCTGGCCACCCGGATCCACGGCCGGTCGCCGTTCGCGGGCCGGCGGGTGACCGCGTTCACCAATGAGGAGGAGAACGCGGTCGGGCTGGCGCCGATGGCGCGCTGGCTGCTGGAGGACGAGCTGGTCGCTCTTGGCGTGGAGTTCAGCAAGGGCGAGATGTGGCGGCCGTACACGGTGACCGACGGCAACCTGTTCACCGGGCAGAATCCCGCTTCGTCGGCGGAGCTGGCCGGGCGGCTGCTCAAGGTGCTGTGAACCGCCACCGAGCCGGCTTCGGCCACCGGCCGTCCGTTGACCATTCGTGACCGGCTTCGGCCGCCGCTAACCGTCCGTCTTGCCCTGCCGGGTGCGCTGGTAGTGGCGCCTGGCCTTCATGCGGTTGCCGCAGCCGGCCATCGAGCACCATCGGGCGTTGTTCGGCCTGCTGTGATCGATCAGGAAGAGCCGGCACTCGTCGTTGGCGCAGGCACGCAGCCGCCCTGGGCCGGACACGCGCAGCGCGTCCCACGTCAGTACGGCGCGCGCCGCCGCGACGCGCCCGACGGGCAACCGCGGGGTCCACTCGATCCCCTCGTCCCCCTCGCCGCCGAGCGAGGCCAGGAACGACACGCCCTCGACGAAGCGGGCGAGCGCGGCGGGGGGCGCGTCGCCGCGTACGACGTCCTGGAGTGCCGAGCGGGCGTCCAGCGCGGCGCGCCACTCCTCCTCCGAGGCCGGCTGACCGTGCGCGGAGAGCCAGCGCAGCCCGTCGGCGGGGTCTGCCAGCAGGTCGGACGGCTGTCCTTCGTGTACGGGCGTGGTGTTCAGCAGGTCGAGGAGCAGCTTCTCGTCGGTATCGATCACCATGACGAACCTAACCTCCAAAGTCTCCTTGACAGGTTACAGCAGGCCATGCTTGAGTCTAACCATCAAAATGACTTATAGGAGTTAGACATGACTGCCGTTCACCACCGCTACGCCACCGTCCAGGGCCGGCGGCTGTTCTACCGGGAGGCCGGCCCCGCGGACGCGCCGGTCATCGTGCTCCTGCACGGCTACCCGACCAGCTCATTCATGTTCCGCCACCTGATTCCCGCGCTCGCCGACCGCTATCACGTGATCGCGCCCGACCACCTCGGGTTCGGGCTGTCGGACGCCCCGCCGGCCGACGAGTTCGACTACACCTTCGACGCCCTCACCGGCCTCACCGCCGGCCTGCTCGACCAGCTGGGCGTGTGGCGCTACGCCGTATACGTCCAGGACTACGGCGCCCCGATCGGCTGGCGGCTGGCCCTGGACGACCCGGCGGCCGTCACGGCGATCATCACGCAGAACGGCAACGGGTACGCCGCCGGCTTCGTCCCGGAGTTCTGGCAGAGCGTGTGGGACTACCACCGGGAGCAGACGCCCGAGACGGAGCGCGCGATCCGCACCGCGCTGAGCCTGGAGGCCATCCGCTGGCAGTACCTCACCGGCGTCCCGGACGAGAGCCTGGTCAGCCCCGACACGTGGCACCATGACCACGCGCTGGTGTCCCGTCCCGGCAACGACGCGATCCAGCTCGCCCTGTTCCGCGACTACGCGACCAACCCGCCGCTGTACAAGGAGCTGCACGCCTACCTGCGGGCGAACCAGCCGCCGCTGCTCGCCGTGTGGGGCAAGGGCGATGAGATCTTCGGGCCCGACGGGGCTCGCGCGTTCGCCCAGGACGTCCCGAACGCGGAGATCCATCTGCTGGACGGCGGGCACTTCCTGCTGGAGAGCGCGGGTGACGAGGTGGCCGGCCTGATCCGCGACTTCCTGTCCCGCACCACCGCCGACCGCTGACCCGGCACCGGCCGTGCGGCGCCGGGCCTGCGTCGGCTGGGTGGAGCCCGCGCTCAGGCGGCGGTAATGACCTCGCCCGCGTCCTCATTCTGGTCGCGGGGGAAGAAGGGCAGGTCGAGGTAGACGGCGTCGGCGGCGGCCAGGATCTTCTCCGCGTCGTCGACCGGCGGGTGGATGGCCTGGTTGATCAGCTTCTTGACGGCCGCGCCCTCGGCTCCCGAGGCCATCACCCTGCGATTCCAGCCCCGCGTGAAGATCGCGCCGGCGCCGCCCAGGTCCAGGCAGGTGACGTACGGGCCGGGGGTGAACTCGCGGGGCGGCACTCCGAGCAGGTCGGCCGCCGCGTTGTAGCCGGCGACCTTGCCGAGCGGAGTGGCGTGCTGGCAGGCCTGCATGACCGTGTGCTCGGCGTCGTACGCCGCCGCGGCCACGTCCCCGGCGGCGAACACCTCGGGCAGGGCCCGCAGCCACCGGTCCACCGGCACCCGGCCGAGACGGTCGAGATCGTCCGAGATCTGCCGGGTGAGCCCGCCGGCCCTGAGACCCGCGGCCCAGACCACCACGTCCGCCGCCACCTTGGCGCCGCCGGACAGGACGGCATACCCGTCGCCGACCTCCGTCACCGTGCTGCCGAGCCGGCGTTCGATACCCAGTTCGTCCAGCGCCGCCTCGATCTCCGCGCGCGGGCCGGGGCCGAGCTCGTGCCCGACCACGTCCGACCGGTCCACGAGCAGCACCCGGCCACGGGCTGCCAGTGCGGTGGCGGCCTCCAGCCCGACGAACCCGGCGCCGACGACCACGGCGGAGTAGCCGTCCCTGCCGCGCAGACGACGTTCGAGCCGCCGGGCGCCGTCCAGGGTGTCGATGTCGAAGAGCCGTTCGGCGCCGGGCAGCCCCTCGGGCCGGACCAGCTCGCTGCCCGCCGCCAGCACCAGGCGGTCGTAGCCGAGCTCCCTGCCATCCGCCACGACCACGCGGCGGCCGGTGTCGATCGTGCGTACCGAGGCGCGCACGTGCTCGACGCCGATCGGGCCGAGGATCCGGCGGAGCTCGACCTTGGCCGAGTCCGGATCCGACTCGTACAGCCTGGGCCGCAGCACCAGGTGGTCGTTCGGCGCGATGAGCGTGATGCTCAGATCCGCGTCCCGGCGGGCCAGATCTGCCTCTCTGCGGGCCAGCGCCGCTCCCGCCGCGCTCCACACGCCCGCGAAACCGCCACCGATGATCACTACATGTGCCACTGTCTCATCCTCTCTACGGCGCCGCCCCCGGAGGTCGGGGTGCGGGTCGGCAGGGAGACGAGACAGCGTCCTCAGATGTGACCGAGGAGCGCAAGCTTGTCGGGATTGACCAGTCTTCTGAAGGTCGTGATCCGCCCGCCGGCGATCTCCACCGTGTCGAGCCAGACGAGCCGGTCGCCGTCGTAGGTCGCCAGGGCCGGCTGCCCGTTCACCTCGATGATCCGGTACGAGCCGGGCCGCCTCAGCTCGACCTGCCCGACCGCCAGGCGCGCGATCCGCTCAGCACCCTCGATCGGCCTGCGCGCGGCGGTCGCCCGGCCGCCGCCGTCGGCGACGTAGACGGCCTCGGGGTGCAGCAGGCTGACCAGCCCGGCCAGGTCGCCCGCGTCGGCGGCCGCCCTGAACGCCCTGAGCACACGTTCGGTCTCCGCCCTCGACGCCTGAGGCCGCTCCTGAACCTCCGCGACCCGGGCCCGCGCGCGGGAGGCGAGCTTGCGTCCCGCGGCGGGCGTGCAGCCGAGCACCTCGGCGATCTGGTCGAACGGGAAGCCGAAGACGTCGTGCAGCACCAGAGCGACGCGTTCGCCGGGGGTGAGGGTCTCCATGACGATCAGCATCGCGGTGCTCACGGACTCGTCCATGACCACATGGGCGGCGACGTCGGGGCCGGTCAGCAGCGGTTCGGGCAGCCAGGGGCCGACGTAGGCCTCGCGCCGGACGCGCGCCGAGCGCAGCACGTCGTACGCCGTCCTGGCCGCCACGGTCACCAGCCAGGCCCGCAGATCCCGCACCCCGGACAGATCGGCGCCGGCGGCGCGCAACCAGACCTCCTGCGTCACGTCCTCGGCCTCCGCGACGCTGCCCAGGATCCGGTACGCCGCCCCGAAGACGGCGGAGCGATGTGCCCGCCAGTCCGCCTCCCCCGGCGCCCCGCTCACTTCCACCCTTGACCTCCCGCCCCGAGTGTAGGCAGGCCACCGCGCCACCCCGTTCCCGCCCCTGGGCCTCTTCGAGGTGCCCGGCGGACGCGCGCCCGGAAGGCCACACGGCCCCGTCGAGCGCCGGAAACGGCGTCGCTCGCTCCTGGACTCGGCACGAACCGGCCCGGTTGATCGCACGCCGGCACGCCAGGAGCCGCTTCACGGCGCCCGCGTCGCAGCGCAGCGGCGGAGCCGCCGCGTGGTCGTGGGGTCAGTCGCCGGCCGCGCGTTCGCGCTCGTACGCGGCGTTGATGCGCAGTGCCTCGGCGAGCTGGTCCTCCAGGATGATGATCCGGCAGGCGGCCTCGACGGGAGTGCCCTGGTCGACGAGCTCTCTGGCCCGGGACGCCAGGCGCAGCTGGTAGCGGGAGTAGCGGCGGTGGCCGCCACTCGAGCGTCTCGGCTCGATCAGCTTGGCGGCGCCCAGGGCCCGCAGGAACGTCGGGGTGACTCCGAGCAGTTCCGCCGCCGCGCCCATGCTGTAGGCGGGGTAGTCGTCATCGTCGAACCGGTCCTCGGCGCTGTGACCGTCATCGTCGGCGCCGGCGGGCGAAGCCTGCACGGCACCGGGTGTGTGCCCTTGACCCATAGATGCCTTTCTTCACGCCAACAGGGGGCCCCGGCGCCATGTGCGCCGGGGCCCCGAAGAGGTTCAACACCATCTGCCGGCCTGGGGCCGGCTTGTTGTCATCCGCATCCGCCGCCCTGTATGGCGGCGATGCGGGGATCGCGGATGCGTGACCGTAGACCACCTTCCCATCTTGTGGAACTGCGGTACCCGAGCGGCGAACGTCAGCCGGCGACGGGCGATCCTTCGATGGCGTTCAACACTCCCTTCCCTATTCCTCTGGACGTGACGTCCACTTACATCAACGGCAGCGCGTCCACGATCTGGGCCCTTACCGACCGCGCTGGCCCTTCACGTCCGACCTTCTGCCTGACCCAACTGACTTCATCCTCATTCCGGGCGGTTCATCGTGTTGCCTGGTACTTCCGCTGCCCGGTGGATCCGTTCCTTGCGATGTCAGAAACTCTAGTACCCGAGCGCGCAAATGTCTACTACGGCGAACACAGATTTTCATCGGCACCTATCGCAGCCTTCATCCGCCGCACGATCTTGGGCGATAGGTCCGTCCCGATCATCACGGCATGCTCGTCGCCACCGGCGAAGGCGGCTCCAGAAACGCCGGCACCAGATCGACCTGCTGGAACGCACCCGCGCGTGGTTCGACGACGGCTCGCCGGCCCCGCGGCCGCCCCAAGCTGAAAGCGGGCGAAAAACGCGTTGCCCTCGATAGCCCACGAAACGTAGAGTCTTGCGCTCGTGATCTCAGTGGTGGAACGAGTCCTGCCGGCTCGCATGGGGACGGGATTCCGGTGGTTGCTGGCGTCGAGCTGGCTGACGAATCTCGGTGACGGGGTCGCGGCCGCGGCGGGCCCGCTGCTGATCGCGTCGCTGACGCGCGACCCGCTGCTGATCTCGCTGTCGGCGCTGGTGAGCTGGGGGCCGCCGCTGCTGTTCGGCCTGTACGCGGGCGTCCTGTCCGACCGGTACGACCGGCGCAGGATCGTGCTCGTCGCGAACGTGGCACGGGCCCTGGTGCTGACGGCCCTCGTCGTCCTCATGGTGACCGGCACCGTGACGGTGGCGACGGCGCTGGCGGCGCTCACGCTGCGGTCCATCGCCGAGGTGTTCGCCGACAACACGACGGCCACGCTGACGCCCACGCTCGTCGACAGGGACGATCTCGTCATCGCCAACGCCCGCCTGGGCACCGGGTTCATCACGCTCAACCAGCTCGCCGGTCCGCCGATCGGCGCGGCGCTGTTCGGGGTGGGCGTGACCTGGCCGTTCGCCGGACAGCTGCTGCTCGTGGTGGCGGGAATCGTCCTGATCTCCCGGATCACCCTGCCGCCGCGCGTCCGGCCGGCGGACGCGCAGGCGCCGAACGCCGTACGGGAGCTGGTCGCCGGGTTCAGGTGGACGATCCGGCACGCGGCGGTCCGCACGCTGGCGCTCACCATCCTGATCTTCAACTTCACGTTCGGCGCGGCCTGGTCGGTGCTCGTCCTCTACGCCCAGGAGCAGCTCGGCCTCGGCGCCGTGGGTTTCGGCCTGATGACCACCCTCGGCGGGATCGGCGGGCTGATCGGCACCGGTCTGTACGGGTTCATCACCCGCAAGGTGAGCCTCGGCGCGCTGATGCGGATCGGACTCGTCATCGAGACGCTCACCCATCTCGGCCTGGCCCTGACGCATTCGCCGTGGGTGGCCGGGGGGATCTTCGTGGTCTTCGGCGCGCACGCCTTCATCTGGGGCACGACCTCGGTCACCGTCCGCCAGCGTGCGGTCCCCCATGAGCTGCAGGGGCGGGTGGGCAGCGTCAACACGGTCTGCGTCTACGCCGGTCTGGTGGTCGGCTCGCTGATCGGCGGCACCCTGGCCACCGCTTTCGGGGTCGCGGCGCCGTTCTGGTTCGCCTTCGCCGGGTCCGCGGTGTTCGTGGTGCTGTTGTGGCGGCAGCTCAGGCTCATCGCCCACGACGACTGAGCCCGCCGAAAGCCGCCTCCCATCGTCCCGTACCGGCCGCCGTACGACGCGAGCTGCCCCGCCTGGACCCAGCGGGACCGAGGCTTCGGCGACACGCGGGCGGAGCACCGGGAGCACGCCTTCCCGTGCCTGGTACGGGGACGCGGGCGGGACCTGGTCGTGGTGTATCCCGGACGGTCGAGCAAGGCGATCGTCCATCGGTCCGGCGACTGACGTACACCGCCCCGTCGCCCGAACGGCCCCGGACTCTCGCGGCGTACGACCTCGAAGGCCCGGGATCAGCAGGCGGAAGGACCGGTGTGATCGAGCGCCGCCCGCAGCTGCGCGATCCACTCCTCACCCAGCCGCCGCCCGTCAGGAAGCTGGTCGTCGCGGTCCCAGCGCCACGCCGTGATCATCGCCAGGACGAGGATCCGGCACTGGCGCAGCAGCTCGTGATCGACGTCCGGATAGTGCTCGGCGATCTCCTCGGGCTGGTGGGCGAGGTCGAATTCGACCGGCCCGCGGCAGCACGTCTCGAAGTCGATGAACAGCAGCCCGTCCTTCGTGCTGAGCACGTTGCCGGGGTGCGGCTCGCCGTGCAGGAACTGCTCAGGCGCGCCGTGCTCGGTGATCGACCGCCTCAGATCGCGCAACGTGCCGGCGAGGAGCCGGCGATCGTCGTCGGGGAGCGCCGCGGAGCGGTCGCGGTCCGCCACGAGGCGCCGGGCCTCTTCGGCCCGATCCGTGAAGTGCGGTGCCGGGATCTCCATCGCGCGCATGCCGGCGTGCAGCCGCCCGAGCGCGGCGGCGACCTCGGCCGATGGGACGTCTCCTGACCCCGCGGGCTCGTAGTGGGTCCACAGCGTGATCACGAAGCCGTCGCGCTCGTAGGCGCGCGGCTCGACCCGCGGCTCCAGCGCGGCCACGGGGCTCCCGGATGCGGCGAGCCGTCGCGCGACCTCGATCTCGAACCGGGCCACCTGATCGTCCGCCCCGGGCGCCACTCTGGCCAGGACGTCACAGGGCAGCAGGCGCAGGGTGACCTTGTTCGAGTCGTGCAGGACGATCGCGTCGTCCGCCGCCAAACCTAGTGACGATGCGGTGGACCTGGCCGCGATCATCGCCCGTTCGAGCTCCGCTGCCCGCATCGCCACCTGTCCCCTCTCGCGTACGCACCGTGCGCACGACAGGGGATTCTCCGAGATCTTCCACCGGCCCGGCAACTGGATATCCACCCGGCCGGCCGCAGGGGTCAACAAGCGACAGGGCGTCCCGCCTCGGGTTGGACGCCCTGCCGGTCTTCCTTTAGGCGAACGCCAGGTCGAGCTCATGTCGCTTGATCCTGCCGATGAACTCCGCCCAGGCGTGCGGCGAGAAGCTCAGCACAATGTCAGGCATGAGACTTCCACGTATCCGCACGCGACCTCGATGCAGCGCGACCTCGACACAGGTCGAATCTTCAGTGCATCTGCTGCTGCGATACCACGACGATTCACTTAATGACATCATTGTCTCCCGTCGTCTCGTGTCGACGTTCAGTTAACTGGTAAGGAAATCGTGCACGCCCATGTGCCGCGCACGCGAATGGACGAGTTCTCCCGATCCGCCTCGGCCTGACATTCATGGCGGGAATCAGCATCTCGATGGACCTGGAAAAACACAGGACCGGATCCGTGAAAGCCAGAGTGAACCGCACCGAGGGGTCAACCGGAATCGTCTCACGAAGTCACCGGGTCGCCGTGTGATGGGGCAACCACAATGTCAGGCTCGGGGCCTGGGTTGAGCCCTTTGCCGTCCGGCGATTCATCCCAAGGTCTTCCCTGGTGCGACTCGGGGCAAACCGGAGCCCTCATGCGTCAAGTCTAGGCTTGGCCGCCTCGATGTGACACCGTGTGACCGTGCGCCTTAGACTTCTACGACAAGGCAACCGGACCTCTCGCGCGTTACTCCTGCTCACCCTGGTCATGGCGACGGCCGGAGGGGCCGCGCTGACGCTTCTCTCGCCTGTTCTTCTGCAGCAGATAAACCTCGCCCGGGATGCCGACTGGAACAGGTTGAGCCAGATCGGCCAGACTTATGGGGCGGCATCGGCAATTCTGTCGGGATTCGCGCTGATCGGGGTCGTCAGCTCGCTCATCCTCCAAGGGAAGGAGACGCGGGCCACCCGCAAAGAGTCCGCTCGCGGTTACCACGTGCAACTGATGGAAATGGCGATGCGGGATCCCGTCTACCTCGATTGCTGGGGGTCGCTGGATCGTCACCGTACGCCGGACGAGTTACGGCAGCACCTGTATCTCAACCTCATCGTCTCGTATTGGGAGATGCGCTACCAGGTCGGCGACATGCCGGATCGCGTGTTACGTTCACTCGCCACCGCGGAGTTGTTCACCACCACTCCCGGACGGAGATTCTGGGCCGAGGCCAGGATCCATCGCCTCAGAGCCGCGAAGAATCGGAAGATGCGCCGGTTCAACGAAATCATGGAGTCGGCGTATCAGGCCACGCCGGAAATTCCCCCGACACCGGCACCATCCGAAGCGCCCAAGGAGAAATCTCATCTGGTCGCGGGGGCGGCCGCCGGCGCCGCCATCGGGCTGGTGGGTGGGTGGATGGCGAGCAGGCGGCATTCCGTACGCGGGCGACCTCAGTAGAGGCAGGCGGCAAGTGGAGACCGAACGTTCTATCTGGTAGAGTGTTCGCATGGGGAGAAGTGAACCGCTGAGCCGGACCTCCGAAGCGCGGTCACGGCTGCTCGCGACGGCGACCAGGATTTTCTACACCGAGGGCATCCACTCGGTCGGCATCGACCGGATCGTCACGGAAGCGCAAGTGACCAGGGCGACCCTCTACCGGCATTTTCCCGGCAAGGAAGAGCTCGTCCTGTCCTACCTCGACGGCGTTGACCAGGCCGTTCGCGACCAGGTGAACAAGGCTCTGGCCGACGGACGACCCGCCGGTGAGAGTCTGCTGGCCATCAGCCGGTCCATCGCCGGCGACATCGGGTCACCCGGATTCCGCGGCTGCGCCTTCCTCAACGCCGCGGCCGAATATCCCGATCCCGCGCACCCCGCCCACCAGGCGGTCCTCGCGCACCGTCAGTGGTTCCTCGAAACCGTCACCGGGCTGCTGGAGCGGGCCGGCCACACGCGGCCCGAGCGCGCCGGGCGGCACTTCGTCATGCTGCGCGACGGCGCCATGGCGGCCGGCTGCCTCTTCGATCCGCACCTGATCGGCGAGACCTTCCTGCACGGAGTCGAAGGGCTCCTGCGCGACCCCGCCGGCGCGGGCGCTCCTCAGGGGTAGGACCCCGGCCACGACCGGCCCAGGTCGCGGGTGGCCCAGGTCGCGGGTGGCCCAGGTCGCGGGTGGCCCAGGTCGCTACCGGCCCAGGTTGCAGGTGGCCCAGATTGCAGGTGGCCCGTCCGGAGGCCAGGGGTGATCGGGCCTCCGGACGTCCGGGTCACCGCTCAGATCGCCAGCAGGTCGAATCCGCCGTCGGCCAGGCGGCCCGTGTTGGTGTCGTACACGTGGACGGTGATGGTGTTCTCGTGGTCGCAGCTCGCGGACGGGTTGCGGTACGCGATGTGCGGCAGCCGCCGCGGGTCACGGGGCGTGAGCTGGATGAGCGCGTCAGGCGCCGACACCGGGTGGGCGAGCTGGACGCAGTATCGGCCGGTCTCCGCCAGCCACGACCTGACGACGTTCGTGCCCCGGTTCAGGGTGCCGTCGGCGTTGACGATGGCGGCGGCGCTGTCATAGAACGACGCCGGGCGCGCGTGCGCGCCACTCTGCTCGGCGTGCGCGGGCGAAACCGCTGCCGCGATGAGACCGGCGACCGTCAGGGCGAAGACGCCTGACACAGTACGACGAAGCATGATAATTCCTTTCGATCGCGCCCTTACAGAGAGCAAGATTGAAAGTAAGCCCGCATTCGATATCACGCCGCGCGCCACCCCGGCGGGAACAATCAAGAAACTTTGATCGATCGACCCCGAACCCGTTACCGCGTGACGAGTGCCGCATCCGGCCCTGGTCAAGGCCGGAAAAGCACGGAGGAATGCACCGCTGGTCGGCCGAGCCATCGGAAATAGTGGCCTTTATGGCTAAAAGTGGATAGACGGCCGGGTCGGTTGAAGATCCTGTGCCCAAAGGCCTTTCCCGCGACCCGCTTCGGCCGTAGCGTCAGCGGTGACGGCGACGCCGCCGGCACCGTGAGGCCGGCCTACCGTGGAGATCGCTCGTGTTCATCACTCTCGCGCACTCGTCCATCCGCTGAACGCCCGCGACGAGACCTCCATGTCTCCCTTCGGTGTACGCTGCCGCTCGCTGGCCGCCGGCGCGCTGATCGTCGTGTCGGGCGAGCTCGACGCCGCCAACGTCGGCCAGCTCGAATCCTTCATCAGCCGGGAGCGACGGCGCGGCCGTCCGCTGATCCTCGATCTGGCCGAGCTGACCTTCATGGACAGCATCGGGCTGCAGGTGCTGCTGCTGGTGCACGCCGACATCCGCAGGGAGGGCGGCACGCTGCACCTGGCCGCCGTCCAGGATCTTCCCGCGCGGATCCTGCAGCTCACCGGCGTGTGGCACGCCCTGAACATCCACGCCGACGTGACGGAGGCCGCCGCGGCCGTACGCGACCTCGAAGCCGGCTCCGGGCGGCTGCGGTCGTAGTCACGGGCGGCCGGGACCACGACCGTCACCGTGTACTCGGCGCGAGCGTGGCTGTGGGACAGTGTGGTGCACCGACTTCAAGATCGAAAGGTGCATGTTGTGGCAGTCCCCCTCGCCGCGTTCCTGCTGGCGTCGTTACTCACCTCCCCGTCGGCCGCGCTGCCCGCATGCCCGCAGATCTTCGGGCACGGCGGCTACCCCACCGGCGCCGACGCGTGGGAACGGGACCAGATCCGCCAGCCCAACAACCCGGCGGCCATCCGTCAGCACAAGGCGTGGGGCGCGGCAGGCGTCGAGGCCGACCTGCAGCTCACCAAGGACGGCACCAAGGCCGTCATGTGGCACAACACCTCGACCTGGGGACTGACCGGCACGAAGAAGAACATCACCGAGATCTGGTGGGCCAGCGGCGCCACGAAGCTGGACGGGCGAACCATCACGCGCGGCCCGTTCAAGGGCGAAAGGGTGCACACGTTCCGTCAGTGGCTGGCCGCGATGAAGTCGGCCGGCATGATCGCGATGGTGGAGGTCAAGCCGGAGGGCCGGCAGTCGCTGTTCCACGCGGACGCCGCGATCAAGGCGCGGGCCTGGGCCGAGGTCCTCGACCCCGTCAAGGAGAGTCACCGTTCGCAGGAGATCATCCTGTACTCGCACGACAGCGGCATCTCCGCCGAGCTGAGGAAGCGGGTGACCGCCGCGGGCCTGGCGCAGGTGCTGAGCGGCGGCCCCGTCTGGCCCGACGTCACCAAGTGGGAGGAGCCGCCGCCGTCGTGGCGGCTGAACGAGAGCGCGTGGAACCAGGCGCTCAAGAGCGGCGCCAAGCGGATCGCCACCGACTACCCGGCCCAGCTCCGCACGTGGCTCACGGGCAAGTGCCAGTAACCGGCCCGACCCAGCCGCCCGGTCAGTGACCCGCCCGGCCCGCTCGCCCGGCCACTGACCCGCCCGGCTCGCCCGCCCGGTCAGTGCCGGGTGGCGAGCGGGTAGCCGCCCTGAGCCGGTCGCGGGTCCGCCCCGTGCAGGCGGTCGACGCCCTGGGCGACGATCAGGCAGCCGAACGCCGTGAGGGCGAGCGCCGTGCGGACGAGATGCAGGTCCGACCACTGCCGGCGGCTCTCCTCCCATCCGGCGGGCAACTGGTCGGGGGTCCAGCCGTCCACGATCCCGTTGATGGGCTCAAGGCCCGCCAGGGTGAGGACGACCGTGCCGACCACCAGGACCAGGGCGGCCACGCTGAGGCCGAAGACGAGCCGGCCGTGCCGCCACGACAGGGCCGCCGCGACGAGTGACGCCGCGATTGCGGCCAGCAGGAGCGGCGGCATGGCCCGGCCGTAGTCGACGTTGAGCGCCTGCCAGTACGTGACGTACGCGGGCCCCGGCATCCGGCCGACGGACGGGGCCAGCACCGTGAAGACGACACCGCCCGCGTACGTGCCGATCAGCAGCAACGCGATCATCCTGGACGCGGTGAGAATCGCGGACATCGTGCGCCCCTCCCTCGGCGAAGACTTGACTAGATTCGACCATATTCATTAGAGAGAAATCTAGTCAATATAGTTCTGGAATCATGGCCTCCGATGACCGAGCAGAAAAAGCGCCGCCGATACTCCAGCGCCCTGCGCCAGGAGCACGCCCAGGCCACCCGCCAGAAGATCGCGACGGCCGCGCACGAGCTGATGATCGGCAAGGGCTATGCCGCCACGACCATGGCCGACGTGGCGCGCGAGGCCGGGGTGGCCGTTCAGACTCTGTACACGTCGTGCCCCGGCGGCAAACCCGCTCTGGCCAAGCTCGTCTACGACATCACGCTCGCCGGGGACGCCCGGCCCGTGCCGCAGAGCGACCGCCCCGAGGTGCGGGCGATCATCGACGAGCCGGACCCCGTACGCAAACTGGCCCTCTACGCCGCCATGGCCACCGGGATCCTGCGGCGCATCACGTCCGTGCACCGTGTCCTGCGCGACGCCGCGGCCGCGTCTCCTGGCGACCACGGGCTGCGGGACGTCCTGGACGGCATCGAACGCGAGCGGCTGACGGGCAGCCACGGACCCGCCGCCCACCTCCACGAGCTCGGGGCCCTGCGCCCCGGCCTCTCCCCCGCCAGGGCGGCCGAGCAGATCTACGTGCTCACCGCGACGGAGAACTTCGAGAAGCTGACCGAGGTGTGCGGCTGGAGCGAGGCCGAGTACGAGGAGTGGCTCGCCTCGATGCTCGCCTCCGCCCTCCTCGCCCGCCCGGACGGCGAGGCGGCACGCGGGCGATGACCCGGCCCGGCGCTCAGGCCGCCGGTGCGTCGAAGACCGCCGTGACGAGCCGCCGCTTCACGTTCTCCATCGCCTCGGCCATGGCGACCCAGTCCACCTTGGCGTCCCCGAAGGTCAGCGAGCCGGTCATGGTCCTGCCGCCGTCGGGCGTGGCGTACATCAGCGTCGCCCAGCCCCAGAAGCCACCGTTGTGCTGGACGATCGTGCCGCCGCCGTCCGTCCGCTCCACGAACACCCCGAGGCCGTAGCCCATGACGGGGTCCGGCGTGCACATCTCGGCCAGCAGCGGCGCGGGCAGGAGCCGGCCGCCCATCAGGGCCGAGAAGAACGTGTGCAGGTCCTGGGTGGTCGAGATCATGTCGCCGGCGGCGGAGATCCACGAGGGGTTGAAGCGGGTGGTGTCGGCCACCTCCCAGCGGTCGCCCTCCTCGTACGGGTAGTAGCCGTGCGCGTGCGGCTCGGGGAGCTCCGGCGCGGCCTCGGGCACCACGGTGCCGGTCAGCCCGAGCGGGGAAAGGACGCGCCGCCGCATCTCCTCCGGGTAGGGGCGGCCGGTGACCTGCTCGATCAGCAGCCTGGCCAGCACGTAGTTGGTGTTGGAGTAGCTCCAGCCCGCTCCCGGCTCGAACCTGGCCGGCCGGGACAGCGCCATCCGCACCAGCTCTTCCGGCCGGTAGGTCCTGTCCCGGTTGTCCACCCACTCCTTGCCCACGCCGGGGACGCCGCCGGCCACGGCTCTCCCGTCCGGGTAGATCTCGCCGGTGAAGCTGAACAGGCCGCTGGTGTGCTGGAGCAGCATCCGCACCGTGATCCGCGGGTCCAGCCCGAACTCGGGCAGGTGGCCGGCCACCGGGCTGTCGAGCCCGATCCGCCCCTCGGCCACGAGCAGCAGCATCAGGGCCGCGGTGAAGGTCTTGGTGACGCTGCCGATCCTGAAGTGACCGTCGATCGGCGGCGCGGCGCTCCCGCCAAGCTCGCTCACCCCGGCGCTGCCGGCCCAGTGGCCGCGCTCGTCGTGCACGCGCAGCTGTACGCCGGCGAAGCCGTACTCGACGAACGACTCGATCGCCTCCCGCAACTCCGGGCGGTCGGGGGCGGTGGCGGGGTTCTCGACGGTACGGAGGGACTCGTTCATGATCGATCCTTGGCTGGTGGAAGTGGTGTCCGGCGCAGGCGGGCAGGGCGGTGGCGCTCCGGCCCCGTGAAGGCTGCGCTGCGATCAGCCTGGAGCCTGACCTAAGGTCAAGGTCAACCGCCGCGCGTGCCGGTCCTTCGGCGGCGACGTGATGGGCCGGGACTTTCGCGGGTTATCCTCGACCCTGTGATCGCCCGCGACCCGTACCCGACGGCCCGCTGATGGCCGGGGGGCTCACCATCGGCCAGGCGGCCGCGTTCGCCGGCGTCACGATCAAGACGGTGCGGCACTATCACCGGCTCGGCCTGGTCGCCGAGCCAGAACGTGACGGCTCCGGCTACCGGCGCTACCGGTCGGCCGACCTGCTCCGGCTGGTGCAGGCCCGCACCCTGGCCGGGGCGGGGGTGCCGCTGGCCGAGGTCGGCGACCTGCTCGACGCCGATCCCGTACAGTTCAGCGCCGCCCTGGACGACGTGGACCGGCGGCTCACCGAACGGATCGAGGACCTGATCGCGCGCCGTGACACGCTGCGCCGGCTCGACCAAGGCGACCGGGCGCTGCTGCCCGACCGGGCCTGCGCGCTCCTCGACCGGCTGGCCGGCCTCGGCTTCGGCGCCGACTACGTGGACACGCAGCGCGAGGCCATGGTGCTGACGCGGGCCCTGATCCCGGAGATCTTCGACGGCTTCCTGTCCCGGCTCGAAGGCTGGCTCGACGATCCCGAGTTCGTCGAGCTGACCAAGCAGGGCTGGGACGCGCGGTCCTGGGATCCCGGCGATCCGCGGATCGAGGAGCTGGCGGCCGCGGTGGCCGGCCGGCTGCTGGCCGACCTCGAACGGCTGGAGATGCCGGCCGAGCTGCGGCGGCGGCCCGACGCGGACGCCAGGTACGGCTTGATCGACCACCACGGCGAGGACCACGAGCCGGCTCTCGCCCGGCTCAACGCCCTGATCGAGGCGCACCTGCGCGCGGCCGGCGTGGACGTCCCGCGCGCTCAGCACCGGTAACGGGCTGTGCGCTTGGGATCCAGCGCCCACAACTCGGCCAGGCCCGCGCTGACGGGCCCGGCCGGCGGTGGCCTCTATACGATGGCAGGGTGATGATGTCCGCCGGCGAGACCCCCGCCCCCGCGTCTGTGCGCCTGACGTCGTCCACGGCCGGCGACATCGTCGTGATCACCGTGGACGGAGTGCTGGACGCCACCACCCGCCAGCAGTTCGCCGACCACCTCGCCCAGGCCGGCACCTCCATCATCCTCGACCTCGCCGGCGCCACCTTCATGGACAGCCGCGCCCTCGGCCTGATCATCCACCACTGGCAGGCCAGCCAGGCCGCCGACGGCAAATTCGCCCTCATCGGCGTCGACTACCGCCGCGCCAAAATCATGTGGATCACCGGCCTGGCCAAGGTCCTGCCCCTCTACGACGACCTCGACGAAGCACTCGCCGCCCTCGCCTGAGGGGAGCGAGCCCCTCACGGGCGGCTGCATACTGTTGCCATGAAGATACTCACGGTAATCGCCGCCGGCGCTCTCGCCGGCCTGTTCCTGTCCGCGGCTCCGGTCGACGCGCGCTCACTCAAGCGGCCCGCCCTCTGCTCCGTCACGTCCCTGGCGGTGGGCGACCTCGTCGACAGCTGCCGGCTGGTGAAGTCGGCCGGTCTCTGACCTGAGGGGCCGAGGTGCGGCGCCGGCTCCGCGCGACGCGATGGGCACCGGCCGGCGTCCGCACCACCCGTCCGGCGCGGCGGGGCCTTCGTACGAGGGGAATCGCAGCCCTGAACTGCGAGTAGCGGCGATAATTCGGGTGACATATCCCACTTCATGCCGCATCGTTGGGCGCGGCCGATGAGTTTTGTCGGTGGCACCGGTCAGTCTGTACATGACGACCACATCTTGTGAAACCGAAGCCCGGATCCCCGGTGACGACCGGTTCTCCCCCGACGACCCCGAACGAGGTTCCGTGACCATCTCCGAGCTCGACTCACCCGCCAAGCCCGCGGCCGCCGCGTCCGGCCGCACGCCGCCCGTGATCCGTCTGCTGGTGCTGGCCACGTTCGTGGTCATTCTCAACGAGACGATCATGATCAACGCCATTCCGGGGCTGATGGCGGCGTTGCACATCACCGAGCAGAGCGCGCAGTGGCTTTCGACCGCCTTCATGCTGACCATGGCCGCGGTCATCCCGATCACCGGTTGGTTCCTCCAGCGTGTGTCCACCCGGGCCGCCTACGCCACCGCGATGGGGCTGTTCCTGCTCGGCACCGCGCTGGCGATGGCGGCGCCGTCGTTCGCCGTGCTGCTGGTCGCCCGCATCGTCCAGGCGTCCGGGACGGCCGTGATGATGCCGCTGCTGATGACCACCCTGATGCGGGTGGTGCCCGAGGAGGACCGCGGCCGGGTGATGGGCAACGTCACCCTGGCCATGTCGGTCGCGCCCGCGATGGGCCCGACGGTCTCCGGCGTGATCCTGCAGTTCGGCTCCTGGCGCCTGCTGTTCGCCGTGGTGCTGCCCATCGCCGCCCTGATCGCGTGGGGCGGCCTGAAGCGGCTGCAGAATGTCGGCGAGACCGAGCGCGGCAGCATCGACTGGTTCAGCGTGGTGACCGCCGCGGCCGGTTTCGGCGGCCTGGTCTACGGGCTCAGCCGGTTTGAGGGCGGCGACGCCCGCGTGGCCGTCGCGATCGTGCTGGCCGGGCTGGTCACCATCCTCGGCTTCGTGCTGCGCCAGCTGTGGTTGCAGAAGCACGGCGTGCCGCTGCTCGACCTGCGCACCCTGCGCCAGCGCACCTACACCGTCGCGCTGATCCTCATGTCGGTGGCGTTCATGGCGATGCTCGGCTCGATGATCCTGCTGCCGCTCTACCTGCAGAGCCTGCGCGGGCTCACCGCCCTGGAGACCGGGCTCCTGGTGATGCCGGGCGGCCTGGCGATGGGGCTGCTCGGCCCGACCGTCGGCCGCCTGTTCGACCGGTTCGGCGGCCGGGTGCTGGTGGTGCCCGGCGCGATCGGGATCATGCTCGCGCTCACCGGGTTCACCCAGGTCTCGATGACGATGCCGTTCTGGCAGATCCTCGGCCTGCACGCGCTGCTCATGGTGAGCCTGGCCGCGACGTTCACCCCCGTCTTCACCCTCGGGCTCGGCGCGGTTCCTCCGCGGCTCTACTCCCACGGCAGCTCGATCCTGAGCACGCTGCAGCAGGTGGCCGCGGCCTTCGGCACCGCGCTCGTGATCACCGTGATGAGCGCCAGGGCCGAGGCCCTGACCGAGGCCGGGGTCAGCGAGGGGCTCGCCGATCTGGGCGGGATGCGGCTGGCGTTCATCATCGGCGCGGCCCTGTCCGTAGCCGTGGTCGTCGCCGCCCTGCTCCTCCCGGCCCGCGCGCCCGACACCGGCGAGGGCGACGGCCCCGCCTGGCCCGCCCACTGATTCGGCGGTCTTCCGACCGGCCGTCACCGCCACTTCATGGCGGTGACGGCCGTCGTCGTACCGGGCGGGCGCCGGGCAGCCGGCAGCAGTGCCACGTCCGTGCGGCCGTGTTTGACTTGGCGCATGGATCAGCCCCGGTACGTACACCTGATCGAACGGGACTACGCGCGGATGCGCGAGACCGCCATCCGTGACCTCGCCGCCCCGGTGCCTCACTGCCCCGGGTGGACCACGGCCGACCTCCTCAAGCACGTCGGCGACACGTTCCTGCACAAGGTCGAGACGATGCGCCGCGGCGCCTGGCCGAGGCCCTGGCCGCCCGAGCCGGACCCGGACGGCCCCGCGGCGTACCTTGATCGCGCCATGGCCGGGCTGCGCGGCGAGCTCACCTCCCGCAAGCCGGAGGAGCAGGCGCTGACGTGGTACGACCCCGACCAGACCGTCGGGTTCTGGGCGCGCAGGATGGCGCTGGAGACGGCGGTGCACCGGGTGGACGCCGAACTGGCGGCCGGTGAGCCCATCGTGCCGATCCCGGCCGACCTGGCGGTGGACGGCATCGACGAGATCCTCGTGACCTTCCTCGCCTTCGCCTCTCGCCAGTGGCCGGAGGACTTCGGTGAGGCCCTGTCCGGCGCGGACGGGCGTGCGGTGTCGATCACGGCGGGAGCGGATCGCCTGTTCGTCCGCCTGGCCGCCTCGGGCGTCGAGGTCACCAGGGACGAAGCGCCCGGGGAGGCGTCGATCTCGGGTGCACCCCAGGACGTGCTGCTGTGGTTGTGGCGGCGGGCGGACGGCTCGGCGCTGACCTTCGACGGCGATCCCGAGCTGGTGAAACGACTGCGCGACCTGCTGAAGGAGGCGACCCAGTAGGCCGAGCGCCGGGTTCGTTCTCACGCAGGCCCGCCGGAGGGCGGGGCCCGATCGGCGGGGGCAGGCGATTTTCCCTGGGCTGCCATGGACAGAGCGCGGGTTGGCGTCGAGATTGGTCGGCAGGTGTCGTCATCTTCCCGGCGGCGCCGATCGAATGACGTATCGCATGACGTGAGGAGCGCGCATGAGGATCGTGGAGCTCGCCTCGGTGGACGGGTACATCGCCTTCGACCTGGACTGCCCGACCAGCGCGGGCGGGACGCGGCTGGCCCCGGACGTGACCCCCGGCGAGGCGGGGCTGCTGGCGCGGGCGATGACGTACAAGCTGGCCGTGCTCGGCGAGCGGATCGGCGGCGCCAAGGCGGTGCTGCGGGCCGAGGCCGCGGACCGGGAGGCCACCGTGGCCCGCTACTGCCGGGAGATCACTCCGCTGGTCGAGAAGGAGGAGTTCCTCACGGCCTCCGACCTGGGCACGCGTACGCAGGACTTCGCGCCGCTGCCCGGCTACCGTACCGACGCGGTGATGCACCAGGAGGTCGGCGGCGAGCTGGTGGACACGATGGTGACCGGCTTGGGGGTGGTCGTGGCGGCGGAGACGGCGCTCGGCGGCCTGGACGGGCGGACGCTCGCGGTCGAGGGCTTCGGCAAGGTGGGCGGCGCCGTCGTACGGGAGGCCGCGCGGCGGGGCGCGCGGATCGTGGCGCTGTCGACGCTGCGGGGATGTGTGACCGACCCGGCCGGGCTGGACGTCGCCGCCCTGGAAGAGCTGCGGGCCGAGCACGGCGACGGCTGCGTGGAACGGCTCGGGCTGCCCGTGCATCCGGCCGAGTCGCTGTACGAGGTGGCGGCGGACGTGCTCGTGCCCGGCGCCCGCACCGGCACCCTGAGTGCCAGTCGAGCCGCCAAGGTCCGCGCCCGCGTCGTCGCCCCGGCGGCGAACGTCCCCTACACCGACGCCGGCCTGCGTGCGCTGCGCGAGCGCGGCGTGCTGACGCTGGCGGACTTCGTCTGCGGGGCCGGCGCCACGATCGGCTACATCTCCGAGCGCAACCGCCAGGTCACCGACGCCGCCACCGCCCGGACCCTGGTGGAGCAGCGGGTCGCCGAGCTCACCGGCACGGCACTCGAGCATCCCGACGGGCCGTTCGCGGGCTCGTGCGCCGTGGCCGAGGGCTTCCTGTCCACCTGGCGCGCCCCCGACGGCCTCCCCGAGGGCCCGCCCCTCGCCCCCGAACCGGCGCGCTGATACACCTCAGCGCCCAAGACAGGACGCCGCACCCTGCGCCGCTCTCACTTGCCGCGCATCACCGCCGGCTCGTGGCGGCGCAGCATGCGGGCCACCAGGAAGGCGCAGACGACGGCGAGGAGCGCCAGGACGCTCATGTCCAGGAGCCACGTGCCGAGGTCCTGCTTCCACAGCGGGTCCGGCGGGTCCGAGATGTGCGGGATGAGCTGGCCCACGTCGAGCGTGGCCGCCAGCGCGGCCAGGGCCCAGCGGGCCGGGACGAGCCACGAGAGCTGCTCCATCACCGGCTTGTCGTCCAGGTGCACCAGCGCCCCGCAGAAGACCAGCTGGACCAGGGTGACGAGGACGAGCAGCGGCATCGTGGTCTCACTGGTCTTGGCCAGCGCGGAGATGAGCAGGCCCACGGTCATCGCGGTGAACGACAGCAGTGCGACGGCGAGCGACAGCTCGATCATCGGCGCCGTGAACACGCCCGTGTCGTACGTCTTGACGTTCAGCATCGCCACGTACGTCAGCACCACGCCCTGCGCCACGGTGATCACGCCGAGGACGAGCAGTTTGGAGCAGAGATAGGCCGAGCGGGACAGCCCGACCGCCCGTTCTCGCTGGTAGATGGCGCGTTCCTTGACCAGTTCCCGTACGGCGTTCGCGGAGCCGGTCAGGCAGCCGCCGATGCACAGGATCAGCAGCAGGTTCGCCGAGTTGCCGTTGCTGTTCGGCGGGCCCATCAGGTTGCCGGTCGGGACGACGCGGGCCATCAGGCCCATCACGATGGGCAGCGCGATGGTGATGCCGAGGAAGAGCCGGTCGGCCACGATGCCGCGGCAGTAGCGGCGCACCAGCGTGCTGAGCTGCTCCGGCCAGCTCTGCTGCTTCGGCGGCAGCTCCCGCTGGACGGGGTGGTGCGTCGCGACGGGCTGGATCAGGTCGGCCGCGATGTACTTCTGGTACAGCTCGGATCGCGTGAACTCGCCGGCCCAGTCTCTGGAGGGGTCGTCGAAGGCGATGAACACGTCCGCCCAGTCGGTGAAGCCGAGGAACGGCAGCGCCTCCCCCGGCGGGCCGAAGTAGGCGATCTTGCCGCCCGGCGCCATCACGAGGAGCCGGTCGCAGATGTCCAGGTTGGCGACGCTGTGGGTGACGACGGCGACGGTACGGCCCTCGTCGGCCAGGCCACGCAGCATCTGCATCACCGACTTGTCCAGGCCCGGGTCCAGGCCGGAGGTCGGCTCGTCGAGGAAGAGCAGGGACGGCTTGGTCAGCAGTTCGAGCGCGACGCTGACGCGCTTGCGCTGGCCGCCGGAGAGCGACGAGATGCGGTTGTCCTTGCGGTTGGCCAGCCCGAGCTGCTGCAGCACCTCGTCGACGCGGGCCTTGCGCTCGTGCTGCCGGGTGTCGTCGGGGAAGCGCAGCTCGGCGGCGTAGATGAGGGCGCGGCGGACGGTGAGCTGGTGGTGCAGGATGTCGTCCTGCGGGACGAGGCCGATGCGGGAGCGCAGCTCGGCGTAGTCGCGGTAGAGGTCGCGCCCGTCGTACGTGACGACGCCCTGGTCGGCGGGGCGCAGGCCGGTGAGGGCGCGCAGCAGCGTGGACTTGCCCGACCCGCTGGGGCCGACCACGGCCAGCAGGCACTTCTCGCCCACCGGGAACGACACATGGTCGAGGAGCACCTTGCCGTCCCCCACGGTGACGGTGAGATCGTGGGCCTGGAGGCAGACCTCGCCCGTGTCGGCGTACTCCATGAGCGTGTCGCCCACGAGCTGGAACGACGAGGGGCCGATGCCGATGAGGTCGTCGGGCGTGACGCGGGCCCGCTGCACGAGCTGTCCGTTGACGTAGGTGCCCATCCTGCTGCCCACGTCGACGATCTCGTGGCCGCCGGCGTCGATGCGCAGCTCGGCGTGCCGCCGCGACACCCTCAGGTCGGTGACGACGATGTCGTTCTCGGGCGCCCGGCCGATGCGTACGATCTGCGCCCCGCCGAGATCCCTGACCGTCGCCGGCTCCCGCCACTGCCCGGTACGGGGGAGGCGGAGGGTGGGCGTCGGCCCGGCGCCACCCGGCTGCCCAGGCCCCGAGGTAGGCGCTGTCAGCCGGAGCGTGGGCGTGGGCGAAAGCGTGGCGCCTCCCGGCTGCGCGGGCTGCCAGGCGGGCGCCGGGGGCGCGGGCCGAGGCGGGGGAACAGGCGCCGGTGCGGGCGAAGGCGGTGGGATGGCAGCGGGTCTGGACGTGGGCGGAGGCGGAGGGACGGCAGCGGGTCTGGACGTGGGCGGAGGCGGCGTCCAGGCGGCCGGCTCTGGCCGCGAGATCCGGGCGTCCGGCTGCGGGGGCGAGGTCCGGGCGTCCGGCTGTGAGGGTGAGATTCGGGCGCCCGGTGGTGGGGGTGGGGTCCAGGCGCCCGGTCGCCACGGGGTCTCCTGCGGCGGAGGCAGGGTGGGGGTGCGGAAGGTGATGGCGCCGCCGTCCGTCGGGTGGCCGAGGTCGATCCTGCTGCCCGGGCCGACGGCGACCCGCTGCACCCGCCGGCCGCCCAGGTACGTGCCACCGCGGCTGCCGACGTCCTCCAGGATCCACTGGCCGCCCTCGAACCGCAGCTCGGCATGCGTCCGCGAGACCCGCTCGTCGCTGATGACGACGTCCGACCTCGGGTCGCGGCCCAGCCGGTACGCACGTCCGGGATCGAGGGTCACGGACACGCCATGGCCTTCGACGACAAGCTGCGTCACGGAAGCGCCTTTCTCACGGAGGACCAGAGGCGACGATAGCCCCGAACAGCCGACCGTAGACAGACTTTCCCGGTGAAGACGGATGTTTCAAGAATGCTCGTACTAAGAGCGGCGACGAGCTCAAGCGCCAGGCGAGCGAGCGAGGAGAGCAGGCAGGTGCCTCCGATCAGGTCGGAAGCGCCCGGCGTACACTCGCCGGAGAGATCACCGACTGGAACGGGCACTCGCATGACCGCTGCCACCGAAGCCGTCCTGGCCGGGCTCGACGACGCCACGTGCGACGAGCTCACGGCCCTCTACCGTGACCTGCACCGCCACCCCGAGCTGTCCTTCCAGGAGGAGCGCACGGCGGGCGTCGCCGCCGAGCGGCTGCGCGCGGCCGGGTTCGAGGTGCGCACCGGGGTCGGGGGCACGGGCGTCGTGGGCGTGCTGCGCAACGGCGACGGGCCCGCGGTGGTGCTGCGCGCCGACATGGACGGGCTGCCGGTGGCCGAGGCGACCGGCCTGCCGTACGCGAGCACCGCGACCACCCAGGACGCCGAGGGCCGCCGGGTGCCGCTGATGCACGCCTGCGGCCACGACATGCACGTGACGTGCCTGGCCGGCGCGGCCGCCGCGCTGGCCGCCGGGCGTGAGCGCTGGCGGGGCACGCTGGTAGCGGTGTTCCAGCCGGCGGAGGAGGTGGCGGGCGGGGCGCGGGCGATGGTGGACGACGGGCTGCTCGATCTGGTCGGCCGCCCCGACGTCGTGCTCGGCCAGCACGTCTTCCCGCGGCCTGCGGGCACGGTGCTGGTCAGCCCTGGCGAGGTCATGGCCGCCGCCGACAGCCTGGAGATCCGCCTGTACGGCCGGGGCGGCCACGGCTCGCAGCCCGAGCACACCGTGGACCCGGTGGTGCTGGCCGCGGCCACCGTCATGCGGTTGCAGACGGTCGTCTCGCGCGAGGTGTCGCCGTTCGACCGGGCCGTGCTGACCGTGGCCCAGATCCACGCGGGTCACAAGGAGAACGTCATCGCCGACGAGGCGAGCATCACCGTCAACCTCCGCTCGTTCTCGCCCGAGGTGCGGCGCCGGCTGCTGGACGGGGTCGAGCGGGTGGTGCGGGCCGAGGCCGCGGCGTCGGGGGCGCCTCGCCCGCCCGAGCTGCGCACGCTGAACTCCTTCCCGCTGACCGTGAACGACCCCGGCGCCACCGCCGTCGTCCGGGATGCGTTCAGCGCCCGGTTCGGGGCGGAGCGGGTGACGGACCTGGCGCCGCTGATGGGCAGCGAGGACTTCGGCGTCTTCGGCTCCGAGGCCGGGGCGCCCTCGGTCTTCTGGGGGCTGGGCTGCGCCGACCCGGAGACGTACGAGCGGGCGGTGCGGGAGGACCGGCTGGCGGAGGACGTGCCGGGCAACCACTCCCCCGCCTTCGCACCGGTGCTCTCGCCGACGCTGCGCATGGGCACGGAGGCGCTGGTCACGGCGGCACTGGCCTGGCTCGCCCCCGGGCCCGGCCTTGATCCGTCACCGGCGTGATCGAGTATCGTCCGGTGTTTGTGGCAGCTGAGAGCACGAAGCCGGTCGAATACCGGCAGGGCCGGTTCCTTACCCCGCCAGGAGCGACCGAGGTCCTCCTCGTCCGGCACGGCGAGTCCGAGCCCGCCCGCCCCGACCAGCCGTTCTCTCTGGTGGACGGCCAGGACGATCCGGGGCTCGCGCCCGAGGGCCACGAGCACGCGCGGCGGGTGGCCGAGCGGCTGGCCGCCGAGCGCGTCGACGCGATCTACGTGAGCTCGCTGCGGCGCACGTCCCAGACGGCCGCGCCGCTGGCCGCCCGGCTCGGCCTGACGCCGGTGGTGGAGCCGGAGCTGCGCGAGGTGTACCTCGGCGAGTGGGAGGGCGGCCTGTTCCGGCGCATGGTCGCGGAGGGGCATCCGACCGCGGACCGCATGGCGGCCGAGGAGCGCTGGGACGTGATCCCGGGCGCCGAATCCGCCGCGGACTTCTCCGATCGCGTGCGCGAGGCGCTCGGCAGGCTGGCCGCCGCCCACCCCGACCAGCGGATCGTGGTCGTCACCCACGGCGGTGTGATCGCCGAGGCGCTGGCGGCGGCCACGGGGTCGCGGCCGTTCGCGTTCCTGGGCGCGGACAACGGCTCGGTGTCACATCTGGTGCTGACCGAGGCCCGGTGGATCCTGCGCCGCTTCAACGACACCGCGCACCTCGGCCCCACCTTCTCCACCACGGCCGCGCCGCCCACCTGACGCCTCGATCAGGAGGCGGTGCGACTCCAGCAGCCCTTCTGGCAGGTCGCCGGGGGCGCACCAGCGGGCCTCCAGGATCTCCGTCGGGTTGAGCCGCAGGGTGCCGCCGCCGGCGTAGCGGGCCTCGTACGCCACGTCCACCCGCAGCTGGAACCCGCTCCTGAGCTGCACCAGCTCGCCCACGGTCACCTCAAGCCCGGTCTCCTCGCGCACCTCGCGGGCGACCGTCTGCTCGAACGTCTCCCCGCGCTTCGCCCCGCCCGTCGGCAGTCCCCACGGCCGCCGCTCGTTCCAGAAGCGGTGGCGCAGCAGCAGGACGTTGCCGTCGCGGTCGCGTACGACGCCCGTCACCCCGACCATGAACGTGGCCTGGGACAGGTAGAGCAGCCGCCACCGCACCCGCGCGCCGAGCCGGAGCCAGACCCGGGCGAGCAGCCGCCTGCCCGGCCGGGCGCGGACCGTCAGTCCCACCAGCCCTCGACCACCTCGACGCCCTCGCTCTCGATGGCGGCGTGCCACACCGGATCACGCAGCAGCCGCGCCTCCCATGAGCGTACGACGCCGTCCGGCCCCTCGACCGCGTCCTCGCGGGACGGGTGCAGGAACAGCTCGCTGGTGCCCTCGGGCAGGGCCGCGAGCCGGCGGAGGTAGTCGTCCCTGAGTGTCTCGTACGTGCCCAGCTCTGCGGCCGTGCGGCGGTTGGTGGCGATCGTCTGGGGGATGGCCACGCCCAGCGCGTCGGCGTGGGCCACGGCGCGCCGGTGGGCCGCCGCGAGCGGCGGCGGGAGCGGCCCGCCGAAGTACGGCTCGGGGTCGCGGGGCAGCCGGAAGGCCAGGCCGTGGGCCGCGCACCAGTCGAGCGTCTCGGCCAGCCACGACCTGCCGTGCAGGCCGTAGAGGGTGCCGGCGTGGGAGTCGGCCGCCACGGGCGCGAGGTCGCGCTCGCGCATCCAGCGCAGCTGCGCCTGCGCCTCCCCGATGACGTCGGGAGCCTCGCCGCGGGCGCCGAGGACCATCGGGTCTGCGCTGAGCGTTCCGTCCTGATCGGCGAGGCTGCCCGGGCCGGCCAGCGGCTGCCAGCGCGGGACGCCGCGTTCGCTGGTGAGCGTCACGTGCAGCCGCGGCAGCACGCCGAGCTCCCTGACCTGCTTCGCGGCCGCCTCCGCGACCGGCGAGACGCAGATGAGCGTCGTCGCGGAGACGTGTCCCTCGGCCAGCAGCGCGGCGATGACCTCGGTCGTCCCCTGCTCGCGGGCGAGGTCGTCGGCGGTGATCACAACGCGGCGGCTCATCGGGGACGCTCCACGGCCGGTCCGTCCACGGGTTCCTCCCCCGAGCCCGCGACCGGGCCGTCCGCGAGGCCCGAGCCGTCCGAAAGGCCCGGACCGTCCGCAGCGCCCGAGTCGTCCGCAGGACCCGGCCCCGCCGGCGGGGCCGGGTCTGTCGCCTCGGGCGGCGTCTCGATCGGGACCGAGACCAGCCGCGCCGCGACCGCGCCGATCGTCGTCAGCACGAACGGATACACGCACAGGTACACCCGGAACGCGAGCCCGGGATCGGCGCCGGGATCGTCGCCCGAGTTGTAACCGAGGAACACGCCCAGCGAGGTGAGCGCGAGCCCGGTCACGATCCCGTTGAGCCGCCCGAAGAAGCCGAACGCCGACAGGAAGAGCCCTTCGCGGTGCTCCCCGTTGCGGGCCGCGTCCGCGTCCAGGACCCGGGCCACGATCAGGTCGTTCGTCGCCAGCATGCCCGACCACCCGGCGCCGACGAGCATCCCCGCGGCGATCGCGGTGACCAGGCCGGTGGCGAAGAACAGAGCGGCGAAGCCGGCCGCGAGGACCGCGAAGGCGATCCGCCAGGCCCACAGCGCGCCACGGCGGGCCACCAGGCGGGTCCACAGGACGAGCCCGCCCGCGGTGACCAGGATGACGATGCCCTGGAGATAGAGGGCGTTCACCACGGGGAGCCCGAGCGAGTAGCGGACGTACAGCTGGATGCCCGACAGCACCAGCGCCATGGCGATGCCGTAGCAGGCGCCGATGAGCCCGACCGACCAGAACATCGGGTTGCGCACGATGGACCACAGGCTCGGCAGCAGCCGCGGCCGCTCGCGCGTGGAGTAGCGGGGCCGCTCGCGCGCGCTGAGCGCCATGAACGCGATCACGACGAGCGCGATCGCGCCGTAGATGATCGCCGTGGTGCGGAAACCCTCGGTGGACTCCTCGGTGCCGAACACGCTCGTCGTGAGCAGCGGGGTGACCGCCAGCGAGAGCACGAGCGCCACCAGCTGGAAGCCCTGGCGCAGGCCGTTGGCGACCGCGCGGTCGCGCTCGCGCGGGTAGAGCTCGGGCAGCAGCGCGCCGTAGTTGGCGTTGATCATCGAGTCGAAAGCCTCGCACAGGATCGCGAACACCGCGAACCACAGCACGAGCCCCATGCCCCGCAGCGAGGACGGCGCGGAGAAGAACGCGATCATGCAGGCCACCAGCATCGGCGCGCCGACGAGCAGCCACGGGCGGCGCCGGCCGAAGCGGCTGCGGGTGCGGTCGGACAGGTGGCCGAGCAGGGGGTTGTCGACCGCGTCGATGACCGCGTAGATCACCATGACCACGCCGTAGGCGCGTACGTCGAGCCCGAGGATGTCGACGTAGTAAAGGATCATCGATCCTTTGATCAGGTTGATCGGGATGGAGGTGCCCAGCATCCCGATGGCGTAGCGCCAGGCGGGGGTGGTACGGGGTTCGGACACGCGATCACTTCCTTCTCCCTGAGCCGGCCGGCGGGGGCGTCAGCTCGCCCAGGGCTCCGTGCCCGTGGTGACCGGGCCGCCGCTCTTGGCCGACTCCCCGATGGCGAGCCCGATGAGGTGGTCCTGGCACGCCTCGGCCAGCGGGTACGGCGCCGGCCCCTCCTGCCGCGCCCAGGCGCCCATGCGTTCGAGCAGGTCCGCGACCGCGATGTCGTCGTCCGACAGGCCCGCACCGGCGAACGGGTTGCGATAGACCACCCGCCCGTCGAAGCTGATGTGCCGCAGGTCGCGCGCCTCCAGGTCGAGGTCCACGCCGGTGTCGCGGCGGAGCAGCCGTGACTCCACCGGCGTGAGCGGGTCGGCCAGCCGGATCACCCGGTCGTCGGCCAGTTCGCCGGTCGAGCCGCGCACGACGATGCGCCGCGACAGCAGCGGGTTCCACCACTGGTTGTCGGTGAAGTCGTACAGGCCCATCCGGCCGCCGAAGCCGATCGTGGCGATGGTGGTGGTCGCCGGGCGGGGCGTGGCGTCGCCGCGCCAGCCGCCGGGGCCGAGCGGGTCGGCGAGGGGCGCCTCGAACACGCCCGCGCGGACCTCGGCGGGCTCGAACCCGACGCCGAGCAGGCCGCGGATCATCGACACCGCGTGGTAGAGGTGCGTCGAGGAGACCTGGACCGAGGTCGGCTCGCCGATCACGCCGTCGCGGACGATCGCCAGCCGGGCCGCGTGCCCGGGCATCAGCAGGTACTGCTCGGCCACCTGCACCAGCCCGGTGCCGCCGACGTCGGCCCAGAGCGAGCGCAGCCCGGCCAGGTCGGGCGCGGGTGGCGTCTCGGCGAGCACGGGCAGCCCGCGCGCGGCCACCTCGCGGACGGCGCCCGGCATCGCGTCCCAGGTCACCGCGGCGGCGAGGTAGCCGGGCCGCTCGTGGCCGAGCAGCTCGTCGATCGAGCCGAAGGCCGGTACGCCCCACTCCGCGGTGATCGCGGCGCCCCGGTCGGTGCTGCGGGTGACGACGCCGGCGACCCGCAGCCGGTCCGGCATCGCCTTCGCCAGCCGCAGGAAGAACCGGGTCCGCCGCCCGCTGCCGATCACACCGAACGTCGTGGTCATCGAAGCCGGACCTCCCCGGGAGACGCTGGAACGGTTCCGCGTGGGACGAAACCGGCAACAGCGTACTTCGCCGGAGATCAGGACGGGAGCTAGAGGGCCTTGCGGAACTTCCGCACCTCGTTCCAGACCTTCTGCCCAGCGGCTTGAACTCGACGGTGAGCTCCCCCTCACGTCGGCGTACGGGGAGGGCCATCGGGTCGGAGGACGCCCCGCGGGCGTTAAATACGTTGCGCCCGCACGGGTGGTCCGCTCAGCATCAAGATCGGACGCTGCGAAAGGGGAACCCATGAACGCGGTCCTGCTCGACACGATCCGCCACAACACCTGGGCCACCGGACGGCTCATCGAGTTCTGCCGGGATCAGCGGCTCTCGGCGGAGCAGCTGGAGGTGCGCGGGGTCGGCACGTTCGGCGGCATCCGCTCGACCCTGCAGCACATCGTCGAGTGCGACGGGAGCTACGTACGGCGCCTGGCCGGGACCGAGATCTCCTGGGTGGACGACGAGGCCGAGGCCGGCCTGGACGAGCTGCTGAAACGGGCGTCGGAGGCCGCGCGGCTGTGGGAAGAGGTGCTGGCCCGGCCGATCGACGTCGAGGCCGTGCTCGTCATCGACGAGGGCACGCGCGAGACCCGCACCGGCATCTTCCTGGCCCAGGCCGTCAACCACGCCAACCACCACCGCGAGCAGGTCTGCGCCATCCTGACCGGCCTCGGCATCCAGCCGCCCGACATCCAGGCCTGGGAGTACGCCTGGGACACCGGGCGCATCTGGGACCGGCCCGCCGTCTCGTAGCAATACCGGGCGAAAAAGACGACCATGTGAATACGGCGGATGATCCGCGAACCGCCGAGTGCGACGGCCCGGAGCAGGAGAGCGCCACCGGAGGACTCTCATGACGACGCGACCCCCGCGCGTGATCATCGCAGGAGCCGGCATCGCCGGGCTGACTGCGGCCCTGAGCCTGCACGCGGCCGGCATCACGGACGTGACCGTGCGCGAGACGGTGGCGGAGCTGCACCCGCTCGGGGTCGGCATCAACCTCCTCCCCCACGCCGTGCGCGAGCTCATCGAGCTCGGCCTGGGCGAGCGCCTGGCCGCGATCGGCGTGGCGACCGCCGACCTGACCTTCCTCACCCACCGCGGGCAGCGGATCTGGTCCGAGCCGCGCGGGCTGCACGCGGGCTACCGGTGGCCTCAATACTCGATCCACCGCGGCCGGCTGCAGCTGATGCTGCTGGAGGCCGTACGCGAGCGTCTGGGGCCTGAGTCGGTCGTCCTCGGCTCCCCCGTCACCGGCCTCGACCACGACGCCGACCTGCTCGTCGGCGCCGACGGCATCCGTTCCAGCGTCAGGCGGGCCCTGTTCCCCGGCGAGGGCGAGCCGCTGCCGGGCGGCGACGTGCTGTGGCGCGGCACCACGTACGCCAAGCCGTTCCTGACCGGCGGCTCCATGCTGATGATCGGCGACAGCACGCAGAAGCTGGTCATCTACCCCGTCGCGCCGCCCGGCGACGACGGCACCCAGCTGATCAACTGGGCGATCCAGCACCGGGCGCGCGTCGAGGGCGTGCCCACGGGCGACTGGAACCAGCCCGTCGAAGTGGAGCACGTCCTGCCCCACGTGCGCGGCTGGCACTGCGACGAGCTGGACATCCACGCGCTCATAGAGGGCGCGGAGCAGGTGTTCCAATACCCGCTCGTCGACCGTGACCCGTTACCCCGCTGGTCGGCGGAGCGGGTGACGCTGATGGGCGACGCGGCGCACCCGATGTACCCGACCGGCTCCAACGGCGGCACCCAGGCCGTCATCGACGCCCGCGTCCTGGCGTACGCGCTGGCCCACGGCCTGAGCCTGGAGTTCTACGAGGAGCAGCGGCGGCCGGTCACCGGCGGCATCGTGCTGGCCAACCGCCAGGACGGGCCCGAGGTCATCCTGCGGCTGGCCCACGAACGCGCCCCCGGCGGCTTCACCGACGTCGAGCAGGTGCTGCCGCTGGCCGAGCGCGAGGAGATCGCCCTGCGCTACAAGCGGCTGGCCGGATTCGAGCCCGCCACGCTCAACGCCCGCCGCAGCTGGACGGTGCGCCCCCAGTCGCTCCCCTGAGCTCCGGCGGCCCTCGGCGATCGAACCTCGGAGGTGGGCGCCGCGTATCCCCAGCCGTAACGCAGGCGCCTTTCAACGAGCGAGAAGAGAGCCCCGCCATGTCTGATGCCTCCCTGTCTGATGCCTCCCTGTCTGATGCCTCCCTGTCTGATGCCACTGTCACGCGGATCGCGATCAAGGACGTGACCCCGGACGTCTCCAGTGCGATGCGCGCCCTGCACGAGGCCGCCCTGGCCGCGGCGCGGGCCGCCGGCATCGAGCCGGAGTTGCTGCAGCTGGTCAGGATCCGCGCGTCGCAGATCAACGGTTGCTCCCTCTCGCTGGCCCGGCATCTCCGGGACGCGCGGGCCATGGGTCAGAGTGAGCAGCGCATCAGCGACGTGCGGGCCTGGCGCAACAGCAAGGTGCTCAGTCCCAGGGAGCGGGCCGCGTTGTCGCTGACGGAGGCGATCACGCTGGTCTTCGCCGGTCAGGTGCCGAACGCGGTGTACGCCGAGGCGGCCGGCCTCTTCGACGAGACCCAGCTGGCGGCGCTGATCTGGGCCGCAACGGTGATCAACACGCACAACCGGATCGCGATCACCACCCGGCTGGAGGGCAGCGGCGCGCCACCGATCGCGGCCGCCGGATAAACGTGCCGGTGCGGCGTCCCTGGCTGCGTCCGGGACGCCGCACCGGGCGTGTCAGCCGTAGACGCCGAAGTGCCACAGCGAGTAGCCGTACGCGGTGCCGCGCCGGGTGAGGTTCAGCCGGACGTAGCGGGCGGAGGTGTTCAGCGCGATCTCGTCGAAGCCGCCGTCCCCGCTCGCCGTGCTGTGCACGGTCGTCCAGCCGGCCCCGTCGGCCGACGTCTGCACCTCGTACGCCGCGCCGTAGGCGTCCTCCCAGCCGAGCTGGACGTGCCTGATCGCGGCCGTCCGCCCCAGGTCGACCTGGATCCACTGCGGATCGGCCCACTCGCTGGCCCAGCGGGTGGTGAAGCTGCCGTCGGTGGCCCGGTCGGGGGTGAACGGGCCGCCGTCGCCGTTCGCCTGATAGGTCGAGGCGGTGGTCGGCCTGCCCCCGGCCAGGTCGGTGCCCGCGATGACCGGCGGCACCACGCGGAACGAGCGCTGCTCGATGCCGGCGTTGCCGTGGCCGTCGTAGGCGTAGACGTACACCTTCCACACGCCCATCCGCTCCGGCGCCGTCACCGCGAACCGGCCGGGGCCCGTCTCGGTGAAGCGCGCCTGGGTCAGGCCGCGGTTGCCGGTGATGTGCTTGTCGCCGACCATGACGTTGTAGCGGATCAGGTCGCCGTCCGGGTCGGACGCGGCGACCTCGACGGTAAACTCCTTGCCCGCCTGCACGGCGGTCTGCGAGCCGACCGTCATCGAGGTGATCGCGGGCGGCGTGTTGCCGGTGGCCTGGCCGGTGTAGGCGCGCTTGAGCGCGTGGTAGCCGTGGCGGCGCCAGCCGCCGGTGGTGGTGTTGAGCCAGACGCCGCCGAAGTCGTTCTCCAGGCCGTAGTGGAACTCGGTGGCGCCGAGCGCGACGCCGGCGTGGCCGGTGACGGCGTTCCAGCTCGCCAGGTACATGTCCCGCTTCTCCAGGTCGCCCGGCTCGTCGGGCACGCCGTTGACGTCGTTCGGGACCTCCCACTCGCCGTCGGGTCCCGCCTCGGTGACGATGTACGGCCGGGTGTGCCCGCCGGCGATCCAGTCCTGCCTGACGGTGCCGATGGCGCCGTAGGAGTTGACCGCCAGCAGGTCGAGCGCCGGGGCGTGCGCCTTGTAGTAGGTCCAGGCGTGGGTGTAGGCGTCGGTCGAGGTGACCGGGTGGTTGGGGTCGGCGGCGTGGATCGCCTCGGCCACCTCGTCCACGAACCTCGCGTACGCGGCCCGCCGCTGCTCGACCACGTCGGCAGGCAGGCCGTGGTCCTGCATGGTGAGGATCACCTCGTTGCCGACGTCCCACATCAGCACGCCCTGACGGTTCTTCAGCGCGTTCACGCGGGCCACGATCTCGTTCTTCACGCTCGTCTTGTACGCGGTGTCGTTGACGTAGTCGGCGCCCTGGTTCAGCCAGTGCCCGACAATGACCTTGATGCCGTGCCTGGCCGCAGTGTCCAGCAGCGCCGGGGTGTGCGTGTCGTCCACGCCCCAGGTGCGGATCGTGTTGACGCCCATGGCCTTCAGGTCGCGCATGTAGCCGTCGGCGGCGGCCTGCGGCGGCCCGTAGGTCACCCCCTTGATCAGGTACGGCGAGCCGTTCACGGTCAGCCGCCAGTCGCCCTGGGAGCCGGTCACCCGCACGACGCTCGGCCCTGCGGGGACGGGCGGGTCGGTCAGCTCGGCGGGGACGGAGCCGGCCTGCCGGGAGACCGCGACCCAGTCCACGCCGAGCTCGCCGCCTGAGGTGGTGGCGGCGGTGGGCGTGGTGAGGCCGGCCAGAGCGTTCGGCAGCGAGCCGCCGATGGCCAGGTCGAGGCGGAGGTAGAAGCCGTGGTGCACGGCGGCCTTCCAGGCGGCCACGCCGACCTGGCTCTCGCGTACGACCCACGTCTGCCGGCCGTCGAGGTAGAAGCGGATCTCCTCGTCGGTCTTCGTCCTGTCGATGATCTGCGTGTACTCGTGGTAGCCGGTACGGCAGCCCGCGCAACTGGCGAAGCCGCTGGTGCGGCCGTTGTACTCGTTGCACACCCCCTCGGGGGCGGTGCCGCAGTGCAGGGTGTTGGCGAGCTGGTCGCGGCCGTTGACCGCGGTCATGATGTCGGTCTCGCCGATGCCCGGCCAGTTCGTGTGGTTACCGCGGAAGGCTGCGCCGGTCGCGCGGAAGCCGGGCCAGTAGCCGAGCCCGTTCGCGACGTCCGGCTGCTTGATCATGGCGCTGAACTTCAGCAGCTCGCCCGGCCGCGGCTCGAAGTCGGCCCGCTGGGTCTCGATCCGGCCGGAGGTCCAGCGGCCGGCGCCGTCCCTGATCGCCTTGATGGTCAGCCGGCCGTCGCCGAGGTGCACGTTGGCCGTCGAGTCGGTCATGGTCTCGACCTCGCCGGTGCCCCAGTTCGCCGGGCCGCCGGGGTAGGAGGTGCCGGTGCGCGGGATCCAGTTCGCGGCCGACGGCGAGCTGCCCGCCGGACCGGTGAAGTCGTCCCGCCACACCTCGCTCCACGTGCCCGGATCCGGGCCCGGGTCCGTTCCCGTGCTGCCGTAGACCTGCATCTCCCAGAGGGAGTAGCCGTAGCCGGTGGCTCGGGCGGTGCCGTAGAGGCGGACGTGGCGGCCGGTGGCGGTGAGGTCGATGGTCTGGGTGCCGCCGGCGCCGTTGGTGGTGGTGTGGGCGTCGGTCCAGCTGTTGCCGTCGTTCGAGGTCTGGATCCTGAACGCGGTGGCGTACGCGGCCTCCCAGGTGAGGACGACGCGGCTGATGCTCGCGGAGGTGCCGAGATCGATCCGCAGCCACTGCGGATCGCTGAACGAGCTGGACCACCGGGTGCCGGTCAGGTCCCCATCGAAGGCGGCCGCCGCGCTGTAGGCGGCCCCTTCCTCCGAGGAGGCGGTCGCCGGACGGCCCTGGGACAGCAGGCTGTCGGCCGCCGCGGGAGCGGGGAAGCCCAGCAGGGACACGATCAGGCCCGCCAGCGCGACGGCGACCACCGTCAACCGGCGCGGGCCCGGACTGCGAGTTGGATGCACGACCTCTCCTACCGACGGGGGGTGCCGGGCCGTGGGCACGGCTCAGGTGGGAGAGCGCTCTCCGTATCGGAGAGTCCTCCCGCCCGGCCGCCGAGTCAAGACCCATTTCTTCACCGAGGCGAAACACCCTGCTCATCCACCGGAAACGCGGCAGGTCGCGGCGCTTGCGACTCCTCCCCGCTTGACAACCGGTCACCGCAGCGGTCACTCTTTTGGAGAGCGCTCTCCTACGTGTGTCGTTCCGACCCGTTGGAGGAGAGACCATGCCCCCTTCCCGCAGCCCCGCCAAGCTTCCCCTGAGAGCGATGTGCGTCGCACTCGCCGCGGCCATCGCGCTGGTCGCGGCCGGCCTGACCACGATGGTGCCCGCCGTCGCCGCCGACGGCCTGCTCTCGCAGGGGCGGCCGGCGACCGCCTCCTCCGTCGAGGGCACGGGTTACAGCGCCGGCGCCGCCTTCGACGGCAGCACCACCACGCGCTGGTCGAGCGCCGCCGCCGATCCGCAGTGGCTGCGGGTCGATCTCGGCGCTCCCGCCACCATCAGCCGTGTCGTGCTGACCTGGGAGAGCGCGTACGCCACCGCGTTCAAGATCCAGACCTCGAACGACGGCAGCTCCTGGACCGACGCCCACACCACCACCAACGGCACCGGCGGCACCCAGACCATCGACCTCACCGCCACCGGCCGCCACATCCGCCTCTACGGCACCACCCGAGCCACCGGCTACGGCTACTCCCTCTGGGAGATGCAGGTCTACGGCAGCGGCGGCTCGCCCACCACGCCGAGGCCCAGCCCGACGTACACCGACGAGGTCACCCACCACGAGTTCCAGGCCAACTGCTCGTGGACGGCGAACCGGCCCGACGACCCCATCGTCTACCCCGGCCTGCCCGGCGCCTCGCACATGCACACGTTCGTCGGCAACCGGACTACCCACGCGGGCAGCACGGCCGCCTCGCTGCTCGGCGGCGGCACCTCGTGCACCAACCCGCACGACCGGTCGGCGTACTGGTTCCCGAGCTTCTACAAGGGCGACCAGCTGATCCAGCCGACCGGTGACCAGGTCATCTACTACAAGTCGGGCATTCTGGAGTACTGGCGGGTGCAGCCGTTCCCGCAGGGCCTGCGCTTCGTCGTCGGCAGCCCGTACGCGAGCCTGGAGGAGTTCCGCGACGCGCCCGGCGCCGTGGAGGGCTTCGAGTGCGGCGACCTGTCGCGCAGCTGGGACATCCCCCGCTCCTGCGCGCCCGGCACCCAGGTCAACGTCCGCTACCAGGCGCCGAGCTGCTGGGACGGGGTCAACCTGGACAGCGCGGACCACAAGAGCCACATGGCCTACCCCGTCGGCGGCTACTGCCCGGCCGGGCATCCGGTGGCGGTGCCGATGCTGGAGTTCAAGATCGCCTTCCCGGCGGACGGCGACCTGTCCCAGGCCCGCCTGTCCAGCGGGCGCGGCTACACCTGGCACTACGACTTCTTCAACGCCTGGGACGACCCGGCGATCCTCGACGCGCTGGTGACCCACTGCATCAACGGCGGTCTCCAGTGCAACCCGCGCGGCTACGACCTGTACAAACCGCATCGCGGCGCCGCGCTCACCGAGGACTTCCAGCTCCCCCGGCCATGAGAGGAGCCCCTGGAGAGCCTGGAGAGCGCTCTCCGACCGCTGTGCTATAAAGGGCTGATGAGGCAAGATCCCTCGCCGTCATCAGGCTCGTCCATCACTCTGGAAGACGTGGCCCGCGCGGCGGGAGTCTCGCGGTCCACGGTCTCCCGGGTGATCAACGGCATCCGCAACGTCGACCCGGCGATCCAGGAGACCGTCAGGCGGGCCATCGCCACCACCGGCTACGTGCCCAACCACGCCGCCCGTTCCCTCGTCACCCGCCGCACCGGCGCCATCGCGCTCGTCGTCTCGGGGGCGGGCGGCGAGGGCGCCGACGCCCCCTTTCCCGGCCAGGTCTTCGCCGACCCGTTCTTCGGCCGCGTCGTCGGCGGCATCGTCGGCTTCCTGCGGCCCCGGGGCATCCACCCGATCCTGATGTTCGCCGAGAGCGCCGAGATCCACGCCCAGGTCCTCACCCATCTGCGCCACGGCAACGCCGACGGGGCGCTGCTGGTCTCCACCCACGCGGCCGACCCGCTCCCCCGGCTGCTCGTCGAGGCGCGGGTGCCGGCCGTGCTGTTCGCCAGGCCGGCCGAGCCGATCCCGATCAGCTACGTGGACGTCGACCATCGGGCCGGGGCCAAGCTCGCCGCCGACCACCTCGTCTCGCGTGGCCGCCACCGCGTCGCGACGATCTCCGGCCCGCTCGACGTGCCGGCCGGGCAGTCCCGGCTGACCGGCTTCCTGGACGCGATGGCCGCCCACGGCCACGCCTACGTGCCCCACGCCGAGGGCGGCTTCACCCATCACAGCGGCGAGGCGGCCATGGAGCGCCTGCTGGACGAGCATCCCGGCCTCGACGGCGTGTTCGTGGCCAACGACCTGATGGCCCAGGGGGCGCTGGTCGCGCTGCGCCACCACGGCCGCAGGGTGCCGGAGGACGTGGCCGTGGTCGGCTTCGACGACAGCAGCGCGGCGACCGCGTGCCGGCCGCCGCTCACCACGGTCCGCCATCCGGTGGAGGACATGGCCGGGGAGATGGCCCGGATGTTGCTGACCCACATCGAGCAGCCGGGACGGCCGGCCACCTCGAAGATCTTCGACCCCGTCCTCGTCGTCCGCGACTCCGCCTGAACCACCCTTCCCGGACAGCCGGCGTCCCCGTTGATCCATCGGCCTGAGTCGCCCGTCCGGACCGCCCGTCTGGCCCGCCCGCTTGAGCCACCCGGTCTCCCCGGCGGCCGGCGTCCCGTCGTGCGTGCTCGCCGCCGCGTTCTCCGGAACGGCGGACCGCTCGCACCGGAGCCGCACCGGGGATCCGTGAGACCGGGCACCGGGCGGAGGGCGGATCGCTAGACTTGGCGATCTTCCTTGACGACGGGAGCGCTCCCTTGAGACTGGAGATCAGGTGCCTCGGGCCCTGGGAGGTCGAGGCGGACGGCGAACCGGTGCACATCGCCGGGGCGCGACGGGTGGGGGTGCTGGCCCGGCTCGCGCTGGCCGCGGGGCGGTCCGTACCGGCCGAGCGGCTGCTGTCCGACGTGTGGGAGAGCAGCTCCGCCGCGACCGCGGGCAAGCAGGTGCACATCGTGATCTCGAAGCTCCGCGAGGCGTTCGCCGCCCACGGCGGCGCTGAGCTCATCGAGACCGTGCCCGGCGGCTACCGGCTGGCGATCGAGCCGGAACACGTGGACGCGCACGCCTTCACCGGCCTGGCCAGGCGGGCCAGGGCCGCCTGCGCCGAAGGCGGCTTCACGAGCGCGGACGGGCTGTTCCGCGGGGCGCTCGCGCTGTGGCGGGGCCCGGCGCTGGGCGAGGTGGACGCGACCTGGGCGCGGATCGAGGCCGACCGGCTGGAGGCGGAGCGGCTGTCCGTCCTGGAGGACCACGCCGAGCTGCGTCTGTCCGCCGGCGACCACCGCGCCCTGACCGGTGAGCTCGCCGCGTACGTCAGCAAGCATCCGCTGCGGGAACGACCGGCCGCCCAGCTCATGCTCGCCCTGTACCGCGACGACCGGGCGCCCGAGGCCCTTGAGGTCTACCAGCGCCTGCGCCGGACCATGGTCGAGGAGCTGGGCATCGAACCCGGCACCGAAATACGACGGCTCCAGCAGGCCGTACTCGTCAAGGACCCCGAACTCGACCTGCCGCCGGAACGGCGGAGCACGCCCGGCCGGCCCGCCGCCCCCGCCGAGCTGCCCGCCGGCACCCAGGCGTTCACGGCGCGAACGGCCGAGATCGAACAACTCGAAGCCGACCTGACCGGCACCCCCGAGACCGGCTCGACGAGTGGGAGCACGGTCAGCGTGATCAGCGGGCCGGGTGGCATCGGCAAGTCCGCGCTCGCCGTCCACGTCGCCCACTCCGTCGCCGGACGTTTCACCGACGGCGTCATCTACGTCGACCTGCACGGATCCACCGCCGGGCTCACCCCCTTGACGCCCGTCGAAGCCCTCGGCCACCTGCTGCGCTCCCTGGGCCTGGACGGCACCGCCGTCCCCGTGGACGCCGAGGAGGCCGCCGCCCGTTACCGCTCGCTCACCGCGGCGGGCCACCTGCTGGTGATCCTCGACAACGCCCGCGACGCCCGCCAGGTCCGCTCGCTGCTGCCCGCGGGGCCGGGCTGCCGCGTCCTGGTCACCAGCCGCGATCCGCTGGTCACCCTGGACAACGCCCGGCACCTGCGGCTCGACCGGCTCGACGACGCCGAAGCCGTCGCGCTGCTCGCCCGGGTCGCCGGCGCCGGCCGGGTACAGGCCGAGCCGGAGGCGGCGGTGGAGATCGCCCGGCTCTGCGGCGGTTTCCCGCTCGCGCTGCGCGTCATGGGAGCCCGCCTGGCGGCCCGTCCCGACTGGTCGCCGGCCGATCTCGCGGTCCGGCTGGCCGACGCCACCCGGCGGCTCGACCTGCTGGAGTACGCCGACCTGGCCGTACGCGCCAGTCTCGCGGTCAGCCACGAGCAACTGCGCGAGGAACCGGGAAGGCAGGACGCGGCGCGGCTGCTGGCCCTGCTGGGGCTGGTGGACCTGCCCACGCACACCTTGGCCACCACCGCCGCGCTGACGGACTGGACCGAGCACCGCGCCGAGACCGCCCTGGAGCACCTGACAGACGCCCGCCTGCTCGAACCCGCCGGATCCGGCCGTTACCGGATCCACGACCTCGTCCGGCTGTACGCCCGTGAGCAGAAGGTCTCCGGCGAGGACCGGGCCGGCGCGGCCGGGCGCGTGCTGGACCACTACCTGGCCACCGCGCAGCGGGCGTGCGGGCTCCTCTTCGGCGACGGCGTGGCCGGTAACCTGTTCCCCACCGCGCGGGCAGGGGAGGAGCTCACCTCCCTGGCGGACGCCAACGACTGGGTGCACCGCGAGCGGGACAACCTCCTCGCGGCGGCACGGCAGGCGGCGCGCGACGCCGACCCTTCGACGGCGGGCCTCGCGAACGCCATCACGTGGCTGTTCGAGCGCCGGGGCTGGTTCCCCGAGCTCATCGAGGTGACCGAGGCGGCGCTGCGGCTGGCCGGGAAACAGGAGGACTGGACCGCCCGCGCGTACCTGCTGCAGGGGCTCGGCGGCGTCCATCAGCAGCTCGGGCGCTTCCTGACGGGCGCGACCTACCTGGAGGAGGGCCTGGCCTGCTGGGACCGGGCGGGGCTGCCGGACAGGAAGGCGGGCATCCTCAACGACCTCGGCGTCACCTACACCTTGATGGGCCGCTACGACGACGCGCACGCCGCGCTGGACCAGGCCCTCGCCATCACCGAACGGACGCGGCGCAGGGCCCACGAGTCCTACGTGCGCAACAACCGGGTGCATGTCTTCTACCGTCAGGGGAGACACGAGGAAGCGGTGAGCGAGGCGCGGCACACCCTGGCGCTGACGGAGGAGTCGGGCGACACCGGCGACCTCGGCATCGCCAACGACTCCCTGGCCGACGCCTACCGGGCCTGCGGGATGGCGCACGATGCCGTCGAGAGGTACCGGCAGGCGATCGAGCTCCAGCGCACGGCCGGGCACCTGATGGGCGCAGCGGTGTCCTGCTGGTGGCTCGGCCACACGCTGTACGACCTCGGGCGGCACGAGGAGGCCAGGCGGTCCTGGCAGGAGTCGCTGGAGATCCTGCGCGAGGCGCACCTGCTCACCCCCGCCGAGGTGGCGGGATACCTCGCCCAGCCGTTCCCGGACACCCCCGGGCCGATCAGGAACCAGCTCTGACCATGCACGATGAACCGGCTGATGAGTTGAGGCAACGGCTGCGCCACGTCCATTGGATCGGCGGCGGCAGCGGAGCCGGCAAGTCCACCGTCGCCCGCCGCCTCGCCGGCCGCCACGGCATGCGCCTGTACGACACCGACGCGGTCATGCCCGATCATGCCCGCCGCCTGCCCGCGGACCGGGCTCCCTGCCTGGGCCGGTTCACCGCCATGGACATGGACGAGCGCTGGGTGAGCAGGAGCCCGCGCGAGATGCTGGACACCTTCCACTGGTATCGCGGCGAAGGCTTCGAGCTGATCGTCGAGGACCTCCTGGCTCTGCCCGCCGATCGCCCGGTGGTCGCCGAGGGCTTCCGGCTGCTCCCGGACCTGGTCCGGCCGCTGCTCGCCGACGTGGACCAGGCGGTGTGGCTGCTGCCGACGCCTTCCTTCCGCCGGGCGGTGTTCGACGGCCGCGGCGGACCGGACTGGGCCTTCCTGGCCAGGACCGGCGATCCGCGGCGGGCGCTGCGGAACGTGCTCGAACGCGACGCGCTGTTCACCGAGCGGCTCGCCGGGCAGGTCCGGCGCCTGGGGCTGCACGGGATCGAGGTCGACGTCGGGGACGCCGAGGACGACCTCGTCCGGCGGGTCGCCGTGACGTTCGGGCTGGAGCGATAGGGCGTTCCGCGATAACTTGGTCGTATGACCAACTTGGCCGATCGGCCAACTTCGTCGCGGGGCGACCGCCGTCGCGAGCAGCTGGTGGAGACCGGCGTCGCACTGCTGGGCCAGGACGGATGGCCGGGAGTCACCACGCGCGCCGTGGCCGAGCAGGCCGGCACCAACCCGGGCCTGATCCACTACCACTTCGGCGGGCTGGCCGGGCTGCACGCCGCTATCTTCCGCCGGGCCACCGACCTGGTCATCAGCCCGCTGCTCACCGAGTTGCTCGGCGTCACGGACGAACGGGCGGCGCTGCGCACGATGCGCGGCACGCTGCCCCACGCGAGCGGCGACGAGCGGACGACCCGCCTGGCCGCGGAGCTGATCGTGGGAGCCACCCGCGACCCCGCGCTCGGCGCGGTGCTCCGCGACGAGCTGCGCCGGGTGCGCGCCCAGGTGGCCGACCGGCTCGGCCTGCTGCATCCCGGCTGGCCGGCCGCCCGGCGGGAGGGCGCGGCCACCCTGATCGTCGCCGCGATCGACGGGCTGATGCTGCACCACATGGTCGACGCGGACCTGCCCATGGACCAGGCGCTGGCCGCGGCGGAAGACCTGCTGGGGGACGACGGCCCCTGAAGACCCCTCCCCCATGGCGACACCCCTCACGAGAAAGGCCGACCACCATGGAGATCGTCAACCGGCCCGCGCCGCCGACCGGGCTGCGCCGCAGGCTCTGGCGCCTGCCCATCGTGCTCTACCGCCTGGGCCTGGGGCGGCTGCTGGGCGAGCGCGTCATGCTGCTCACCCACACCGGCCGCGTCTCGGGGCTGCCCCGCCAGGCCGTCATCGAGGTCGTCCAGCACGACGAGCTCGGCTACGTCGCCGCCTCCGGCTTCGGGGAGCGGGCGGACTGGTACCGCAATGTCATGACCGCCCCCGAGGTCGTCCTCCAGGTGGGCGGCAGGACGCTCAAGGCTGCCGCGGCGCCACTCTCCGCCGACGACGGCGCGGAGCTCATGGCCCGGTACGCGCCCCGCCATCCGGTCGCCGCCCGCCGGCTCTGCCGGATCATGGGCTTCGCCGTGGACGGCAGCGAGGCCGACTACCGCGAAGTGGGGCGGCGCATCCCCTTCGTCCGCTTCACCCCGGCCTGATCAGCGATCACCGGCGCGCCGGGGAACGGCCTTCCCGATGAACGATTCACTGCCACCCGGCAAGGAGCCGGAAACTTTCAAGCGACAGGCATTGATGAAAAGAAGTTTCGGGGATATCTTCACGATCATCCGCCCGGGCGCCCGACCTCCACCCCCCTCCAGAGGTGAGCATGCCTATGCCCGCACGGCCGGCACGAATGACGGCCATGAAGCCCACGATCCTCGCCCTCTCGATCGCCCTGGCGGCGGCGCTGTCCCCCCAGGCCGCCTCCGCCGCCCCTGCCGCCTCGTCATCCTCCGCCTCCGCCTCCGCGCGGGTGATGGCCTCGCACAAGAGCCCGTTCAACTGCGGCAAGACGTTCTACGCCAACAACTGGATCGACACTCCGGCGCACAACCCCGAGGGCTCCATCGACTGGCAGACGTACGGGAGCGACGCCATCAACGGCGAGCCCGTGCGCGCAACCGCCGCGGGCACCGCGTACTTCAACGACGCGGGCAGCACGAGCTACGGCAAGTGGGTCGAGGTCCGTCACAGTGACGGCACCAGGACCCGGTACGCCCACCTGGCGACCATGGTGCGGGCGGCCGGCGGCTCGATGAGCGTCGGCCAGGGCACCCAGATCGGCACGGTCGGCTCCACGGGCGGCTCCAACGCGCCTCACCTGCACTACGAGCAGCGCACCTCCGGCGGAGCCGTCGACACCAGCCCCACGGTCGAGGGCGTGACCGTGTCCCTGGGCCAGAAGAAGGCCGTGACCAGCACCAACGCCTGCGGCGGCAACCCGTACACGCCCGAAGAGGTCTGCGGCAGCGGTTACGCGACCATCGACTCGGCCGCCCTCACCGGCGGGCGGGTGTACCTGCTCTACAACTCCGGCAACGGCAACAACTGCGTCACCACGCTGAAGACGACGAACGTCGGGACGCCGTCGTCGATGTCGGCCTTCCTGGAGCCCGAGGGTTCCAGCAGGACGACGAACTCGGGCAGCTTCGGCTACTACGCCGGGCCGGTGACGCGGTCCGCGCCCGGGACGTGCGTCAAGTGGGGCGGCTCCATCGGCAGCGACTCCTACACCAGCCCCTTCGAGCACTGCGGTTCCTGACGACCGAGCCCCCGCCCCCCACCACCGGTGCGGGGGCTCGCCGCCGGTCAGGTGAAGGCGGGCATGATCCGGTCGTGGATCAGCCTGAGCTGGGTGTCCACGTCCGCCACCTCGGGCAGCTCCCGCCCCATGAACTGCTTGACCAGCGTCGCGTCCGTGACGGCGAGGATCATGTGGTTGACGCCGGCCGGCTCGATCTCGCGCTTGATCTTGGCCACGCACTCCTCCGGCGTTCCGGAGATGGACAGCCGCTCCCCCAGCTCGGGCGTGGTCAGCTCGACCGCCCTGGCCAGGTCGCCGGCGCCGAGGGCGTCCACGATGGGCTTCATCGCGCCCGGGTCGACGCCGTTGCGTTCGAGCTGCTCGGCGGGCATGGACGAGGCATACAGGCCGACCATGCTGCGGGCGGCCTCCTTGGCCACGGCCGAGTCGGGGCCGGTGGCGAAGACGACCCAGGCGCCGATGTCCATCGACGAGGGGTCCTTGCCCGCCTTCTCCGCGCCGGCCCGGAAGTTCTCGACCAGGTAGTCGTAGGCTTCGCGGGTGTAGCTGAGCGCGTGGTGCACGCCGTCGGAGAGCTCGCCGGCCGCCCGGAACGAACGCGGCCCGCGCATCGCGCCGAGCTTGACCGGCACGTGTTCCTGGACCGGCCGGGCGAAGGTGAACAGGCCGCTGTACTTGAAGAACTCGCCGTCGAAGGTGATCGCGCCGTCGTCCAGCAGGGTGCGGACCACGTGCGCCGCCTCCTTGACGCGCGACAGCGGCTTGGTGACCGCCCAGTCGATGCCGTACTGGGCGAGCAGCCCGAAGTTGCCGCTGGACAGGACCACCTCGGCGCGGCCGTCGCTGAGCTCGTCGAGCGTGGCCGCCGCCTGGGCGATCAGCGTCGGCTCGCGCAGCACCACCGAGGAGACGCTGGGCCCGAACCTGATGCGCGACGTCTGCTGGGCGGCGGCGGCGAAGAGCAGCCACAGGTCCTTGTGCCAGGTCTCGTCGGCGGCGTAGCAGGCGTGGAAGCCGAGTTCGTCGGCCAGGCGGATGGAGGCCAGCGACTCGCGCAGCGGGTAGTCGGGGAGCATCACGTAGCTGAACTTCATTGGGGGACCTCCTGTGGGATGGCGTCGCCCGAGGGGGCTCCGCCCTTGTCGTACGGCCGGGCGGCCAGCAGGTAGGCCAGCCCGGCGGCGATCACCACCAGCCCGGACAGGGCGACCAGGTAGTCGTCGTACCAGGGGGCGCCGGGCGTTCTCGGCCAGGCCATGTTGACGATGGCGAGCACCCCGTAGATCAGCGCGGCCACGTTGACGGCCAGGCCCGCGCGGCCGAGCGTGAACGGGCCCGACGGGCGCCAGCCGCGCAGCCTGGCCCGCAGCGCCGCCAGCACCACCATCTGGAAGCCCAGGTAGATGCCGAGCACCGCGAATGAGATGATCTTGATGAGGGCGTCCTCCGACACGATCGAGCCCAGCACGACCACGGCGGGAACGACGGCGGCGACCAGCAGCGCGTTCGGCGGGATGCGCCTGGCCCGGGAGAACCTTCTGAACACGCGGCTGCCCGCGATCATGTCGTCGCGGGCGTAGGAGTACAGCAGCCGGCTCGCCGCCGCCTGCAGACTGAGCGCGCACGACAGGAACGACAGCAGCACCACGCCGAACACGACCTTGAGCCCGACCGGGCCGAAGGCGGCGGTCACCACGTTCGTGACGGGGTCGGGGTCGGCGCCGGAGACGACGGCGGCGAAGTCGGGCACGGCCAGCAGCAGCGCCAGGCAGACGAACGTGGCGGCGGCGCCGCCCACGTAGATGGTCATGCGCATGGCCTTGGGGATGCGCCGGGTGGGGTCGGGCACCTCCTCGGCCACGTCACCGCACGCCTCGAACCCGTAGTACTGAAAAATCCCGATAAGTCCGGCCGCCAGGAACGCAACGAAATATCCGGACTCCGACCCGGCGCCGAACGAGTCGAACAGCACCCCGAGCCCGTGATGGCGCTCGGTGAGCAGCAGCCACCCGCCCACCGCCAGCGCCCCGACCAGCTCGGCGGCGAAGCCGATGATCGCCGCCACCGCCAGGGCCCTGGTCCCGCCCAGGTTGATCGCCAGCGCCACGCCCAGGATGACCAGCGCGCACAGGATCGTGTTGCCGGTGCTCACCCCGATCCCGAGGAAGGCCGACAGGTACGGCCCCGCCCCGTACGCCACGCTCGCGATCGTCACCAGCAGCGCGACCAGGTACACCCAGCCCGTCATCCAGGCCCAGCGCCGCCCCCACAGCCGCCTGGCCCACGGGTAGATGCCGCCGGTCAGCGGATACTGCGAGACGATCTCGCCGAAGACGAGCGCCACCAGGAACTGCCCGGCGCCCACGACGACCAGGCTCCAGATCATCGGCGGCCCGCCGACCGCCAGCGACGAGGCGAACAGGGTGTAGACACCGACCACGGGCGACAGGTACGTGAACCCGAGCGAGAAGTTGGCCCACAGGCTCATGTCCCTGCGGAACTCCGAGGTGTAGCCGAGGTCGGCCAGCCGGGTGTCGTCGCCCCGGCTCGGCGGCACGTCATTCGTCGAGGTCATGGAGCAGCTCCTCGCCGGAGATCACCTTGCCGGCGAAGTGCCGGTGCATCCAGGCCAGGTGGTCGGCCCGGGCGCGGACCAGGCGCAGCGTGTCCCAGTTGGGGAAGGTCTGCTGGGTCACGTGCTCGGTCATGAGCGCGGGCTCGACCTCGAAGACATGCTCGAAGCGGGTGATCGCCACGTCGGTCACGCGCCGGGCCGGTGGAGGCGACATCTCCTCCTGATGGCGATAAGTCATGACTTCTCCGTATAAGCCTGGTCGAGCAGGTACTTGCCGGGGTTCATGATGTTGTTCGGGTCGATGACCCGTTTGACGGCGAGCATCACGTCGTACCCGCCGCCGAGCTCGGCCGGGACCAGGTCCACCTCGCCCTCGCGGCAGGAGCCGTGGCAGGCGCTGATCGAGCCCCCGTGCCGCAGCGTCACGGCGGCGAGTTCGCGCTTGGCCCGCACCCACGCCTCCCAGGCGGTGTCGTCGAGCCGCTGCTCCCAGATGCCGATGTCGATCTCGGTGAGGTAGTCGGCGCCGGTCGCGCCGTTGGTGTAGGCGAACATGCCCCAGTCGTCGAACACGTCGCTCTCGCGCCTGAGCCGCTCGGCGATCTCGTGCCAGGCCAGCCGGACGGCGGGCAGACGGGTGTAGTTGATCGAGGCGTCCTCGCAGTGCCAGCTCATCGGCACGACCTGTCCCGACCGGGTACGACCGTGCAGCGGCGTGGCGTACCGGTCGTGCCGGGCCGCCCAGTCGCCCTCGGAGATCTCGTCGCCCAGGTAGCGGGCGCCGAGCGAGCGGGCGATGCGCAGCAGCCGCCGGCCGCCGGCCCGCACCTCGTCCTCGTAGCCGTAGAGCGCGGCGCAGACCAGCGCCTTCACCGACGACGGCTGGGGGATGTAGGCCTCGTCGTCGCGCCGCAGGTAGTCGACCTTCCACTCGTCGAACAGCACCGCGCCGGCGAACGTGGCCACGCCCGCCCGCGCCAGCGCCCCGACCGCGCGATAGGCGCTGTCGTAGTCCTCGAACGCCCAGAACGGCGAGAACTCCGCCTCCGGCTTCGGGAACAGCTTCAGCGTCGCCTCGGTGGCGATGCCGAGCGTGCCCTGATGGCCCATGAACAGGTGCTTGAGCTGGTAGCCGCTGGAACTCTTGGTGATCTTCCGGCCGATGCCGTCGCCGACGTGGATGACCCGGCCGCCCGGCAGCACGTGGTCGAAGCTGAGCACCAGGTCGCGGGTGTGGCCGTACCGGGAGCCGATCAGGGACCAGCCGCTGGTGCCGATCCGGCCGCCGACGAGCGAGCACGGGTAGGAGGCCGGATCGTCCGGATAGATCAGGCCGTGGCGGGCCAGGACCTCGTTCAGTTTGAGCGCGTTGATGCCGGTGCCGACCGTGCAGGTGCGGTTGTCGAGATCGATCTCCTTGATCTGGTTGATCCGCTTGACGTCCACCACGATGCCGCCGCGCAGCGGCACCGCGCCGTCGGTCAGCCCCGTGCCGCCGTCGCGCGGCACGACCGGGATGCGCAGGGCGTCGGCCAGCCTGAGCACCTCCGCGACCTCCTCGGTGGAGGCCGGCAGCACCACCAGGTCGGGCATGCGCTCGGCCCACCGGTGCACGGGGAACGGCGCGGGCACGCGCGCCCGGTTGAGCCGGTCGGCCTTGCCGGTCAGCACGTGCTCGGGGCCGAGGATCCGCCGCAGTTCGTCCAGTACGGGATCATCGATCAGCACCGTCATGACGCCACCTCCGGCACCCGTCCACCGCTCATGGGGCCACCCCCAATGACTCGGCCAGCAGCTCGTGCACATCCACCACGTCGATCGAGCGCGCCCCGCCCGCCTCCGCCAGCGGCCGCTCCGACCACGGACAGGCGCTGACCAGCGTGTCCACGCCCAGCTCGGCCGCCTTGCCGATCCGCTGCTCGCTGATCTTCGCGGTCAGCTCCGGCTTCTCGACGGGCAGCCCGCCGCCTCCGCCCGAGCAGTACGACCACTGCGACACCCGGTCCACGTCGTGGAAGGTCAGCCCGGGGATCGCCCGCAGGATCTCCCTCGGCTCCCGCCAGACGCCCTTGCGCTTGTTGAGCCGGCACGGGTCGTGGTAGGTCACCGTGCGCTCGACCGGGACGTGCGGCGTCAGCCTGCCCTCCCTGATCAGCTCCGCGAGCAGCTCCACGACCAGCACGATCTCGATGTCGTAGTCGTCGCCGAAGTAGCGGGGATAGTCCTCGGTGAACGTGATGTAGTCGTGCGGGTCGAGCACCAGCACCCGCCGCACCCCGGCCGCCCGCCAGTCGTCCAGGTTGTGCCGGGCGAAGCGGCGGGCCTGCTCCTCGTACCCCATCTCGGCCGCCGGGCCGCCGCAGCACCACTGCTCGTTCATCAGCCCGAACGGGTAGCCGGCCAGGCTGAGGATCCGGGCCACCGAGCGCGGGACCGAGGTGCGGTGGAAGGCCGCCTCGCAGTCGACGAACAGGATGCTCTCCCCGCCGAACGGCAGGTCGAGCCCTTCGGCCCAGTCGCGGACCCGCGCCTGGTCCACGGGGGTGCCGTCGAGCACCGGCTCGTGCCGGCGCTCCTCGGTCAGCAGGTTCCAGCGCCGCCAGCCCGGCTGGTGCACGCCCTGCGCCACGGCCAGCCCGCGCACGGCCTTGACCAGGTCGACCGTACGGGTGCGGAAGCGGTAGAAGTCGCCGGTGAACAGCGAGTTGGGGCAGCGCACCTCGCACGCGCCGCATCCGGTGCAGTTGACGTAGTCGGCCGCGACGTCCGCGACCTCCAGCTCACCCTTCTCCATCGCCACGACGTTGGCGTGGAAGGCGGTGGGGCTCCAGGACTCGTTCCGCGTGACCTGCATGACGGGGCAGACCTCGCGGCAGAACTTGTGGCCTGAGGAGAAGCAGTTGTAGGCGGCGTCGCGCCACTCCTCGGCGAACCGTTTCTCGGGCCCTTTCTCGGGCCTGTCGTCGGGATCCGGCATGTGGCCTCCCAGGCAAGCGGGATCGCGCTGTGCGGGTTGCGCTTAAAAGTATGAGTTCATATTTCAAAAGGCAATATGCTGGAGCGCGTGAGTCAGCTTCCCAGGGCGGCCGTCTTCGCCCCGCTCGACGACGGTTCCGGCCGGGTGGAGGTGGTGGTGCGCCGGCTGGCCGAGGCCATCGCGCTCGGCCTCATCGCCGACGGCGACCAGCTCCCCGCCGAGCTGGAGCTGGCCAACGCGCTCAAGGTCTCCACCGTGACGTTGCGCGCGGCGCTGGCCGCCCTGCGCGAGCGCGGCCTGGTCGAGACGCGCAGGGGGCGCGGCGGTGGCACGTTCGTGCTCGCGCCCGCCGACCCGTCCACGGCCCGGCTCCGGCGCCGCCTGCGCGAGCTCAGCACGTCCGAGCTGCGCGAGATCGGCGACTACCGCTGCGCCATCGCCGGCACCGCCGCCCGGCTGGCCGCCCTGCGCGCCTCCGCCGACAACGTCGCCCGCCTGCGCCAGCTCGTCGGCCGCCTCGACGCGGCCGGCTCCGTGGGCGAGCGCCGCAGGGCCGACGGCCGCTTCCACATCGAGGTCGCCGCCGCCGCCCAGTCCGTACGGCTGACCCGCGCCGAGATCGACATCCAGTCCGAGGTGGGCGAGCTGCTCTGGCTCCCGTACGGCGAGGCCGTCGATCCGCGTGACGTCGTGCGCAGCCACACCCGGGTGGTCGACGCCATCGAGGCCCGCGACCCGCTCCTGGCCAGGGCGCTCACCGAGGAACACCTCGACAAGGGGACGGAGCGTCTGATGGAGTTCCATTGGCGGCTCGTCGCATCCGAATGAGGAGGCAACGATGAGCGATCGGCACGTCGACCAGGTGGCCGACCGGGTTCACACGATCGTCGCGGACATCTTCGACTCGCTGGATCGCATCCTCGACAGCGTCGTGGCCTGCTATCGCGCCTCCGGCTCCTTCGCCTGCGCCGACCTGGCCGGGGTCCGGCCCGAGATCTTCGCCTGCCTGAGCCGGGCGCACGACGTGGTCGCGGGGGCCGGCGTCATCGTCGCGCCCGGCGTGCTGGCCGACCGCCGGCGGTGGCTGGAGTGGTGGCAGGCGCCGCCCGAGCAGGATCCGACCTTCCTCGACGTCGACCTCGACCCGGAGAGCCTCGACTTCTACGACTACACGCACGCCGAATGGTTCGCCGTCCCTGAGCACACCCACCGCCGCCACATCGTCGGCCCGTACGTCGACTACGGCGGCACCGACACGTACATGCTGACCTTCACCGCGCCCGCAGAGGTGAACGGCCGCTTCCTCGGCGTGGTGGGCGCCGACGTGCGGGCGGCCACGTTCGAGGCGCTGCTGCTCGGGGTGCTGGCCGCGAGCCCGACCACGATCACGCTGGTGAACGGCGAGGACAGGGTGGTGGCGACCAACTCACCCCGCCTGCCCGCCGGCTCCCTGCTCCCGCAGCCGGCCCCGCACCGGCTCCCGCTGGCCGGCTCACCGTGGAGCATCGTCACGACCACCGGGGACCGCGCGATCAGCTCCCTGTGACCGGGCTCGGCCCGGGTGCGCTCGTCCCCTGGTACAAGGACGCGGCGGGCCGCCCCATCCGCCTGCCATGGCCTTGATACAGGTGTGCCGGCCCCGAGGCTCGGCCCGCACACACCCGGGGCCCGCGTCCCGGCGCCGCGGATTCTCAGCCTGTGGGCTCGGGTTCGGCGGCGCCGGATTCCTCCCCTTCGGCGGTTCCGGCCGCTTCCCGGCGTTCCTCCTCGACCTTGCGCTCCGGGTCCGGCGGCGGCTCGACCGGCTCCGACGGGATCGGGCGGGGTGTCCGCCTGATCCGCACGCCGGCGCGCTCGGCGATCGTGTCGCTCTCGCCGTTGACCCGTCCCACGGCTTCAGGCATGTCTTCGGGGGTTACGTCCTGTGCGCTCATGACCCGCACCTGCCCGCAGATCGCCGTCCGAAGCGGCCGCCGCTGTTTCGACGGACGTTTCCGCGACCGTTCCGGCGGCTGTGTTGGTGCCTGTATTAGCGACTGTATTGGCGGCTGTTGTGGCGACCGGGCCGAGGGCTGAGTCGGCGGCCGGATCGGCGCCAGGGTCCGCGGCCGGTTCCGCGTCGGCCGGCAGCCGCATGCTCAGCCGGACGACCGTCCCGCCGGGGCCGGTGGTGAAGCGCACCTCGTCGCTCAGGCGGCGCATCAGCCAGATCCCCCGGCCGCCGGGAGCCGCGCACGGCGGCAGGCTCTCCGCGTCGAGCACGGGGTCGGGGATGCCCGGCCCCGTGTCGCGGACCTCGCACAGCAGCGCGCCGTCCACCCGCCACATGCGCAGCCTGCCCTGCCCGCCACCGTGCTGGACGGCGTTGACCACGCCCTCGTTGACCGCCGCGAGAAAGTCCTCCAGCCGCTCGCCCGCCAGCCCCTGCCCCCGGGCCCGGCCGGAGACGGCATGCCGCGTGGCCTGCAGGCGAGCTCCGTCGAACCCCATGCTGAGCAGGGGAAGGGTCTCCATGATCGCGCCCCTCTGGGAACCGGTTCTCGTAGGACAGGACACTCCTCGCATTGAGAGCCGCCAGGTGCGTCCGGCGATCCGGCCCGTTCGCCGTCGCGGGCGAACGGAGCGTCGTGATCGCCGGCCCCCGCGATCCGCGGCTGCGTGATCCGCGGCCCCCGGCCCGCCGCGTCTGATCCGCCGCAGGGGAATCCGGCACCGCAAGCCCTCGCCGAGCCAGTGCGCGCACACCCGCATGCCCGCACTGTAGGCGGACGCCCCTGGAGCGTCGAGACACAATCCCGGACCGGTGGCGGCCGCCTCGAAAACCGAGCAAATGATCGTTAATATGCGGGAATGACGCGTACGGACGCCATGCCGGTCTCGCCGGTGGGCACGCTGTTCGGAGTTCCCGCCGGTCAGGACCTGTCCGCGAGCAGCCTCGTGGTGATGGGCGTGCCGTTCGACATGGGCTACCACCCCACCCGCATCGGCGCGCGCTCGGGCCCCGCGCACGTGCGGGCGCACTCCGCCCTGGTCGCCGAGCACCTCGACGGGTTCGGCACGAACCTGCTGCGCGAGCTCGGCGTGATCGACGCGGGTGACGTGGACGTACGGCCGGGCGACGTCGGCCAGAGCTTTCCCGCCATCGAGGCCGGGGTGTCGCGGATCCTCGCGGCGGGCGCCGTGCCGCTGACCCTGGGCGGCGACGGAGCGGTCACGTTGCCCCAGCTCCGGGCGCTGAAACGGCATCGGGACGGCTTCGCCGTACTCCACTTCGACGCCCACACCGACGCGTACGACGGCATCTACCCCTACGAGTACAACAACGCCAACACGTTCGTGCACGCCGTGACCGAGGGGCTGATCGACCCGGCGGCGTCGCTGCACGTGGGCATGCGCGACACCGACCACCGAGGCACTCCCGGGATCGTGGGCGTGGCCAGGGACCTCGGCTACGAGGTCGTCACCATGGACGAGTTCACCGCCATGGGCGTGCCCGCGCTGGTCCAGCGGATCCGGGCCAGGTTCGCCGGCGTTCCCGTCTACCTCTGCTGGGACATGGACGTCTTCGACCCGTCCGCGGCGCCCGGCGTGGTCACCCCCTCCTGGGGCGGGATCACGGTGCGGGAGGGGCTGAGCATCCTGCGCGGGCTGCGCGGGCTCGACTTCGCCGCCTTCGACGTCAACACCGTGAGCCCGCCGCACGACCATGCGGGCCTGACCGGCAGTCTCGCCGCGCAGGTCGCGATGGAGTGCGTGTTCCTCCTCGACGCCTGCCGCCCCGCCGGGCAGCCGGGCTGAGCGGGCCGCTTCCGGCGGCGGAGGCGGTGACCGCGAGCAGAAGGCTCAAAAGCCCCGTGGGCGCGGGTGCCTGTCTACCGTGGGCAGAACGGGAGATTTCCAGACTCACGGGGGTGAAGTCTTGTGACGTTCTCAACCATCGTGGCAGCCGTATTCATGATCGCGATCGCGCTCATCGTCGTACGGTCGGTGTGGTCGCTGCTCAGCGGCTCGCCGGCCCTGCGCAGAGGCTCCGGCAACCCCGGTATTCCACGCTACGGATCAGGGATGCCCGGCTCCTACCACAGCCACAGCAGTGACAGCGGCGACGGGGGTGGCGGCTGGGGCGGCGACGGGGGTGGCGGAGGCTGCGGGGGTGGCGGCGGCGGGGGCGACTGACGGCCCTGGATAGTGGCGCGCGATCGGGACCGGTCCCCGTGCGGATGCGGTTGAGTGCCCGTATGGACCGCTCGCGCCCGCTGGCCCGCGTTCTGCTCGGTACGGCCGCCGCCGTCGCGCTCGTGTCGTGCTCCGCGCAGGAGCCGGCACCCGGCGACGCCGCCGCGTCCCGTGCGCCCGCCACCGCTTCCCCCACGTCCTCCGGCGGTTCCCCCGCCACAGCACCCGCCACCTCACCCGCCGCGTCCAGCACGCCCTCCACCACCGCGTCCACCACCGCGTCCGCTACCCCGTCGCCCCGCCGGAAGCTGCCCGATGCGGCCGACGGCGGCAATCGACGTTCGTGCGCGGACGGCAGGTGCGAGATCCGGGTGAAACGCAAGGCCCAGATCCCGCTGCCGGCGCGCTACGGCATCGGCCCGATCCAGGTGACCGGCGTCAGTTCCCGCACGGTGACGATGTTCGCACCGCTGACCAGCTCGAATTTCTCCAAAGGCACCGGCTGCACGGCCTCCATCACGGGGCCGTCGCAAGGCGCACCCGGTTACGTGATCCTGGACTGCTCCGTCGGGATGAAGACGGTCATCAACAAGATGCGCCTGGAGGTGCTCGGCGCAGTCGGCAAGACCGCCGTCATCCGCATCCGCCCCGCGAAGTGACCTCGGACGCCCGCAAGCCGACCGCCGACCGCCGACCGCCGACCGCGAGGCAACCACAAACGGCCGCGAGGCGACCGCCGATGACCGCGAAGTGACCGCAAGTTGATCGCGAGCTGATCGTCAGGGTGACCTCGACGCGGGTGCTCACGCCACGGGCGTCCGTGGGTCCGCCAGGAGGCGCCGGGCCTCGCGCCGATGGCCGGCGAGCTGGGCCAGCGCCGCACCCGCCGCGCGCACGATGGCCGCGCGCTGCCCGGCCCCGTGTCGCAGGGCGCGGGCGGTGGCGCCGAGCAGGCCGGGCAGGGCGAGGGTCGCGCGTGGGTCGCGCAGGCGGGAGTAGGTGTCGAGGACGCGGCGCACGCCGTCCTCGTCGCTGGTCAGCGCTCTGAGCAGCTCGAACTGCACGTGGGCCAGGCCGTCGCCGCGCCCGAGCAGGTTCGTCCAGTGGTAGGTGTGCACGCACTGCGCGTCGCGCGTGCGCTCCCACGCGCGGGTGGCCCGGTCGAGCGCGGCGGGGTCGTCCAGTACGCCGGCGACGGCCTCCCCGAGCAGCCGCCCGAACCGTACGGCGTCCCGGATGCCCTGCGCGGTGACCGGGTCCTTGAAGTGCCCGGCGTCGCCGGCCAGCGCCCAGCCGGGGCCCGACGAGCGGCGGAAGTACGACGGGTGCTCGGCCGAGCTGACGATCTTCGTGCCGCGCACGCATCCCGCCAGCCGCTCGGCCAGCCCGGGGACGAGACCCACCGTACGGTCGAACTCCGCCTCCAGGTCCCCGCGAAAGTCCGCCGCCCGCTCGACCGGCGGCATCAGCAGGACCAGCGTCAGCCCCGCGTCGCAGGGAAAGGCGTTGCCCAGTTCGCGGCCGGTCAGCCACATCGCGGCGGTGTCGCGCCACTCCGCGCGCGGGTCCTCGTAGTAGGCGTAGTAGCAGGCCCGCCCGTGGGCGTGGGAGACGCGCGGGCGCTCAGCGCCGGCCAGGCGGGCGACGGTCGAGCGGCGGCCGTCGGCGCCGACGACGAGGCGGGCGCGGATCTCGTACTCCCTGCGCCGGTCGCGGTCCTCGACGCGCACGCCTGCGACGCGGTCGTGCTCCCACAGCAGGCCGGTGACGCGGTGCCCGTGCCTGATCTGCGCCCCGGCCTCGGCGGCGGTCTCGGCCAGCGCCGCGTCCAGCGGGGCGCGCCGGACGCAGAGGCCGTGGCCGATCCCGTCGACCGGGGTGCACGAGCCGGCCCGCCCTGGCGAGGGTGGCGGCCGTGGCCGACCCCGCGCAGCGCGCCCCGGCGACGACGACGTCAGCCTGCTCGGTCATCAGACCTCCCACCGGCGCTAACCGACTCATGTGTCGGTTAAGAAAGACGGTAAGCGGCCGGGGCCGCCGCGTCAACGCCGGACGGTAGGGTGCTCGGCATGGCCACCAAGGAGCCGAGGAAGCGCATGCCGGGCTCGGCCCGCCGGAGCCGGATCGTCGAGGCGGCCCTGGAGGTCTTCGCCGCGCGCGGCTACCACGCCACGGCGATGGAGGAGATCGCGGTCGCGGCAGGGGTGACGCGGTCGGTGCTCTACGACCACTTCCCGTCCAAGCGGGTGCTGCTCATCACGGTGCTCCAGGAGCAGAACGCCCGGCTGGTCGAGCACGTCGGCGGCCGGATCACCGGCTCGGGCTCGCCGGAGCGGCGGCTGCGCGCCACGCTCGACGCGTACTTCAGCTTCACCGAGGCCAACCCGGGCGCGCGCCGGCTGCTGTTCGACCACACCGACGAGGACGACCCCGAGATCAAGGTTGTGCGCTGGGGCATCAGGGAGACCCGCACCCGCTCGGTGGCCGCGATGCTCGGGCCCGACCTGCGCCGCCTGGGGCTCGATCCCGAGACCGAGGCCGCGCAGGCGGTGGTCGAGCTGCTGATCTCGGGCACCGACGGCCTGGCCCAGTGGTGGGCCAGGCACCCGACGATGTCACGTGACCGGCTCGTCGAGGCCGCCATGCTGGTGCTGTGGAACGGGCTGTCCACACTGCCGGAAACCGGCGCCCGCTGAGCCCGCGCACGTTCGCGTATTGACAGAAGTGAGGCATGCCTTCATCGTTCGGCCTAACTGAACCAACAGCAGTGTCGGTTAGGCAGGAGGTTCGCCGTGGACCAGCGAGAGAACGGGATCGGGCGCAGGGGCTTCGTCACGGGTGCGATCGCCACGGCGGCCGGCTCCCTGTGGGGCGCCACACCGGCCGAGGCGGCGAGCGGCCGCAAGGCGCCGTCGCTCGCGAGGGCGGCGGGCAGGACCTGCCCGGCGAGCACGGCTTCCGCTTCTTCCCCGGCTTCTACCAGAACCTGCCCGACACCATGAGCCGCATCCCGGCCGGCACCGGCACCGTACGCGACAACCTGGTCCCGGCGAGCTTGGAGGCGATCGCGTACAAGGGGAAGGAGTTACGCGTCCCGGTGCCGGGCAGCATCGGCGGGACCCTCACCCCCGAGGCGATCAGGGACTACCTGCGCAGCGCCGTCACCGCCGTCAGCACGGTCCCGCTGCGCAGATCGAGTTCTTCGTCGCCAAACTGGTCACCTTCGTGACGAGCGGGCCGCGCCGGCGGCTCGGCCAGTGGGAGAACATGGGCTTCGCCGACTTCATCAAGGCCAGCTCCATGTCGCAGGAATACCGCGAGCTGCTCGTGCACCTGTTCACCGCGTCCCTGGTGGCGGCCCAGCCGGACAAGGCCAACACCCGCACGATGGGGCTGATGTTCGAGGCGCTCGTCTACAGCGCGCTCGGCCTCGGCCCGTACGGGCCGCCCGACCAGGTGCTCAACGGCCCCTCCAACGACGTGTGGATCACGCCCTGGATCGACCACCTGACCGGCCTCGGGGTGCGGTTCGAGGTCGGCTGGACCGCGACCGGCTTCGACTACTCCGGCGGCCGGATCACCGGCGTACGGCTGACCGATCCCAGCGGCGCCACCGGCACGGTGAGCGCCGACCACTACGTGGCCGCGCTCCCGGTCGAGCGGCTGCGGCCGCTGCTGACGCCCGCGATGAAGTCCGCCGACCCCGCGCTGGCCCGGCTGGACCGGCTGGAGACGGACTGGATGAACGGGGTCATGATCTACCTGAAGGAGCCCCGTCCGATCGCGAACGGTCACCTCATCTACGCGGCCACCCCGTGGGCGCTCACCTCGATCAGCCAGGCCCAGTTCTGGACCGGGGACCTCGCGGCGCGCTACGGCGACGGCACCGTCACGGACTGCCTGTCGCTCGACCTGTCGGACTGGAACACGCCGGGCATCCTGTTCGGCAAGACGGCCAAGCAGTGCACCCGGCCGCAGATCGTGCAGGAGGTGCTGGCCCAGGTGCGTTCGGCGCTGCCCGGCGGCGCGGCGCTGCTGCCCGACTCGATCGTACGGTCCTGGTTCGTCGACCCGGCGATCACCGGCGAGGGTACGCCGGCGGTGGCCAACGACGAGCCGCTGCTCATCAACGCGCCCTCCTCCTGGGCGGACCGGCCGGGCGCCACCACCGCCATCCCCAACCTCTTCCTGGCCGCCGACTACGTCCGCAACAGCATCAACCTGGCCACGATGGAGGGCGCGAACGAGGCCGGGCGCATGGCGGCCAACGCCGTTCTGGACGCCTCCGGCTCCTCCGCCGCCCGGGCCCGGCTGTTCGACCCGTACTGGCCGGGGCGGTGACGGCCCGCCCCGGCCCTGGGGTGCGCTATACGCCCGTGATCACGAAGCCGGTGCCCGGTTCCCTGACGATGTCGCCGGTCGCCGAGTTCGTGATGGTGACGCCGCTCAGGGTCGCGCTGCCCCGGGCGCCGCCGTGGGCCAGGATGCCCGCGCCGTTGTTGGACTTGTCGATGCGGACGTTCGTGATGACGACGCCGGGCATGTTGCCACCGCCCGCCTTGAACTGGATGCCGTCATAGGTCGAGTCGGAGATTTCGGTGTCGCGGATGGTCACGCCGGTGATGTCGCGATTCTGGGCGAACAGGGTGATGGCGCCGAACTTCTGCGCCTCGCCCCAGAAGACGCCGCCGCAGCGGTACAGCGCGTTGCCGGCGATCAGCGTCTGGCCGGAGAAGGGCAGCGGGTTGTGGTCGGTGGCGAGCATGATGCCGGGGTAGTTCATGGTGTCGTACACCAGATTGTTCTCGATCTTGTTGCCGTAGCCGCCGTAGATCGCGATGCCGTTGGCCCGCCACGGGAGCTGGACGGTGTTGTTGACGAACGTGTTGTCGTGGGCGATGTCCACCGACGGGTCCTTGACGAACGGGTTGGCCCAGACGGCCAGCGAGTCGTCCCCGGTGGTGCGGAAGCTGGAGTTGAACACGCGCGAGTTCCGCGTCCCGTTGCTGAAGTTGATGCCGTCGGCGTAGGTGTCGCGGATGCGCATGCCGCTGAACTGCAGCCCGTCGGCCGGCCCCCACAGCTCGGGGATGTTGTCGTAGTCGCGGCCGACCCAGACGCCCACGTTGGCGTGCTCGATCCAGACATTGCTGATCTTCGTGTTCCGGCCGAAGCGGCCGTTCAGCCCGACGCCGCCCTCGGCGCCGCCGGGGCCGCCGCGGATCCGGCCGGAGCCGAAGATGGCCACGTCGGAGATCTGCACGTTGTCGTCGATGTCGAAGCCGAAGTTGCCCTCGTGCGGATGGTTGATGCCGCCCGTGGCCAGGTGCGGCTCGGTCAGGGTGTAGAACTGCGAGTGCCACATGCCCGCGCCGCGGATCGTCACGTTCCTGATGCCGACCTGGTTGTACTGGCCGCGGTTCAGCGGGTCGTCGGTGAGGATCTTCTTCTCCTGCCGCCACTGACCCGGCGGGATCCACACGCAGGCGATGACGCCGTTCTGGTCGTCGGTGACGGCCCGCTGGATCGCGTCCGTGTCGTCCCCGCCGTCGTCGGGGACGGCGCCGTAGTCGGTGATGGAGGTGCACTCGGCCGACTTGCCCGCCGCGGGCGCGACCTGCTCCAGGTCGATCAGGTCGATGATGTAGAACGCGGCGTCGTCGCCGGCGTCGCGCTGGAGGCGGAACTTGGTGCCGGCCGGGTACGAGCGCGACAGCAGCGCGTGCGACTCGTCGAACAGCCTGCGCGCGTCGGCCTGCGGGGTGTTGGTCAGCGCCTCCGGGTCGTCGCTGGTGCCGTATAGCCAGCTGTGCTTGGAGGAGAGGGTGAGTTTCCGTACGAAGGCGCCGTCGGCGTACAGGCTGATCGTGGCCTCCATGCCGCCGCCGCCCGGCGCGTCCGGGATGGAGTTGCGCACCACGATCGAGTTGGCCTGGTTCACGGAGGTGAACTCGACGTACTGGCCGGTCGAGTTCAGCCGGACCGACTTGCGGCCGGAGGACTCGGTGGCGAAGTTGGTGTGCCCGAACGTGCGCAGCGGGTCCGACTGCAGCAGGGTGCCCTGGTAGGAGGCCGCTTCCGCCTCGTACTCGACGTACGGCAGCGAGGCGCCGCGGCCGACGGTGATCGGCTGCGAGAACGTGTTGTTGCCCTCGTCGGTCTCGGCCACGACACCGGTCGCGTCCGCGGTGGCGACGGCGGTGGCGCCACCGCTGGTGGCGGTCCAGCCGCCGCTCACGGCCACGTTCGCCGTCGCGCCCGCGGCGATGGGCGAGGTCTGGGTGTCGAGCGTGGTGCCCCCGATCGCGACCCGGGTGACCGTGGTGGCGCCGGTCGTGGTGGTGCCGCGGTTCCTGACGGCCACGGTGAAGGTGACGCGGGTGCCGGCGGCGGGGTTCGGCGGCGTGGCGGTCAGGCCGAGGATCTGCAGGTCGGGGCCGGGCGCGTCGGCGACGACCAGGGGTGATGGCGCGGTGTGACCGTTGTTGGCCTCGTTCTGCTCGGGGACCGCGTTCTGCTCGTCCACCCTGGCTTCGAGCTGGTACGTGCCCGCGCTCCTGGTCCCGATGTTCGCCGACACGGTCGTGGCGGCTCCGGCGGCCAGCGCCGCGACGTCGGCGGTGCCGACCTTGGCGCCTGCGGCGTAGAAGGCGAGCGAGGTGGCGGCGGAGGCGGCGGTGCCGGCGTTCCTGACCGTGCCCGACAGCGTGATCGCGGTCGTCGCGGTCGGCGCGGCGGGCGTCCAGCTGAGCGCCGTCACCGTGAAGTCGGGGTTGGGTGCCGGGGTGCCGAAGATCTGGAACTCGGCGACCTGGCCGCCTGGGGCGCCGGTGTTGGCGGTGAACTGCAGGCGGACGTCGG